>JBCCCC010000069.1:0-16605 GCA_039033695.1 Pseudomonadota bacterium | reverse complement strand
GGTCCAATCCACTTCTCCAGCATCTTCTCGAGCTGCGCCTTGCTGAACGGTTTGGTGAGATAGTCGTTCATGCCGGCGTCCAGACATCGCTGACGGTCTCCGGATAGTGCATTTGCCGTCAGCGCAACCACCGGCAGGTCATTCAAGTCGCCACGTTGACGAATCTCTTGCGTGGCTTGAAAGCCGTCCATTTCCGGCATTTGGCAATCCATGAATACGAAATCGTAGTGACCTGCGCCCAAGCGTTGCAGCGCCTCCACGCCATTATTCGCGATATCAACCTGCACGCCGATACGTTTCAGTATTTCACTGGCAACGCATTGGTTCACGATATTGTCCTCAACCAAAAGAACACGCCGCAGCGTTTCGCTGGCCGGGTTCTCGACTGACGGTTCACCCAAATGCAGGCTCTGCGAACTGACGAATGGGTGTTGCGCAACACAGTCGAATAGCTCGTTGGGTTTGATCGGGGTCGGTAGTCGCGGATTGCTCGATGCGTGCAAACAACTCATAGCGGTGTCCACGGGATTACTATGGTCGATACTGACGAGCATGACGTCGCGGCAGCGTGGATCCTCGCTCAGGCCGCCGACCAAGATCCTCATGTCCTCGTCACTGACGTTACTGCTGACAAACACCATACTAATCGTTTGCTCGCGGGCGGCCGTCTCCTCGATCCGGTCGAAGGCCGACGCAACATCCAAGACTGAACGAACGTCGACTCCCCAGGATCGCAAGTGTGCTTCCAACACGCGCCGCGCAGCCATATCACTGTCGACGATCAGCGCCTGCGTATCGCGCAGCGCACTCGCGATAATGCCGGTTTTCTGCTGCCCGTCGACCATATGATTGGCCGGGCCCGCGACGGTCACACGCGTGCCTCGGTCAGCCGCTGAGTCAATTTCCAGGGTAGCGCCGATCATGTGCGCCAGTTGCCTGGAAATTAGCATGCCGTAACCCATGGACTCATGGTCACTCATGTGTTCGCGTTGGTCGGGCAATGCAAACATTGCTTCACGAATCGGCGCGGCAATCCCTGGGCCGCTGTCCTCGACGACAATTCGATAGCCCTCAAGCCCGTCGATATCTTCACAGCTAACGCTAACCATGACGCGCCCGCAGTCTGTGTACTGCAACGCGTTGCTGAGCAAGTTTGAGAGTAGCTGCGTGATGCACCAGGCATCGAACGTGAAAAGATCTTTGCACGTTGGATGCATTCGGCAGATGAGCGATAGCCCCTTGTCGGACGCTCGCGGTGCAGCCAGCTCGACGGTCGACTCGATCACTTCGTGCAGGCTGCGAGTGCTGTTTTTCACGTATGCGACTTCCCTGATGCCAAATCCGACCGAATGGCCTAGCGAAATGCGCCATATGGTTCGATCGTCCTTTTTTGCTAGCGGCGCAATGGGTCGAAGCTTTAACCGCTCTTTGTTTGTGTGGACTGCGTCACAGTTTATTCGTTGACCGAACATAAGCAGCTGATTTCTCTACGAAGTCGCTCAAGATGCGCCTGTAGGTGTCGCTACAGCGGGGTAAGGCGAGAATGCCGTGCAAAGAGGTATCGGGACATGGATGTACTGGTTGTCGAGGACAATGAAGCTGACGTTGAGATGGTAACGGTTTCGTTACGGCGCGCAGACCGAGGAATACAGGTCACAGCGGTGCCCAGTATTGGTGCTGCGCGCGAAGTACTTGACAAACAAGACTTCGATATCGCATTGCTGGATCTGTCGTTGCCGGATAGCTATGGGCTCGGCTCAGTCAAGGAACTCCAACGCATCAACGAGTCGATTCCGATCGTCGTGCTAAGCGGCGACGACAATGAGAATACGGCGATGTCAGCAGCGCGTCTCGGCGTTGAGGACTTCGTCACCAAGGGCGAGTTCATCGGTGCACCGTTCGTACGCACGCTGCGTTATGCCATCGAGCGTAAGAAGGGCGAGCAAAGACTGCGCGATCTTGCGGATTATGATCAGCTGACGCGCCTCGCCAACAGACAGCGGTTTAATCGTCAATTGCTCAAGGCTATCGGCCATGCGGAACGCAGTGGTGAGTTGATGGCTCTGTTGTTCATTGACCTCAACGAGTTCAAGGAAATCAACGACACGTTGGGGCATCACGCCGGTGATGAGCTGCTGTCTCAAGTGGCCATGCGGTTTCGCAATTGTGTGCGCGCAGGCGATCTTGTGGGCCGCCTTGGCGGTGATGAGTTCGCCATTCTGGCGGAAGCGATAAAGTCCCCCTATGACGCCGAGATCGTCGCTGCCAAAGTCATTGAATCGTTACAGGTGCCATTCGTGCTGGGTGGTCACTCCGTGACTATTGGCGCCAGCGTGGGGATCTCACTGTTCCCACACGATGCAACTGACGCCGAAGAGTTGTTAACCCGCGCCGACGTGGCAATGTATCAGGCCAAGCGCAGCGGTCGAAATCGCATTTTGTTCTACTCGGGCAAACTCAACAAGAGCGCTGAGCTGCGTGCGCGACTGTTGCAGGAGCTCTCGACCGCCGTGGCAGAACAGCAATTTGAAGTGTTCTACCAGCCAAAAGCATGCGCGCGTACACATGAGCTACACGGTATCGAAGCTCTGGTTCGCTGGCAGCACCCCGATCGCGGCACACTCCTGCCGGAGGCCTTCATTCCGTTTGCCGAGCAAAATGGTCTGGTTTCGGCAATCGACGATTTGGTACTGCAAACGGTGGCAGAGGATATTGCCGGCTGGCAGGCAGCCAACTATGACATTGTGCCTGTCTCGGTAAATGTGTCTGCGTCTCACGTGTTACGCGGTGACTTGTTCGAGTCAATTCATGACCTGATCTGTCGCACGGGCGTATCGCCCTCCTGGCTCGAGTTCGAATTGACTGAGTCCGTGCTGCGGGCTGAGTACGCAGAAACCCGTGATGCACTGGAGCGGTTGCGTGATCTTGGTATCGGCATCTGGCTGAACGACTTCGGCACCGGCTACTCCGCAATGAGCTATCTGAACGAGTTCCCGCTTGATGGCATATGCATTGCCCACAGCTTTGTCGAATCTCTGGACGACAACAAGACTCATGCAATCGTTAAATCGATAGTTACCCTGGCGCAGAATCTTGAGCTCGCAGTGGGCGCGGTTGGTGTCGAAACACCTGAACAGCTAGGCGCACTGAAAGCGATGGGCTGTCAGCGCGTGCAAGGGTTTTATTATGGGAAACCGATGAACCGCAGCGCATTGGAACAGCGCTTTCTCAAGCAACGCGCTGATACCGTGACCGGCATAATGCGCGCGATGCCGATGATTGGCACAGAAAGTCAGACAACATGAGTACCCACAACCAGCCCGGCAGCGAACAAGAGATGTTCGCACGCGTGCTGTCGCATGACGTCGCGTCGCTTATCCGCTCGGCCAGGCAGCTGTCCGCTTACACGCGCGAGGACATTCTCAGGGAGGATGCTGACTCGGCCATGCACGCCCTTGGCATGCTTGATGTTCGCTTGGCGCATCTGGACAGGTTTTTTGTCGATCTCATTCGCTACTATCGCGCCGGCCAGCGTCATGGCGATGTCGTGCAATTCAGTATGACTGAGATACTACGTGAGGCGTACTCGAGAGTCTCGATGCCGGCCTCAGCGCAATTGCGGCTGAGCTGCGAAGTTGACATGGTTGTTGCCGATATCACGCTGCTGCGTACTGTTCTGCATGAGCTGTTCGAGAATACGCTCAAGCACCATCAGGACCCTGGTGAACTCATTGTCAGTGTCGAAGTCGCGCAAGGCAAAGATCAACGGACGATGGTGACGATCAGCGACAATGGCCCAGGCGTTGCTCCCAGCACAGGCTCGCGGGTACTGGACCCGTTCTTCAAGGTCAATAGTCGCGCTGGATCGGCTGGGCTTGGCTTGTCGATTTGTAAACGTGAGCTGGAGTCGGCTGGCGGTAGCATTTACGTGTTGCCAAGTGCTGATGGGTTCTCAGTGGGCATCACGCTGCCGCGCGAGGCCAGTGCGCGGTATGACGAAAGAAAACCGTCGATTGAACCCCTACGCAAGGGTTCGACACCTGAACTGAAGTTGGTCTGATTGGCACCAGCCCAGCCTGGGGCTGCCGCATTCGTCTTGCCTTAGCGCGCGCGGCTGCTGGTTATTGTTTTTCTACTGATGAAATATGGCCGACTCGTCGGTCAGTCCTTGTCGGTTGCGTCCTGTCGCCAGATAGACAGCGAACTAGGCGCATCGACACCCATCTTGATGCGATTGCCGGCGCCCGAGAAGATCGTAATCTGGATCGGGCCGTCGCCGAACACTTCGCAGACCGGTGTGGACGGGTCGATGTCCTTGGCAGGCTCAATCAGAATAGACTCGGCGTTTCGCCGACTGACGATCAACATGACGGACTCCTTGTCGTAGTTGATGGCGGTAAGATGGGCGGTCAGACTTCAGCGAGCGCCCTGTACTGACCGGTAGTTTCCGTTTGCCCTTGCGGACCATAAGTCTCCGGCTCGGCTTCCTGCTGGCGAATGACTTTCAAGGCTTCATTATGCTGGCGTCGCTGCGCCGCGATAATGGCGCCATTGGTATTGTTGGCCGAGCGACATTGGGCCAGCAAATCAAGTGTTTGCCCCCAGAGTGTTGCGAGCGTCTTGCGAGGATCATCGTTGTCGCGGATAAACGCCTGCATTGCGTCAAGGCTCACGGCAGACCCGCAGGCTGACAGCAGTGCTTTGCGTTCGGCCTCATGGCTCTCGAGATCAGCGAGGTGGATTTTCTTGCGGCTGACGGCACCGTTCACGGCTGCTGTATCTGCATTTTGCAGCGCAACGCGTTCGTCACGCATTGCATCTAGCAACCGTTCGCATGAGTGCGCTGTGGCTTCCAGTAGCGCACGGGCGCGCAGGTAGCGCTGTCTTGCGGCATCCGCAGTCATTATATGTTACCCGCGTTCCTGATCGCTGCGCAGGATTCGCTCTGCGATGACACGATCATCAATCTGATAATTGCCATTCGCAATTTCTGCCTTGATCGCGTCAATGCGCTTCACATCGACATCCGATGCAGCATTCAGCTCTGCCTCGACGCGCTCCAGCAGCCGGGCACCGTCGGTCAGCGCCACTGTATCCGGCCTTGCGGTCTGGCTGGACTGACGCTCGCTGGTTTGCGGCTTATCGCTGTCTACACGGCGACCGGATGTGACATCGCCGATCTTGTTCAGACCGGTTTTGGCAATGCCATCAATATCGTTGGACATATCGGTTTCACCTTTACAGTGTTTCTCGTTAGTTGGGTTAGCGGCGAGCGTCGGGCAAACTTTAGTGTTTTATGACAAAAAAGCCCGGTTATTGGAAATCGCCTTGAATTCTAAAAAAGTCTATTAAAATCAGATGGTAAAATTATCTTTAGGGCAGGCCTACACGGACTTCTCCGTTACTCGATACAGTGCCTTCGACAATCCGACCAGAGCTTTGGTTGCGAACGGCCAGCCGTGAACCCACCGCTGCATCGTTTGTGGCTACCCCGCTCATGCGAATGTTGATCCCGCTGCCACCCGACACCAGTACGACAGTCTGGCCACGACGAATGATCGTCGCCTGTTTTACATGCGCCGGCGACAAGCTCGAGCCGGCGACAACAGACTGTTTGAGAACCTGGCCAACAGCCTGAGTCGTACGGTTCAAGTAGCCCGCGGTCTGATTGGTAACATCTTGCCTGCGCAATTCGATATCTGACGCCTCAATTCTATGGCCACGCGGCAGATTGCGTCGTGCGATAACGATGGGCTCAAAACTTGCGATCCGAACTGGCACGAAGATCTTCCAGGGTTTCGCGCCGCGACAAGCAACCCTGACCGTGACCCGACTAGCGCCGCGCCGGCTACCGATGTCGCTGGCGTGCAGGGCCTGCTCGCAACGTGTTAAACGCAAACGCGCGTCAGGTGCCTGAGCGCTCGCTCGTTGTGATTCGTCATTCAGCCCGAGGTTCTGGGTTACAAATTGCTCCGCCGTATTGGCAATACTGGCAGGATCTTGCCACTCGTTTGCCGATGCCGGCAAGACCATGCCGCATACGAAGAGCGTTGCCGCGGCGAACGTCAAAAAACTGTCAGTCGGTGATTTGCAGTATCTGTTCATCATTGGTCTCGTAGATCGAAAATGCCAGGTTTTACAGGGCTGTCCGGCCGTGTGGTGGAGGGCCAAGTCCCTTGTTCGGTGTCTGCCACATCCCATTAGTAATAGTTGCGCTGCAAAACCTGTGCCAGCAATTCACGCCCAGAATCCGTCGGATCTTTGACGCTTAGCGGTGGTTTCCTATCTTCCAGCGCCACCTGATTTGCCGGGTGTGATCCGCCATATCGATCGCGTTGCAAAAAAGATCATGTAAAACAGCGACTAACGTTTTGTTGGCACAGCGCTTGCTATCTCTGTTGCGAGGCGAGACTTAACTCGTCGCAACTATCGTTTGAGGTGATGGCTATGGAAATCAATCCGTTTGGTAATCATGCAAAGGCTTTGGCACTGCGCGCGCAGCGCAATGAAGTATTGGCAAATAACATTGCCAACGCCGATACGCCCGGCTACAAGGCTCGCGATCTGGACTTCAAGGCGGCGATGGCTAACGAGACGGGTGGCACGCTGCGTATGACCACCACGCGTGCCGGCCATATCGCCGATAGCGCGACGCCTATGGATACCCATTCCGCGCTTAAGTGGCGCGTCCCGACCCAGCCGTCAGTCGACGGCAACACGGTGGAGTCGGATGTGGAACAAGCAGCCTACGCTGAGAACGTGGTCGGCTATCAGGCAAGTCTTGCATTCATTAATCGAAAAATCAGCGGCATCCAGAATGCCATCAGAGGTGGCAAATAATGGCACTTAACAAGGTATTCGACATTGCCGGTTCGGCAATGAACGCGCAGTCCACGCGACTGAACACGACAGCAAGCAATCTTGCCAACGCAGATAGCGTGAGTGGTGACCCCGGCAAAGTGTACCGGGCGCGCAACCCTGTGTTCGAGTCGGTCCCGAGTTTCGGGCAGGCCTTGCAGGATGAATCGGCAACCGTCGGTGTGCGTATCAAAGGCATCGTTGAGAGCCAGGCTCCATTGCAGCAGCGCTACTCGCCTGACCATCCCGAAGCTGATGCTGACGGCAATGTCTATGTCAGCAACGTCAACACGGTTGAGGAGATGGTCAACATGTTGTCGGCCTCGCGCTCCTATCAATCCAGCGTTGAAATCATGAACACAACTAAGGACCTGATGGTGCAAACGCTATCCATGGGTCGTAGCTAGGCCAGGTCGTCAAGATGAACACATTAGACACATTTAACCAACTCCAGGATCTCGGTCTGACGCGGGCTGATGCCGCGCCCGCCTCGCAGAGTGTCGGTCAGGACCAATTTTTGACGCTGATGCTTGCCCAATTCGAGAACCAGGATCCGTTTGAGCCGATGGAGAACGGCGAGTTCTTGAGTCAGCTTGCAGAATTCAGCACGGCGAGCGGCATTGAAGAGCTGCAGACATCATTTGCAGATTTCTCCAGCACTATCTATTCCGATCAGGCACTGCAGGCGTCATCACTCGTAGGCCGGCAAGTTCTGGTTAGCTCTGAGCTCGTTCGCGTAGGCGCTGACGGCGGCGTCACTGAGGGTGCCGTTGAACTGGAGAATGCGAGCGGCAGTGTTCGCGTCGATGTTACCGATGCCAGCGGGCAACTCGTGCGCAGCATTGATCTTGGCGTGCGCGCCGTGGGCACCGCAGGATTTCGCTGGGACGGCCTCGATGCCGAAGGCCAGCCTGTTGAGCCCGGAATCTACCAATTTAATGCGCGTGTTGCTCGTGGTGACCAGGTCGAGAGTATTCCGACGATGATCGCGACGGCCGTGGACAGTGTAACGCTGGGACGCAACGGCGAGGGCGTGACAATTAACAGCGGTGCGCTGGGCAGCTTTTCGCTGGCTCAGGTGCGCCAGATTTTCTAGACAACGGGTTTTTTGGAGTAAATATTTATGCCTTTTCGTATCGCGCTTAGTGGTCTCAATGCGGCTTCCGCCGATCTTGGTGTCACCGCTAACAACATTGCCAACGTCAACACGACGGGCTTCAAGGAATCACGCGCACAGTTTGCCGAGGTGTTTGCTGTTGGTGCTCAAAGCGTCAGCTCCAGCGCTGCTGGTAGTGGCGTTCGACTGTCTGACATCTCCCAGCAGTTCACACAGGGCAACATTGACTTCACCGAGAACAGTCTTGATCTGGCGATCTCTGGCGAAGGTTTCTTTGTCCTCAGTGACAACGGCACCCGGCTGTATACCCGCGCTGGTAACTTCAGTGTTGATCGCGACGGCTTTGTGGTGAACTCCAACGGCCTGCGTGTGCAGTCCTATCCAGTTGGTGCCGACGGTCTGTTCAACACGGGTAACCTGACCGACCTGCAGCTAAACACAGGATCGAATCCGCCGTCCGCAACGCAGAACATCTCGTTCGGTGTGAACTTGCCGGCGAACGCATCGCAGCCAATTAACCCGGTGTTCGACCCAACCGATGCGACGAGCTTTAATTTCACCACTGCGGTGACACTGTTCGACTCACTCGGTGGTGCACATACCGGCACGTCGTATTTTATCAAGGGCGCTAACCCTAACGAGTGGACGGTGCAAACGACAATTGACGGCAACCTGGTTGGTACACCACAGCCGGTGCAGTTTGGCCCGGATGGGCTCCTTGCGGTACCTGCGGGTGGTGTGCTGTCGTTGGCCGGCTACGATCCGGCAAACGGCGCGGACATACTCAACGTCAACCTGAGATTCGTCGAGACCACGCAGTTCGGCGATAATTTTGGCGTCAACTCTGTGACACAGGACGGCTTTACGACAGGTCGCCTGACCGGCCTGGAAGTGAGCTCGACCGGTGTCATCTTCGCGCAGTTCACGAACGGCCAATCGACTGAACTCGGCAAGCTTGCGCTGGCGTCATTTGTGAACCCGCAAGGATTGCAGCAGCGCGGTGACACTAATTGGGCCGAGTCATTCGAATCCGGTGATGCCGCGCTGGGTGATGCGGGAACGGCGCGGTTCGGTTTGATTCAGGCAGGTGCGCTCGAGGCATCGAATGTCGATCTGACCGCACAGCTGGTCAACATGATTACCGCGCAGCGTAACTTCCAGGCGAACGCGCAGATGATCTCGACCGCCGATACCGTGACGCAAACCGTCATTAACATTCGCCGATAGCAGGTAACGGAGTACTAGCATGGACAGGTTGGCTTACATCGCAATGACTGGCGCACGGCAAACGGAAATTGCCCAGGCCGTCAACTCGAACAACCTTGCGAACGCCTCGACAACAGGCTTTCGTGCCGATCTGCATGCGTTTCGCTCCGTTGAGGTTCAAGGGGCAGGGTGGCAGACACGCGTCAACGCAGTTGGCGAAAGTTATGCCACGGATTTTTCGCAAGGCGCAACGATGAGCACAGGACGTGAACTCGACGTTGCCATTGCCGGCGATGGGTTCATTGCCGTACTGGCCGGGGATGGCACGGAAGCCTATACCCGCGCTGGTGATTTGCGTCTGAACACACTGGGGCAACTCATGACCGCAGCCGGTGACGCCGTGCTTGGTGATGGCGGGCCCGTCGCGATCCCGCCCAGCGAGAGTATCACCATCGCAGCTGATGGCACGATTTCGGTCCGGCCACTGGGGCAGGGGCCTGAGGTACTTGCGACGGTGGATCGTATCAAGCTGGTTAATCCGCCGGTGGGCGAATTGGAAAAAGGCCAGGATGGTCTGTTACGCCGCAAGGATGCGGCAGATGCTGATGCCGACGCGAGTGTGTCGCTCGTCGTGGGCTCACTGGAAACCAGTAACGTCAACGTGGCGCAGTCACTGGTAACAATGATCGGGCTTGCACGCCATTACGAGATGCAGGTCAAGGCAATCAAGACAGCAGAAGAGAATGCGGACGTAGCGGCAAACCTGCTGCGTATGCGCTAACGGAGTAGCACGATGAATCAAGCACTATGGGTTGCCAAGACTGGACTGGATGCACAGCAGACAAAAATGACTGTGGTGTCCAATAACCTTGCCAACGTCAATACAACGGGCTTCAAACGAGGTCGCGCGGTCTTCGAAGATCTGATCTACCAGAATCGTCGTCAGGCCGGCGGCCAGACCTCCCAGGATACGGTGCTGCCATCCGGGCTGAACGTTGGTACCGGTGTTCGTGTCGTTGCGACTGAGCAATTGCACACGCAAGGCAGTTTGCTACAAACAGAGAACTCGCTGGACGTGGCCATTCAAGGGCGTGGCTTCTTCCAGATCTTGTTGCCTGACGGCAGCCTGTCATATACCCGCGATGGATCGTTCCAGCGTAATGCTCAGGGTCAGATGGTGACCGCCAGTGGTTACACGGTGCAGCCGTCGATAACGATCCCGGATGCGGCGCAGTCAATCACCATTGGCGCGGACGGCATCGTGTCCGTGCAGCTCGCCGGGCAGTCGTCGCCAACCCAGGTCGGCAACCTGCAGATCGTTGATTTCATTAATCCGGTTGGACTGCAGCCGCGCGGCGAGAACCTTTACTTGGAAACCGCGTCGAGCGGTGCGCCGCAGCCAGGCACGCCGGGACTCAATGGCCTTGGCCGCTTACAACAGGGCGCCTTGGAGGGCTCCAACGTCAATGTGGTCGAGGAGCTCGTCAATATGATCGAAACCCAGCGCGCGTATGAGATGAACTCAAAAGCCATCTCGACAAACGATCAGATGATGCAATTCCTGACTAACAACCTGTAGGCCGAATAATGCGTAACTCAAAGACACTCATTGCGCTACCGGTTGCCGCCATGCTGCTCACCGGCTGCGTCGTTAATCTCGGCCGTGGGCCTGATTACTCGCCGCCTGAACCCATGATTCCCGAGACAGCCGCGCCAACCGACGGAGCGATCTACCAGGCAGACCTCGATGTACGTTTGTTTGAGGATCTACGCGCGCGACGCGTTGGCGACATTCTGACGATCCGCCTGCAGGAGAGCACATCCGCGAACAAGTCATCGAGCACGACGGCAGGCAAGTCGAGCAGCGCTGACTTTGCCAGCCCTAGCGTACTTGGCCAGAACGTAACGCGCGATGGCATTGAGATTCTGTCCGGTCAGTTGAGCGGTTCATCGCAGTTCAACGGCGAGGGCAACAGCAGTCAAAGCAATAGCCTGGACGGCAACATTACTGTCACCGTCGTCAAACGACTGGCCAATGGCAATTTGCTGATCCGTGGCGAGAAGTGGGTCACGCTCAACCAAGGTGATGAGTTCATTCGTCTGTCGGGCATTATCCGGCCGTTCGACATCGAGCCTGACAACAGCGTGGACTCCAGTCGCGTTGCAGACGCAAGAATTACCTACAGCAGCAAGGGCGTACTTGCTGCTGCCAACAAGATGGGCCTGCTGCAACGCTTTGTGCAGTCTGTCTGGTTCCCCAACTAGCACGGTGACGATCATGACTACCGCCAGATCCGGCAAGCTTCGCGGCCTGTTTGTTTTTCTGCTACTACCATGCCTGATGCTGGCGCCCATCGCTGAGGCGGAGCGCGTGCGGGATCTGGCCTCCGTGGCTGGTGTGCGCAGCAACCAGCTGGTTGGCTATGGCCTTGTGGTCGGGCTGGATGGCACGGGCGATCAAACCAGCCAGACACCGTTCACGTTGCAGAGCCTTGAGAACATGCTCGCGCAATTCGGCATTACGATTCCAGAAGGGGTCACACCACAGCTGCGCAACGTTGCCGCGGTATCCGTGCACGCTGAGCTACCCGCGTTCAGCAAGCCCGGCCAGTCCATTGACGTGACCGTGTCTTCGATCGGCAATGCCGAAAGCCTGCGTGGCGGCAGTTTACTCATGACCCCGCTGCGGGGTATCGATGGCAGCGTCTATGCGGTTGCCCAGGGCAACCTGGTCGTTGGTGGTTTTGGTGGTGAGGGCCTGGATGGTTCACGTATCACCGTCAATATCCCGAGCGCCGGGCGCATCCCGAACGGCGCGATGGTTGAGCGGGCAGTAGACGGTGACTTCAACAGTTCTGAGTTTGTCGTGCTCAATCTCAATACACCGGACTTTACGACCGCCAATCGCCTGTCTGTCGCCATTAACGGCATGCTCGGCGATGGCGTTGCCGAAGCGATGGATGCAGTGAGTGTCCGCGTGCAGGCGCCGACATCGCCTGGTGCACGTACGTCATTCCTGAGCATACTCGAGAACGTCCAGGTTGAACCGGCGCCCGCGGCCGCGCGGGTTATCATCAATTCGCGTACAGGCACTGTTGTCATTGGTGCCAACGTCACGGTGACGCCGGCGGCTGTTGCCCATGGCTCGCTAGTCGTGACCATCAGCGAGCAACCTGTCATTAGTCAGCCCGCACCATTCTCCGATGGTGAGACCGTTGTGGCGAGCAACTCCAGTGTTGAAATCACACAGGATGATTCGCGCATGTTTCTGTTTGCACCGGGCACCAGTCTCAATGACATCGTTCAGGCTGTGAACCGGGTTGGTGCGGCACCGGGCGATCTGGTGGCGATCTTAGAAGCGCTCAAGCAGGCAGGCGCATTGCGCGCTGAGCTGTTGGTGATCTGAGGTAAGTCATGACTGCCGTCACCGACTTTGGCCAGTTCACGTCATTGCGCGCTGCCGCCAAACAAGATGAGGCTGGCACGCTGCGTGAGGTCGCTGAGCAGTTTGAGGCGTTGTTCGTACAGAACATGCTCAAGAGCATGCGTGATGCCAGCTTCGGGGATCCAATATTCGGCGATGAAGGCGGCAGCGAACTGTTTCGAGACATGTTTGATCAGCAAATCGCAACCGATATTGCCGGCGGGAGAGGTATTGGCTTGGCCGATTTGCTGGTAAGGCAGATGGGAGGCGACGCTGCGGCGACAGAAGCCGCGTCGATTCAAGCGCCAGCACCTGTCCATCGGGTCAAAGAGAAGCCACCTGTCTGGGAGGATGCGAAGCAGTTCGTGGCTGACATTCTACCGTTCGCGCGCGCCACGGCTGAAAAGCTGGGCGTTACGCCGTTGGCCGTTCTGTCTCAGGCTGCATTGGAGACGGGCTGGGGCCGACACGTTATGCAGGATGGTAACGGCCAGAACAGCTTGAACCTATTCGGCATCAAGGCCGGTTCGACATGGTCGGGTGAGCGTACCGTCAAGTCGACGCTGGAATACGAATCGGGCATCGCGGAACAGCGCAAAGAGCCGTTCCGCGTCTACCACACGCTGAAGCAATCATTCGATGACTATGCCCGCCTGCTCGGCGACACACCGCGATACTCGGATGTCACTGGCAAACAGAGCGATATCAGCGGCTTCGCCGAGGCATTGCAGGGCGCTGGTTATGCGACAGACCCCAACTACGCCGAAAAAATTCGCAGTGTGGCAGGCGGTGATCAGATGCGCCGTGTCCTCGGTGCGCTCAAGGAAAGCGACTTGCTGTCGCTATCACTCAATGTTCGATAGTCCAATCAACCGGGCTACGACCTGCATGGAAAGACGGTTATGAGTTCATTATTGGGCATTGGTACTTCAGCGCTCAGTGCCTTCAGGCGCTCGCTGGATACGATCGGCCAGAACATTAGTAATGTGAACACCGAGGGCTACAATCGCCAACGCGTGGTGCTGTCCAGTCGTGACCCGCAATTCACCGGCGCAGGCTTTATTGGTAACGGCGTCCAGATTTCCAGCATTGAGCGATTCTATAACCAGTTTCTCGATGATCAGGTCCGCACTGCCGGCTCCGCGTCGGCGCGTTTTTCGACGCTGGCTAGCTTCGGTGGTCGCATCGACAATTTGCTGGCAGATCCCTCTGGTGGTCTGACTCCCGCACTATCGGCATTTTACGATGCGGTTCAGGATTTTTCCGCTGATCCGGCATCGAATTCATCGCGCGAGGCCCTGTTTGCCGAGTCGGCGAGTCTAGTGGATCGCTTCCAGTCGCTGGATGCGCGACTGGCGGATGTGGGTGCTGAGGCGAGCGCTGCGGTCGCACAGACCGTCACTGAGATCAATGGTTTAGCTGAATCGATTGCAGATCTGAACAGCCGCATTGTTGCCGCTGGTCGTGATGCGCCGCCCAATGATCTTCTGGATCAGCGTGATACGCTCATTCGTGAGCTGGCAGAGCGCGTTGACGTGACCGTCGTGCCTGAGGATAGCGGCAGCATCAGCCTGTTTATCGGCAACGGTCAAACACTGGTGATCGGCAACGAGACGTTTGCACTCGGCGTGCAACCGTCCGAATTTGATCCGACACGCAGTGGTGTTGTCTACCGAGGGCTTACCGGCGATACCCCCATCGAGAACGTACTGACCGGCGGGACGCTGGGCGCGCTGCTCGAGTTTCAATCGGGCACCCTCGATTCCACACGCCGCGCGCTTGGCGCTGCGGCGGTCGCGCTGACGCAGGCCGTAAATACGCAGAATGGCAATGGCTTTGATGCTGATGGCCAGTTCGGCGGTGATATTTTTTCGGTGGGACCAGCGTTTGCCAGTGCCTCATCGCTGAACAGTGGTAACGCCGACATCGCAGTGAGCATTGAAGATATCGGTGCTGTGGACAACACCGGCTACCGGCTACTCAATGACGGCGGCACAATGCGATTGTTCCGCACTGATAATGATCAGGAAGTGTCTCTGACCGGCGCTGGCACCAGTGCCGATCCACTGCGTGGCGCAGGCATGGCGCTTGTCGTCAGTGGCACGATGAACGTCGGTGACCGGTTTGAAATCGAACCAACACTAGGCGCTGTGGCGGGCCTTGCAAGGGTCGCGGCCGACAACCGCGCATTCGCAGCAGCGGCGCCCGTGCGTGCGACGGCCAGTGTTGCGAATCTCAGCGATGCCACCATCGACAATGGCACTGTGGTTGATGTAGATAACCCGGCGCTACTCAGTACCTCGGTGATCAGCTTTACGACGCCTACGACATACTCGGTTAATGGTGTTGGCAGTTTCTCATTTACTCAAGGCTCGCCGATTTCAATTAATGGCGCTGAGTTTCAGATCGCCGGTCAGCCGACTGCAGGTGATGAGTTTACGATTGAACGGAACACCGGTGCCAGTGGTGATAACCGCAATGCGCTAGCGCTGGCTGCGACGCAAAGCGAAGGTGTCCTGGGCGGTGGCTCGCTCAGCGTCGGGCAGTCCTATAGCCAGTTGGTCGCATCTGTCGGCAGTATGACCCGTCAGGCGAACGCCAGTGCAGATGCGCAGTCGGTCGTGCTGCAGGGTGCCGAAAACCGGCGTCTGGCGGCGTCAGGCGTGGACCTGGATCAGGAAGCCGCGGAGCTTGTGCGTTTTCAGCAATCCTACCAAGCGGCGGCGCAGGTTATCTCTGTCGCAAGTACGTTGTTCGACACGCTGATCAACGCGACGAGGCGATAAGCTGATGCGCTGCGTTTTTAATCTTCTGCCGATGCATTGTAGCCACGCTCAGCTCGCAGGCAGTGTTCGGAGCAAGCGACAATGAGAGTTTCTACCCAGTCGTTCTTTCAAAACAGCATCGCGACGCTACAGCGTCTGCAAAGTGATCTGAATGGGTTGCAGGAGCAGATCGCGACCGGGCGCCGCATCCAGCGCCCGTCCGATGACCCGGTTGGCGCGGCGCGCTCACTGGACCTGCAGCAGTCGATTGACACGTTAACCCAATACCAGCGCAACACGGGCCTGGTGCAGACACGTTTGCAGCTCGAGGAGCAAACGCTGGGTGAGTTCACGAACCTGCTTCAGCGCACGCGAGAGCTTGCGCTGCAAGCCAGCAACGCGACTCAGACCCCGGAGACGCGCAGTTTTATCGCGGCGGAGATCCGCCAGAACATCGACGCGGCGTTGGCGTTCGCGAACACCCGTGATGCCAGCGATAACTACTTGTTTGGCGGTTACCAGACGGGCACGCAGCCCTTTACCCGGGATGCCGCAGGGTTTAACTACAATGGTGATCAGGGGCAGCGTTTGATCCAGGTCTCTCGTTCCCGACAGATTGCCGACTCGGATCCCGGCGACAAGATATTTGGCCGGATTCGCGAGGGCAATGGTCAGTTCATTGCCATTCCGGGCGGCGTTAATGGCGGCACTGGCGTCATATTCTCGGACTCTGCTGCGGCAGTGCCAGGCTACAACTATGAACGCTACAGCATCTCGTTTACGGCCGCGGATGCCTATGAGGTGCGTGACTCGCTTGGCGCGCTGGTGACCAGTGGGGCCTATGAAAGCGGCAACAGTATTGCGTTCAACGACCTGAGCTTCACCATCGATGGTGCACCGGAGCCCGGTGATTCCTTTAGTGTTGAGCCGAGCGCCAATACCGACGTGTTTACGATCATGTCGCGCATAGCCGATGCGCTAGAAGGCGACAACGGCAGCGCGACGGGTGTTGCGCAGGTCAGCAATGCACTCAATCGCGGAATTAGTGGTATCGACCAGGCATTGACCCAGGTGCTGAAGGCGCGCACGAATGTCGGTGCGAGGCTGAATGTCGCTGAGGCACAGGTAGACACCAACAGCGGCGTCGAGCTGGTTTTGCGAGAGTCGCTGGCGGATATCGAGGACCTGGACTATGCCGAGGCAATCTCGGCATTGAGCCAGCAAGCGACAGCGCT
>JBCCCC010000068.1:0-16766 GCA_039033695.1 Pseudomonadota bacterium | reverse complement strand
CGCGATCGACCTGATCATGGTTGACGGTGAGTGTCGCGGTATCGTTGCGCTGAACCTTGCTGACGGCACGTTACACCGTTTCCGAGCCGCGAAAGTCATTCTGGCGACGGGTGGCTACGGGCGCGCCTATTTCTCCTGTACGTCAGCGCACACCTGCACAGGGGATGGCGGTGGCATGGTGGCACGCGCTGGCTTACCGCTGCAGGATATGGAGTTTGTGCAGTTTCACCCGACGGGTATCTACGGTGCCGGTTGCCTGATCACTGAGGGCTCGCGCGGCGAGGGTGGTTATCTGACCAATTCAGACGGCGAGCGCTTCATGGAGCGTTATGCGCCAAATGCGAAGGATCTGGCGTCGCGCGACGTCGTGAGTCGATCCATGACGATCGAGATTCAGGAAGGTCGGGGTGTCGGGCCGGAGTCTGACCATATCTTCCTGCATCTGGAGCACCTTGGTCCAGAGGTGATCGAGGAGCGGCTTCCAGGAATTGCCGAGACAGCGCGGATCTTCGCTAATGTTGACGTCAACGAGGCGCCGATCCCGGTACTGCCGACGGTGCACTACAACATGGGCGGCATTCCGACCGATTACCGCGGCCAGGTTGTTACGTTGAAAGATGGCGATCCGGATAGCGTCGTACCGGGACTGATGGCCATTGGTGAGGCGGGCTGCGTGTCCGTTCACGGCGCAAACCGGCTCGGCTCCAATTCGCTGCTTGACCTGGTCGTTTTCGGTCGCGGTGCGGCGCAGTTCTGTGCCGAGACCATGAAACCTGGCGTAGCGCAGCCCGAGCTGCAAGACGCTGCCGGGCAAAACAGTATCGATCGCCTGGATCGATTGCGTAATGCGGATGGCTCGCGCAACACGGCCGAGATTCGTCTTGAAATGCAAAAGACAATGCAACAGCATGCGGCCGTTTTCCGCACGGAGTCGCTGCTGCAAGAAGGTATCGACAAGCTCAAGAAGACGGCGGCGAGCATGCACGATATTCGACTTGCCGATCGCTCGTTGATCTGGAACACGGATCTGGTCGAGGCGATGGAGCTGGAGAATCTGATGGCGAACGCGATGGCAACCATTGTATCGGCCGAGAATCGCCACGAGAGTCGTGGCGCCCAGGCACGCGAGGATTTCCCGGACCGCGATGACGATAACTGGATGAAGCACACACTCATCTGGGTCGAAGATCAGGATGGCACCCGGATTGACTATCGACCCGTGCACGCAGAGACGCTGACCGACGAAGTCGAAGCGATTCCCCCGAAAGCGAGAACCTACTAGATGCGTGTCGACACGGGCCGAGTCACATCGGCGAGCTGTTTGGCATCCCGGACGAAAGGAGAGCGTTGTGGCTGAGTTCAGGCTACCAAAAAATTCCAGACCTACTGCCGGCAAGCACTACCCGGCGCCGGAAGGTGCGACCAACACGCGCCGCTATGTGATCTATCGCTATGACCCGGATAACGACACGGCACCGCGCATGGATACCTATGATGTCGACACGGACACCTGCGGTCCGATGGTTCTCGATGCGCTCATCAAGATCAAGAATGAAATCGACCCGACGTTGACGTTCCGTCGCTCGTGCCGCGAAGGCATTTGTGGCTCGTGTGCCATGAACATCGACGGTGGCAACACGTTAGCCTGCATCCAGTCGAGTCAGGACATTGGCGATGAGGTCAAGATCTATCCACTGCCGCACATGCCGGTCATTAAGGACCTCGTTCCGGACCTGACCAATTTCTATGCGCAGTACGCATCGATCAAGCCGTGGCTGCAAGCCAAGACGCCGCCACCGCCTGATCACGAGCGCCTGCAAACCAAGGAAGATCAGGAGCTCATCAACGAGCCATCAGCTTGTATCTTGTGCGCCTGCTGCTCGACCAGTTGCCCGAGCTATTGGTGGAACAGTGACCGCTACCTGGGTCCTGCGGCGTTACTGGCGTCTTATCGCTGGCTTGTAGACAGTCGCGATGATGCGACGGGTGAGCGACTGGACGATCTTGAAGATCCTTTCCGGCTGTATCGGTGTCATACGATCATGAACTGCACGCAAGCCTGTCCCAAGGGTCTGAACCCGGCCAAAGCGATCGCCGAAACCAAGAAGATGATGGCGCAGCGGCGCCACTGATTGTCTTGAGTGCATCATTGCCACCGATGAAAGCGCTGGCATGGCGCTGCCGGCGCGGCATGCGTGAGCTCGATCAATTGCTGGCGGGCTTTCTGCACCAGCGCTATGCCGCACTCGATTCTGGTCGCCAGGCATCATTTGTACGCCTGCTCGATTTTCAGGATCCGGATATCTTCGGGTTTTTGGTTCGCGGTGAGACGCCCGCGGACGAAGAGATTGCCGATATTGTCCAACTTATCCTTCGTGACACTGATACCGGAGACGTCCGGCGCTGAGATTCAGCGTGCTGTGCTGCTGGTGATTGCGTTCGCCACGTGGCCATTGTTACTCATGATTGGCGATGACCGATTGCGCAGCGCCGTGCTGGCGGTGTCATTGTCGAGCGCGGCCGTCAGTCTATGGCAGATTGCCCGACAGGCGCTCGCGCCAGAACGAATTCGGCTGTTCGCCGGTGGTAGCGTCGAGGTGCATGCCGCGAGCCGTTGGCAGCCGGCATCGTATACGGCCGCCTCCGTTCAGTTCAGCCGCATGGCAATCATGCATCTGCGTTGGCACGGGTGTCGGCATACGGCCATCGTGTTGGCCGCCAGACAGCCTTCGGCATGGCGGCATTTTCGCATAATCTGGCGCTGGTCAGGTCGCACGCAAGCCAACTAGTGAGGCACTGCCGGGCTTTGGTGTAGACTGCGGGCAGGGAGAAACTGAGCGCCAGGTCACGTTGTCGGCATTGCGGCGGTTTATTTCTTAATCGGCCAGAACTTTCCGCTTAGCCGCGGGTCTATTTCGATGACCGCGGACGCGCCGTTCACAATAAAGGGGCACGCCCGTATGGGCTCGACGACAAACGACGCGTTGCTTGTGAAGCGCGTACAGAAGGGTGACAAGGGTGCGTTCGACCTGTTGGTGCTCAAATACCAGCATAAGATCGTCAATCTCGTGTCCCGCTATGTGCGCGACAAGGATGAAGCGCTGGATGTTGCCCAGGAGGCATTTATCAAGGCGTATCGCGCTCTGCCCCGGTTTCGGGGCGATAGCGCGTTTTATACCTGGCTGTATCGAATTGCCGTGAATACTGCGAAGAATTATCTGGTGGCGGCCAAGCGCAGGCCGATGGATTACGATCTCGATCTGCAGGATCCTGATCAGTACGAAATGCATGCGCGTTTGAAGACGACGGACACGCCGGAGGCTGTGGCACTTAAGGATGAGATGCAGGCGCAGATCAACGCGTCGATCAATGAGCTGCCAGTCGACCTTCGGACGGCAATTATCTTGCGCGAAATCGACGGCATGACCTATGAGGAAATTGCTCAAGCCATGGACTGCCCAGTCGGTACAGTGCGCTCGCGGATCTTTCGCGCGCGCGAGGCGATCACCAAGGGCATTGAGGCTCTGGGTGAACAGTAGTAATTAGCAGAAACAGTGATCAGTGGGATAACACGGATTAACGGCGTATGACACAAGAGATTAGAGAACAGTTATCGGCATTTGTTGATGACGAGCTGAGCGAGGCAGAGGCGGAGTTGCTGATACGAAGGCTAGGTGCAGACCCGGCGCTGCGCAGTGAGGCAGGTCGTATGCTGCAATTGAGCCAATCCGTTCGCGGAGAGCGCAGTCTTGCCGATGCGGGTTTTGCAGCGCGCATTTTCGCGGCGATCCACGATGAACCTGAGCTGCCGCAAGCACAAGCACAGCCCGCAATAGACAACGATTCGCGATTTGGCTGGGGCCGCATGGTTGCCGGTGGCGGTATCGTTACCGCAGTTGCAGTGCTCGCAATCACCGCGTTGCCGGGTGGTGATCAGCTCACTGCACCGGATGCCGCCTTACCTGTCGCAGCAGATGCAACACCGCAAAACGAAGAGCTGCCTTACGAATATGTTGTACCCGCGACGCTGCAGGACTCTGGTCTGGTCAGCGCAGATCCTGAATTAGCGGCCTATTTTTTGAGTCACAGTGTGAGTGGGCCGTCACTGGCACCTGGCGCCGGCCGCGCGCGCATGCTTTCGGCAACGCCGCCGGACGGTGAAGACGATGCCGCCTCGGAGGACACTGCGCAATGAAGTCTTCGTCTTGCCAGTGGGCCGGGCCGGCAGGTTGGGTTATCTGGTTTGGCATGGCGCTTTCATGCCTGACCGCCATAGCGGATGAGGATGCGCCACGGCAGTCAGCCGACGCATTGCTGCAGCGAATCAGCGATGCGGTCAATAGCATGAATTACCGCGGCACACTCATCCGCTCTGTGGATGGGCGTATCAATAGCATGTTGGTGATCCATAGCAATGATGATGGTCTGGTGCGCGAGCGCTTGGTGGCTATGGATGGGGAAGGTCGCGAAATCATTCGAGTCGGTGATGAGCTGATTTGCCTGTATCCGAACCGGCGCGTCAAACTGATTGAGACCAATGCGACACCGTCCAATGCGTTCGTGCGGCTGCCAGCCGTGTTGAGCGACCTCAATCGCTTCTACCAAATCGAAGCACGCGGTCGCGACCGGATAGCGAACCGCCGTGCGCTGAAGTATCTCGTACGCCCCCGCGATGCTTATCGCTATGGACACCAGCTTTGGGTCGATGAGAAAACGATGCTGCCGCTTAAGATGCAGCTACTCAGCCGCTCGCGCGTGATTGAGGAGATTCGATTCTCGGACATTGAAATTGGTATCGAGATTCCCGAACAGGCATTCGTCAGTGAGATCGATAGCAGTGAGTTTCGCGTGATTCGCGCGGGTACTATGCCGAACACGATGCGGCCTACCAGCACCGAAACGTTGACCGCCGCACCCGCGTCAGCCACGGAGATGTCGGGTGGCGAGTGGCCCGCAGAGGCGAGTCCTGGCTTTCGGTTGCGTGCCAAGCAGACGTCCGTCGTGACGATCAATGGGCAGGTCACCCAGCGCATGGTGTTTTCGGATGGCTTGGCAACAGTATCTGTGTTTATTGGCTCGAGGCCTTCGGGCGACAACGCCCAATCTGAGCGCCGCACATCGCAGACTGCGAGGATGGGTGCGGCGCACAGTTATCAGCGGCAGGTCGGCAATAAGACAGTGACGCTCGTCGGTGAAGTGCCGGTCGAAACGTTGCAGATGTTGGCCGAACAGGCCGAGCGTCAGATGCTCGGCAAACCGGTTGATTCGGAAAACACACGCTGAACGAGCGGCCTGCCATTGTGACTCGCGTCGACGGCGATCAGGTGACGCTGCGTGTTGAGCGCCAGCGTATGTGTCGAGCTTGTCTTGATGGGCGCGGTTGCGGTGCCGGGCTGCTGGCCATTGGGCGCGATGGTCCGCGAAACATTACCGTGCATCGTGATGATCAATCGGTTCGTGCCGGCGATCAGGTTCGCCTGGCTTGCGCTCGATCAGCGGTATTGCGCGGGGCGCTGGTTGGCTACGGCCTGCCGCTGGCAGGGCTGCTATTGGGTGCTAGCCTGGCGGCATCGGTCCTTGGTGAAGGTTACTCCGCCATTGCGGGCCTCATCGGGCTGGCTTCAGGTGTCTCGCTGGCGCATTGGATGTCGGTGCGACGCGCATCGCGTCGAGTCTTCATATTAGTCAGTTAATGATCGCACTCACCGTCTATTCCCGCCCGGGTTGTCACTTGTGCGAGCAACTAATTGAAGCATTGTTGCCCATGGTGCGCGATAGAGCGACAGTGACAGTTGTCGATATTGATACCGATCCTGCGCTAAAGGCGGTCTATGATGTCCGCGTTCCCGTGCTGTGCCAGGGGGATACGCTCGTCTGTGAGGCCTTCATTGATCCAGCCGCCGTCGAGAAACTGTTTACCTGACACGCAACAATAAGCCTCGTGCGTACGCCGAAACCGCTATAATCGCGCCTCGGCCTGTCGCCTGTGAACCTCATGCACCGCACTCGCAACTTTTCAATTATCGCTCATATCGATCACGGCAAGTCCACGCTGGCAGATCGCTTTATCCAGTTGTGTGGTGGGCTGGCCAATCGTGAGATGGAGGCTCAGGTGCTCGATTCCATGGATATTGAGCGCGAACGAGGCATCACGATCAAGGCGCAAAGCGTGACGTTGTATTACGACGCTGATGATGGCGAGCGCTACCAACTCAATTTCATTGATACGCCCGGTCACGTGGATTTCTCTTACGAGGTATCTCGTTCACTTGCCGCGTGTGAAGGTGCCTTGTTGGTCGTCGACGCGGCGCAGGGTGTTGAGGCCCAAAGTGTCGCGAACTGCTATACCGCGATCGAGCAGGGTCTGGAAGTGCTGCCTGTTCTCAACAAGATCGACTTGCCTGCCGCGGAGCCGGACCGAGTCTGCCAGGAAATCGAAGAGATCATCGGCATTGATGCCACCGACGCGATACGCGTTAGCGCAAAAACCGGCGTTGGTATCAAGGACCTGCTCGAACGCATCATTCGCGACGTACCGCCGCCTGCCGGCGAGCCCGAGGGCAAGCTGCAGGCGTTGATTATCGATAGTTGGTTCGACAACTATGTGGGCGTCGTATCATTGGTGCGTATTGTTAATGGCGTGCTTCGCAAGGGCGATAAGGTGCGCGTCATGTCTACGCGCAATGCGCATGGTGTTGATCGGCTCGGCAGGTTCACGCCAAAGATGGAAGACGATACGGTGCTGAGAACTGGCGAAGTGGGTTTCGTCATCACTGGCATCAAGGAAATTGAAGGCGCGCCGGTCGGAGACACATTGACGCTGGAGCAGGCGCCGGCGGAAGAGGCATTGGCCGGCTTCAAGATGATGCAGCCGAAAGTATTTGCCGGCATGTTCCCAATCAGTTCCGATGACTACGAGGCGTTTCGAGAGGCACTGCAGAAACTCCGCTTAAATGATGCGGCGCTGCATTTTGAGCCGGAATCATCTGCGGCGCTGGGCTTTGGATTTCGCTGCGGCTTCCTTGGCATGCTGCACATGGAAATCGTTCAGGAACGCCTGGAGCGTGAGTACGAACTCGAACTCATTACGACGGCGCCGACCGTCGTTTATGAAGTCGAGCTGAGTAATGGCGATCTCGTGTATGTCGACAATCCTGCCAATCTGCCGGAGCTTGGCAAGATCGGTGAGTTGCGCGAGCCAATCATCAATGCCTCAATACTGGTGCCTGAGGCGCATGTTGGCGCTGTCATCAAGCTATGTATTGAGAAGCGCGGTGTTCAGACCCGAATGCAGTACCTCGGTGGACAAGTGTCGATCGACTACGACATGCCGATGGCGGAAGTCGTGCTCGATTTCTTTGACAGGCTAAAGTCCGTCAGTCGTGGGTTCGCCTCGTTTGACTATCAGTTCTCCCGTTATCAAGCTGCTAACCTCGTTCGGCTCGACGTGCTGATCAATCGGGAGAAGGTCGATGCATTGTCGATTATTGTGCATCGCGACCGCGCCCAGTCGCGTGGTAGAGAGTTGGTCGAGAAAATGCGAGAGCTGATCCCACGGCAGATGTTTGATGTTGCGATTCAGGCGGCGATTGGCACACAAATTATTTCTCGCAGTACTGTGAAGGCGCTGCGCAAGAATGTGACTGCGAAATGTTACGGTGGTGACGTAAGTCGCAAGCGCAAGCTGTTGGAGAAACAGAAGGCCGGTAAGCGACGCATGAAACAGGTAGGTTCAGTAGAGATACCTCAGGAGGCGTTCCTCGCCGTACTCAAGGTTGATAACTGATTTTCTGGTAGCTGAAGTAAGGTAGCGGCACGTATGTTTCCCGATTGGGTGAATTTACCCCTGGTTTTTGTTCTCGTCACAGCGATCACCGGCGCAATCGTCGCTGTCGATCGCTTCTATTTGCGTTCACGTCGCGCTGAGGTGCCGGGAGACGATCAGAATCTGCCAATGGCGGTTGAGTTTTCGCGCTCTTTCTTTCCGCTATTTCTATTCATACTCGTGTTGCGGTCATTCGTATTCGAGCCTTATCGCATACCGTCCGAGTCGATGCTGCCGACCTTGCTGATCGGCGATTTTGTCGTGGTATCGAAGTACTCTTACGGGTTGCGGTTGCCCGTATCGAATACACTGATTTGGGATTCAGGTGCACCGCAACGTGGAGACGTCGCCGTGTTTCGTAAGCCTGGTGAGCCGAACACCAATTTCATCAAGCGTGTCGTCGGTTTGCCGGGCGACCGTATCGTCTATCAAGGGCATCGATTGACCGTCAATGGTGAGCCAGTGTCATTGGAAGAAGTCGGCCTTTTTCGCAACGCGCGCAATGACGGGCTGGTACTTGCTGAGAGCCTTGACGATGATGCGCACCAGATCCTGGTGCAGAGCCGCTTTGGCGGCGAATTTGATGTCACGGTCGGGGACGATTGCTATTTCATGATGGGCGATAATCGCGATCGCAGTCATGACAGCCGTTTCGAGGACATTGGCTGTATCCCCAGTGAGAATCTTGTCGGCCGGGCAACGAGAATTTGGCTGAGTTGGCAATTATGGGACATGCCTCGCTGGAGCCGCATCGGCGATAAGATACAATAGCGCGTTATTATGTTGCATTAGAGGAATGAGCATGCGGCACGTAGCGAAAAACTTGACACAAAAAGGGCAATACAGCCGTCAGCAAGGCATGACCACATTGGGTTTGATGATCCTGGTGGTGTTTGTGGGCCTGTTTGTGTATGCGGGTATCCGTCTTGCGCCGGCGTATCTTGAGGACATGAAGATCTCGGGCACGCTCGATAAGGTACAGTCTGAGTTCGCCGGACAAAATGCAACGCGACGTGACATTCAGGTATCGATTGAGAAGCGCTTTGACGTCGATATGGTAAATGTCATTACCCATCGCGATGTTAAAGTCCAGAAAACGGGCACAGGCTATACCGTTTCGGCTACCTATGAGAACAAGATTCCGTTCTTGGCGAATGTCTCGTTCGCAGTCGACTTCAATCATTCGGTGGATATTGTCCGCTAGTCGCAACTTGGCGTGAGCGAGCGACGCGATAGCGCGCTGCGGCGTCTCGAGCAGGCGCTGGGTTATGTGTTCCGTGACCATTCGCTGATTGAGCGCGCGTTAAACCACCGCAGCGCCGCAGGCCGAAGTAATGAACGTCTGGAGTTCTTGGGCGATGCCGTACTGGACACCGTCGTATCAGCCCAGCTGATTGCTAAGTTTCCCGATGCCGACGAAGGCGTGCTTAGCCGCTTGCGGGCGAGCCTTGTCCGTGACAAGTCGCTAGGCGCTCTGGCATCTGATCTTTGCATTGGCGAGTTGATTCGCTTGGGCTCGGGCGAGCTCAAGTCGGGCGGCTCACGGCGTAACTCGATCCTGGCAGATGCACTCGAGGCGCTGTTTGGCGCGGTGTTCCTGGACGGACACTACGTGGCGGCGGAAGCTGTCATACTGCATGTGTTTGAAT
This sequence comes from Pseudomonadota bacterium, assembly GCA_039033695.1. GTDB lineage: Bacteria > Pseudomonadota > Gammaproteobacteria > Steroidobacterales > Woeseiaceae > CALBPI01. The sequence goes on along the minus strand of JBCCCC010000068.1, from coordinate 7,292 downwards.
CGCGTCTGGCCGAGCTCAGACTTGATGCGGCACGCAAGGACGCTAAAACACGGCTTCAAGAGTGGCTGCAATCGCATGGCAGCGCGTTACCTGCCTACCGCTTGCTGGACACGCGCGGTGAGCCCCACAAGCAGACCTTTTATGTCGGTTGCGAGGTTGACGAGCAGCAGGCGACGCGCGGCGAAGGCAGTAGTCGCCGTATGGCAGAGCAACGTGCAGCTGCGGCAATGCTTGAGCAGCTCACCGGAGAGACGGCCGAATGACCCAGACTTTTTTGGACGCGGATGGTTATCGGTGTGGCTTTGTCGCTGTTGTCGGTCGGCCAAATGTGGGTAAGTCGACGCTGATTAATCACTTTGTGGGTCGCAAGGTCAGTATTGTGACACCGCGGCCCCAGACCACACGCCATCGTATCCTTGGCGTGCAAACTGGCGCATCAGCGCAGATCATTTTCATCGATACGCCTGGCATCCATGTAGGCCAGAAGAAGGCGATTAACCGTGTCATGAACCGAACGGCGGTCAGCGCACTTGCCGATGCGGATGTGATTCTCTGGCTGGTCGAGGCAGGTCAATGGACAAGCCTGGATGAGAATGTCGTGAGCAGGTTACAGAATGTCGAACAGCCAGTTATTGGTGTGATCAACAAAGTGGATCTGCTGGCTGACAAGCAGCAGTTGCTGCCCTTTATTGAGACCGTGAGCCGCGCAAGAGCATTGCATTCGATTGTGCCGATTTCTGCGTTAAAGGGGGATCAGACGGATGCACTGCACGAGCAGCTGGTCGCACTGATGCCGGAGTCCCCGGCGATGTATCCCAGCGAAATGCAAACGGATCGCGGGCAGGCTTTTGCATTCGCGGAGATCATTCGCGAAAAGCTGACATTGCGATTGCGACAAGAACTGCCCTATGGTCTGACAGTGCAGACCGAGCGCATTGCTGAGGAAGACGGGCGGCTGATCGTGCATGCGGTGATTTTTGTTGAGCGTGCGTCGCAAAAGGGCATCGTCGTCGGCAAGGGTGGGTCGGCACTCAAAGCGGTTGGTAGTGCGGCCCGCCGTGACTTGAATCGATTGACGGGACGATCTGTTCATCTGGAACTATGGGTCAAGGTCAAGGAAAATTGGGCCGACAACGAGCAGGACTTGCAGCGCCTGGGTTTCGAGCTCGACAACTAATGTCAGCGTACTGCGGTTACCTGCATGAATCCGAGTGAACGCATCAAGTTACAGGACGGTTGGGTTCTGCATCGGCGCGACTTCCGAGACTCCAGTCAGATTATCGAGGTGTTCACGTTGGAATATGGGCGCCTGTCGATGGTGGCTCGCGGTGTCAAGCGCCCACGCAGCAAACATCGCGGTCTATTGCAGCCATTTTCGCCGTTACGGCTGTCGTGGGTAGCAGGCCGAGAGCTGGCAACGATGACGGATGTCGAGCAGGGCGACGGCGCGCCGCTGCTACTGACCGACGATCGCTTGCTGTCCGGCTTTTACCTGAACGAGCTGGTGCTCAAACTCACCCATCGGTTCGATCCACAGCCGGTGCTCTATCAGTTATACACCAGCACTTTGACGGATATCGCATCAGGCGCGCCGCTGGCCGCGACGCTGCGCCAGTTTGAATGGTCTTTGCTTGCCGAGCTCGGTTTCGGTCTGAATCTTACCCAGGACGTGACGACAGGGGCGTCGCTTGAGCCGTCGGCGTATTACAATGTCATCGTGGACCAGGGCCCCGTGCGCTGTGTCGATGGTCAAGAGAGCGATGACGCGTTCAGTGGCGAGGTATTGCTACGGATTGTCGCAGGCGACTGGTCTTCGGCTGAGATATCAGCAGCCGCGCGTCGAATATTCTCTCGCGCCATTGATTTGCAGCTCGAGGGTAAGCCCTTGCAAAGCAGGCGCGTATTGCACGAAATGCGACGCCATCATGGCAAATAGGATAGGAGACAAGCCGATGGCTACCATTGATCTGGGTGTTAACGTCGACCACGTTGCCACGTTGCGTCAGGCACGCGGAGAGCGCTATCCGGATCCGGTCGCCGCGGCTTTGTTGGTCGAGCAACATGGGGCGGACTCCATCACCGTACATTTGCGCGAGGATCGACGGCACATTCAGGACCATGATGTGGTGCGTCTGCAAGCGAGCACGCAGACGCGCGTGAATCTGGAGATGGCCGTTACTGATGCCATGATCGACTTTGCGATCGAGGTAGGCCCAGCCGACGTGTGCCTGGTACCCGAGAGTCGGCAAGAGTTGACCACTGAGGGCGGACTCGATGTCGCCGGACAGTCTGGCCGTATTGCCGATGCCGTCGCAAGACTGGCTGGTGCCGGCATTCGGGTATCGCTGTTCATTGACCCGGACGAGGCGCAGATTCAGGCGTCGGTTGATGCAGGTGCCCCGGTGATCGAGTTGCATACCGGCAGCTACGCGCTGGCTCGAGGTTCTGAACAGCAATCGGAGTTACAGCGGGTCGTCAGCGCCGCGGGGCGCGCACACCAATCCGGTTTGCGCGTGCACGCAGGCCATGGGTTGACGGTGCACAATGTGACACCAATTGCGGCTATTCGGCCAATTGTCGAGCTGAATATTGGTCACTCGCTGGTCGCCGATAGTGTGTTTGTCAGTTTGCCTGCAGCGGTGCAGCGGATGAAACGCCTCATGCGCGAGGCGCGCACGTGATCTATGGCGTCGGCACTGACGTGGTCGAGATCAGTCGCATTGCAGCCTCCTACGAGCGGTTTGGTGATCATTTGCCGCGACGCATCCTGCTCCCGGACGAATTGCTGGCGTTTGAGCGATATAAGCACAAGGTGCGTTTTCTAGCCATGCGATTTGCCGCCAAAGAGGCGCTCGTCAAAGCGATGGGTACTGGTTTTGCGAACGGCATGTGGTTACGTGATGTGGGTGTTGTGAGTGATCCGCTCGGCAAGCCGCTTGTCATTTTTTCAGCACGCGGTCAGCGAGTATGTGAAACACGCGGTATCGGCGAAGCGCATGTCAGTCTGACGGACGAGGCCGGGCTCGTGGTTGCGATGGCAATCATGGTCCGGCGCTAATGTTGTTCGCATAAGTCGGTACAATAGAGCGGTTACAGACTGGATTGGAAGCTGCGCGATGCACTGCATGACCTTCGATATTGAGACCATCCCGGACACGGACTCCGGCCGTCTGCTTTACGGTCTGGATGGGCTCTCTGATGAAGATGTCTATAAGGCGATGGCATTCAAGCGCCAACAAAAGACGGGCAGCGACTTCATGCCGCTGCATCTGCAGCGTATTGTGGCGATATCGGTTGCGTTGCGTACCGGTAACGAATTCCGCGTGTGGACGCTCGGCAGCGAATCGTCTGATGAGGCTGAGCTGATCAGGCGCTTCTTCGACGGTGTCGAGCGTTACGTCCCGGATCTCGTGTCCTGGAATGGGTCGGGTTTTGATTTACCTGTGCTTCATTACCGCGCGCTTAAGCATGGTATTGATGCACACCGTTATTGGGACACTGGCGATGATAACCGCGAGTTTCGCTTCAACAACTACCTTGGTCGGTTTCATTGGCGGCATATCGACGTGATGGATGTGCTCGCCGGCTATCAGCCGCGTGGCCGCGCGCCGCTGGACGAGATTGCAGTGATGCTTGGGTTTCCAGGAAAACTGGGTATGAGCGGCAGCAAGGTGTTCGATACCTGGCTCGCCGGCGACTTGGCTCGCATTCGCAATTATTGCGAGACAGATGTATTGAATACGTATTTGGTGTATCTGCGTTTCGAGGCGATGCGTGGCCATTTGGATGCCGATGGCCTGGCGCGCGAGGAGGCGCTGGTGCGCGATATGCTGGGGCAATCCGATGCCCCGCATCTGCACGAATACCTAGCAGCATGGCCCGCCGCCAATGGGTAGAAAAGCCAGCCGGTTTCCCCGCGAACCGCAAGTCAGCGGCATACGAGCGTTGACCCATGACGGTCGCGGCATTGCGGACATTGACGGCAAGACGGTGTTCGTCGACGGCGCACTCCCTGGCGAACAGGTGCGCTGGGAGCGGGTCAAGCGCAAGCGAAACTATGATGAGGCCCGTACGCTTGAGGTGCTGGCGCCGGCTGATACCAGGACGGAACCTGTTTGTGATGCCTTTGGTCGCTGCGGCGGCTGTGTGATGCAACACATGAGCATTGATTTACAGTTATCTGAAAAACATAAAGTTTTAGCTGACAGCCTGGAGCGTATTGGCGGCGTGGTGCCTGCCCGCTGGCTAACGCCGCTTGACAGTCGTTCGGTCAACTATCGTCGCCGGGCGCGCCTCGGTGTGCGTTTCGTGGACGGTAAGGGCAGAGTGCTCGTCGGGTTCCGTGAGCGCTATAAGCCCTACATCACTGACATGCAGTCTTGCCCGGTACTGGTGCAGCCAGTCGATACGCTGATACAACCACTGGCAGAGCTCATCGCCGAGCTATCCATCGCCCGGCGCGTACCGCAAGTGGAAGTATCGGTCGGTGACCTCGACGATGGGGTCCTGGTGGCGATGATTTTGCGTGTGCTCGACCCACCCAACGACGCGGACTTGGGGCGTTTGCGAGTCTTCAGTGAGGCGCATGATGTCTGGTTCATGTTGCAATCGGGCGGCCCGGATTCACTTGAGGTCGTCGCACGCGACAACGCGGCAGAGATGCCTGGCTTGCGCTATCGGTTGCCCAAGTTCGATCTCGATATGGCGTTCTCGGCCAATGACTTCATCCAGGTCAATGCGGACATGAATGAAAAGATGATTGCGCAGGCCATCGATTTGTTGCAAATCGATGGGAAGGATCGGGTACTCGATCTGTATTCGGGAATCGGCAATTTCAGCCTACCGATAGCGCGCAGCGCTGCTGCGGTGCATGGCGTGGAGGGTGCTGCGACGCTCACCGAACGTGCCCGGCAGAATGCACACGGCAACGGCATTACCAACGCGACATTTGCGACCGCCGATCTATCTGAGGCAGAAACGGTCAAAGCGCTGCTCAGAGAGCCGTGGGATCTCGTGCTGCTCGATCCCGCGCGAGCGGGCGCCGATGTTTTCGCCGGGTTGGTGGATCAATTGACTGCGCGCCGGATTGTTTACGTATCTTGCCACCCTGGCACGCTAGCTCGCGACGCGGGTACCATCGTCAATGCGTGGGGCTGGCACTTGAGTGCCGCGGGCGTAATGAACATGTTCCCGCACACAGCACACGTCGAATCCGTGGCGGTCTTCGATCGGGCCGCCGCGTGAGCTGGGGCGTGTAGCGGGTATGGCGCTCGGACCTGTCATGTTGGATGTCGAGGGCGAAAGCCTGACGCCAGTGGATCGCGAGCTGATCGCGAGTCCGGCCGTCGGCGGCGTAATCCTATTTAAAAGAAATTTTAAAGAAAGGTCACAAGTTACTGAATTAATTAGATCAATTAAATCAGTAAAGTCGCCATCCGTATTAGTTGCGGTTGATCAGGAGGGCGGTCGCGTACAGCGCTTTGGGGCACCTTTTACGGCCCTGCCACCGCTCGGTTGGTTCGGCCATCAGTACGATCAGGATGCATCGAAAGCGCTGACACTGTGTCGCGAGACAGGATGGTTGTTGGCGGCGGAGCTGCTGTCCGTCGGCATGGATCTGTCGTTTGCGCCCGTGTTAGACCTGCACCGCGGCGTGAGCAGTGTGATTGGCGACCGCGCGCTGCACCGGCAACCAGAAACTGTCGCTGCACTCGCCACCGCCATCATGCATGGTATGGCTGAGGCGGGGATGTCGGCAGTTGGTAAACACTATCCCGGCCATGGCGCCGTGGTTGCCGATTCACATCTCGAATTGCCGGTCGATCGGCGTGACTATGCTGATATCACGGAAGACCTCGGTGTATTTGAGCGTATGGTACGCGCCGGTATCCCCGCATTGATGACGGCGCATGTTGTCTATGCGGAACTGGACCCTCTGCCGGCGAGCTTCTCCCGCTGGTGGCTGACTGACGAGTTGCGCGGACGCCTGCGTTTCAGCGGTGCCGTTTTTTCCGACGATCTCAGTATGTTGGCGACGCTTGGCATGGGCGATATCACGACCCGGGCGCGTGCGGTACTGGCGGCAGGTAGTGACATGCTGTTGGTCTGTAATGATCGGCATGCTGCAGAGCGGGTGGTTCAAGACCTGTCGGACTACACGCAGCCACAATCGATGACTCGGCTGGCCAGATTGCGTGCAGCAGCGACCTTTGATCCGACCGCGTTGAATGCGAATCCGCGCTGGCATTCATCGCGCGCATTGCTGGATCAGGCATTGGAGCGCCCACCTCTGGAGCTGACCTGGTGAGTGCGCCGAACATCCGCCTCGGATTGGTCGGTGGTAGCGGGGTTGAACAATGGCCCGATGCGCGGCTCGTTGAAAAACGCTCGGTCGAGACGCCTTATGGCGCGCCGTCTGCCGAGCTGCAGCAGCTTGAGCTAGGCGGCACGCCGGTCTGGTTTTTGAGCCGCCATGGCGTTGGACACGATATTGCTCCGCACGCGATAAATTACCGCGCGAACATTCAGGCTTTGTCGGATGTCGGCGTTAGCCACTTGATTGCGCTGAATGCGGTGGGAATCATAGGACATCGCGTTCGACCTGGCGCATTGGGTCTGCCCGACCAGATTATTGACTATACCTGGGGTCGTGAAACGACGTTCTTTGATGGCCTGAATGAGCCGCTGCAACATACGGAATTCGGTGAGCCATTCTGCCCCTGGTTGCGTGAACAATTGCTGTCAGCAGCCAAAGCGTGTGACATCCCGCTCGGTGACGGCGGTGTTTATGCGGTGACCCAAGGGCCGCGTCTCGAAACGGCTGCCGAGGTCGATCGTCTTGAGCGCGATGGTGCTGAATTCATTGGTATGACTGCTATGCCGGAGGCCGTCCTCGCGGCTGAGCGCGGTATCTCCTACGCAAGCGTGGCGCTGGTCGTGAATGAGGCCGCAGGACGCGGTCACGGTGCGATCCACGCGCAGCTGGCGCAAGCGATGGAAGAGGCCCGCGGGCGAGCTGCGGAACTGGTCCTCAGTTTTGCAAATCAAATCGGTTAAAAGCGGTATTTGTTATCGTTTTCAGCGATCTACGCTCGATTTCTCAGTACTTTGCTGCTAAACAATAAGCGATACAAAACGCGACGTGGGAACGCTGGTTTTATTGCGCAATGAAGACGCCATCCAAAAACCTGTTGCAACAACTGATCACCGGTGTGCGGGAGCCGCTGATGGTCGTCGACGTGTCCGAAAACCATTGGCGCGTGAATTTCTACAACCCGGCGATGCTGCGGCTG
>JBCCCC010000067.1:0-17208 GCA_039033695.1 Pseudomonadota bacterium | reverse complement strand
TCGGGTTTTCAGATTCTCGACGATTGCAGCGTTGTGGCATCGCCCTATGTCGTCGATGATGAGGTTGTTGGGGTGCTGGGCGTAATCGGGCCTACGAGGATTGCCTATGAGCGAGTCATTCCGGTCGTCGACATCACGGCTAAATTACTCAGTTCTGTCTTGAATTCGCGCGCGGAGACCCAATAGCGACTCCATTGGAATGCTACGGCCGCATACGGCCGCACACAGATGGAGTGAATGATGAGCGAGTCGAACGCATCAGAACCGGTCGATCACGAGGCCGAATCCGACGACAACGCAGCTGGGCAAGAAGGCCAGGACCCCGAAGTAGCGCTTTCCGATGAGGGGTTGGCGCAGTCACAGGAGCCTGAAGATCCGCTGGCGATCGCCGAAGCCAAAGCCGCTGAGAACTGGGAGAAATACGTTCGCGCGGTGGCTGAGCTCGACAATGTTCGCAAACGTGCCCGACGCGACGTGGAAAACGCCCACAAATATGGCATTGAACGCTTTGCGGGTGAGCTGCTGGCAGTCACCGATAGCCTCGAGGCTGGTCTCGCGGCGGGCGAGGCAGCCGATGCGGGTGCGTTGCGAGAGGGCAGCGAGGCGACGCTCAAGTTATTCGTGACGACGTTGACGAAGTTCGGAATTGAGCAACTCGATCCGCATGGCGAGCCATTTGACCCAGAACAGCACGAAGCGATGACCATGGTGCCCAGCCCGGATGTTGAGCCGAATACGGTGATCGACGTTATTCAAAAGGGCTACTCGCTGAATGGCCGGCTGATCCGACCCGCGCGGGTCATTGTTGCCGCCCCCAGCGCTTGAATTGCTGCGTCACGGCCCAATCTAGAACATCAACAGGTATTGAACTTAAGGCTGGCCGAGCGCTGGCAGGATCATGAGGAAACATCATGGGTAAGGTAATTGGAATTGACCTTGGCACGACCAATTCATGTGTCGCGGTCATGGAAGGCGACACGGCACGTGTCATCGAGAACAGCGAGGGCGATCGCACGACGCCATCGATCGTGGCGTTTACCAAAGACGACGAAGTCTTGGTTGGTCAGTCCGCGAAGCGTCAGGCAGTCACGAATCCGAACAACACGCTGTTCGCGGTAAAGCGTCTGATCGGACGCCGTTTTGAGGATGATGTCGTGCAGCGCGATATTGATATGGTGCCCTACGCCATCACCAAGGCGGATAACGGCGACGCCTGGGTTGAGGTTGACGGCAAGAAGATGGCGCCGCCGGAAGTATCCGCGCGCGTTCTGATGAAAATGAAAAAGACCGCCGAGGATTATCTTGGCGAAACCGTGACTGAGGCAGTCATCACGGTGCCGGCATATTTCAACGACTCGCAGCGCCAGGCGACCAAAGATGCCGGCAAGATTGCCGGACTGGATGTGAAGCGCATCATTAACGAGCCGACTGCGGCCGCGCTTGCTTATGGCATGGACAAGAAGCGTGGTGACCGCACTGTGGCGGTTTATGACCTGGGTGGCGGTACGTTCGACGTATCAATCATCGAGATTGCCGAAGTCGACGGTGAGCACCAGTTTGAAGTGTTGGCAACCAATGGTGACACGTTCCTGGGTGGCGAGGACTTCGACATGAAGATCATCGATTATCTCGCCAGCGAGTTCGAGAAAGAGTCTGGTGTCGATATCAAAAAGGACCCGCTGGCAATGCAGCGGCTCAAGGAAGCCGGCGAGAAAGCAAAGATTGAGCTGTCGTCGCAGCAGCAGACTGAAGTCAATCTGCCGTACATCACGGCTGATGCGAGTGGACCGAAGCACCTGAATATCAAGCTGACGCGAGCCAAGCTGGAGTCGCTGGTTGGTGATCTGATCACGCGCACGATTGAGCCTTGCAAGATAGCGCTCAAAGACGCTGGTCTGAAAGTCGCTGAGATCAATGATGTGATTCTGGTGGGTGGCCAAACGCGGATGCCCAAGGTGGCCGAGGAAGTGCAGAACTTCTTTGGCAAAGAGCCGCGTCGCGATGTGAACCCCGACGAGGCAGTAGCGATTGGCGCGGCGATCCAGGGTGGTGTGTTGTCAGGCGACGTCAAAGACGTTCTGCTGCTTGATGTAACACCATTGTCGCTGGGTATTGAAACGATGGGCGGCGTCATGACCAAACTCATCGATAAGAACACGACGATTCCGGCGAATGCCGAGCAGGTGTTCTCTACAGCTGATGACAACCAGACGGCCGTAACGATTCATGTGCTGCAAGGCGAGCGCGAACGCTCCGGCGACAACAAGTCTCTGGGTCGATTCGATCTGGCGGATATTCCGCCGGCGCCGCGCGGCATGCCTCAGATTGAGGTCACTTTCGATATCGATGCAAACGGCATCTTGAATGTGTCAGCCAAAGACAAGGCGACCGGCAAGAGCCAGAACATCGTGATCAAAGCTTCGAGCGGTTTGTCGGACGATGAAATCGACAAGATGGTGCAGGATGCCGAGGCTCATGCTGAGGAGGATCGTAAGTTCCGCGAGCTTGTCGATGTGCGTAACCAGGCAGATGGCCTGGTGCATGCAACCGAGAAGTCGCTCGAAGACCTAGGCGAAAAAGTCGAAGGTACCGAGCGTGCTGCAATCGAGTCGGCGATTTCTGACTTGAAGGGCGCATTGTCCGGCGAGGACAAGGATGCGATCGAGGCGAAGACGAAGGCACTGGCCGAGGCGTCTGCCTCTCTCGCACAGAAGGCCTACGAACAAGCGGAAGCAGCGAGTGGCGAAGGGCAGTCTGAGCCTTCTGCAGATGCTGGCGACGATGTGGTCGATGCGGAATTCGAAGAGGTTAAAGACGACGATAAGAAGTCTGCCTGATCGACAAGGTTCTCTGAAAACGAAGCCGCATGGCAAATCTTCGGGATTGTCATGCGGCTTTCGACGATATTGAAATGACAGTGATGCGACGGAAAAACTGATATGGCGAAGCGCGATTACTATGAAGTGTTAGGTGTCAGCAAGACTGCCGAGGCAGCCGAGCTGAAGAAAGCCTATCGCCGCCTTGCCATGAAGCATCACCCGGACCGCAATCCAGATGATGAGGCCGCAGAAGCTCGATTCAAAGAGGCAAAAGAAGCTTACGAGGTGCTCTCAGACGCCGATAAGCGCGCGGCCTACGACCAGTTTGGCCATGCCGGTGTGAGCAATAGCGCGTCGGGCGGTCAGGGTGGCTTTAGTGGCGCCGAGTCATTCAGCGACGTGTTTGGCGACGTATTTGGCGATATCTTCGGTGGTGCTCGGCGAGGTGGCGGTGGCCGCCAGGTGTTCCGGGGCGCAGACCTGCGTTATGACCTTGAGATGTCGCTTGAAGATGCGATCCGTGGCGAGAGTACCAATCTAGAAATCCCGTCATACGTCACGTGCGAGACGTGTAGCGGCAGTGGCGCAGCGAAGGGTTCAAAGCCAGAGACCTGTGATACCTGCGGTGGTGCCGGGCAAGTGCGCATGACGCAGGGGTTCTTCTCTGTCCAGCAGACGTGCCCGACGTGTCACGGTGAAGGCAATATCATCAAAGACCCCTGCGGCAGCTGCGATGGTCGTGGCCGCGTTCGCAAGACGCGGACGCTGTCCGTCAAGATTCCTGTAGGTGTCGACAATGGTGATCGCATTCGTCTGACCGGCGAGGGCGAGGCTGGCCGCAACGGCGGGCCGCCGGGCGACTTGTATGTCGAGATCAGACTAAAGCCGCACCAGATGTTCGAGCGTGACGGCCCGGATTTGCATTGCGAAGTGCCGCTGAACTTCGTGACTGCGGCGCTGGGTGGCACCGTCAACGTACCGACACTGAATGGTAAGGTGTCGCTGAAGGTGCCGCCGGGTACGCAGACTGGCAAGGTGTTCCGGGTGCGAGGTAAAGGTGTGCCGACGGTGCGAATTCGCGAACCTGGCGACTTGTATTGTCGTGTTGCGGTTGAAACGCCGGTCAACCTGACCACGGAGCAGAAGGATCTGCTGCGCAAGTTTGACGATGCCGTTGACCTTGGCGGGGACCGTCACAACCCACGCACACGTTCGTGGACCGACAGCGTCAAACAGTTTTTCGATAATATTGGCTCCTGACGGAGTCGGCTAGCGCGGAGAGTCCCTTGCTGAACATTGCGTTGTTGGGTGCCAGTGGGCGGATGGGCAAAGCCGTATCGTCACTGGTTGGGGAAGCCGCGGATATGGCTGTTTCGGGCCGCTGGGATGAACACAGCGGGGGCCTCGCCGAAGCCCTGGTCGATGCTTCGGTTGCCATTGATTTTTCTCATCCCTCGTGCACGGTCGAGCTATGCGATGCGTTGCGCGAGGCAAGCGTGCCTTTGGTTACCGGAACGACGGGTTTAACAGCGCAGGGTGAGGCGGCGTTGGCGTCGCTAGCCGCCGTGGTGCCTGTGCTGCACGATGGCAATATGAGCGTTGCCGTGCAGCTCTTGGCCACGCTGGTGGCACGAGCCGCAGCCGCATTGCCGGACTACGACATCGAAGTCAGCGAATCCCACCATCGCTTCAAGGTTGACGCGCCGTCGGGTACTGCGATCAAGCTCGGCGCTGCAGCTGCGGCCGCACGCGATGCGGCGCTGGATGACGTCGCCGTGTTTGACCGCCATGGGCGCGACTCGGCGCGTCGCAATGGCAGTATCGGATTTGCGGTACAGCGCGGCGGCAACGTGATCGGCGAGCATACGGTTAGCTTGTTCGGGCAGCACGACAGGTTGGAATTGCGCCATATTGCCGATGACAGGCGCTTGTTTGCGGATGGCGCGGTGCGGGCAGCCCGCTGGCTTGTCGATCAAAGCCCCGGAAAATACAACGTTTCAGATATGTTGGCCGAGATCTGACCGCCTAGCGCTTTGCAACCTCGCGGCGCTGGCGTAAACTATGCCGGGTCGCGGGTAAAAGTCCCTGACCCTAACAAGCGGAAGTGCGCGCGGTTAACCGGCCTTCCGCTTTCGTTTATCTGCCGCAAGGCACGGTGCAGAGGTCAGCATGGTAAAACCCGCAATTCTCGCTCTGGCAGATGGCACTGTATTTCGCGGACTGTCCTGCGGCGCTGATGGTCAGACGTCTGGTGAAGTCGTGTTCAATACCGCGATGACCGGCTATCAGGAGATCCTCACAGACCCGTCCTATTGCCGCCAAATCGTTACGCTCACCTATCCGCACATTGGCAATACCGGCACCAATAGCGACGATTTCGAGTCGTCTGCGATCCATGCTGCCGGCCTGGTGATCCGCGATCGGTCGATTGTGACGTCCAGCTGGCGCAGCGAGAACAACCTTGCGGATTTCCTGCGGCGTGCGAACCTGCCTGCGATCTGCGATGTTGATACCCGCCAGTTGACGCGACATATCCGTGAGCACGGTGCGCAGTCGGGTTGCATCATGGCAGCCGAGCAAGGCGAGAGCCTGTCGGCGCTCAAGGATCGCGCGATTGCGCAGGCGAAACAGACCCCGGAGTTGGGCGGTATGGATCTTGCCAAGGTGGTATCCACTGACAAGACCTACCAATGGGCCCAGGGCGAGGTTTGGGAGGACAGCGATCCCGTCGTGACGCGGCGAATCGCGCCTATCCACGTCGTCGCCTACGATTTTGGCATCAAGCGAAACATCTTGCGCATGTTGGTCGAGAACGATTGCCGCGTGACGGTAGTGCCTGCCCAGACGCCGGCGAAGGACGTGCTCGCGCTCGAACCGGATGGCGTATTTCTGTCCAATGGTCCGGGCGACCCGGAGCCATGTGACTACGCGATCAATGCGATCAAGGCACTGTTGGATGCTCAAGTACCGCTGTTCGGAATTTGCCTGGGCCACCAGTTGTTGGCGCTTGCTGCAGGCGCGCGCACAATGAAAATGAAATTCGGCCACCACGGCGCCAATCATCCGGTTCAGGATCTGGATACGGGTGCGGTGATGATTACGAGCCAGAACCACGGATTTGCGGTCGATGAAGGCTCGTTACCACCGCACCTGCGCGCCACGCACCGATCACTGTTTGATAATACATTGCAAGGTATTGCCCACACGGATGCGCCGGCGTTTTCGTTTCAGGGGCATCCTGAGGCGAGCCCCGGGCCGCATGATGTGCGCCATATGTTCTATCAGTTTTCCAAACTGATCGTGGAGCATGCGCGCGAGAAAGAGGCGATGTTTAGCGCATGAGCACACGATGGAGCATAGCCAGGGGGCAGCGTGCCTAAGAGAGAAGACATAAACAGCGTCCTGATCATTGGTGCAGGGCCGATTGTCATCGGCCAGGCGTGCGAGTTCGACTACTCAGGCGCACAGGCGTGCAAGGCATTACGCGAAGAGGGCTATCGGGTCGTTCTGATTAACTCGAACCCGGCCACGATCATGACCGACCCGGACATGGCCGATGCGGTTTACATCGAGCCGGTTCACTGGACCGCGGTCGCCAAAATCATTGAGAAGGAGCGGCCGGATGTGCTGCTGCCGACAATGGGCGGTCAGACTGCACTCAACTGTGCGTTGGACCTGGTTCGCGAGGGTGTGCTCGAGAAATTCGGTGTTGAGATGATCGGTGCGTCGCGAGAGGCGATCGACATGGCCGAAGATCGCGAGCAGTTCAAACAGGCAATGGAAGAGATCGGTCTGCAATCGCCACGCGCTGCGGTTGCGCACGACCTCGAAGTCGCTATGACGATCCAGCAGGATATCGGCTACCCGGCGATCATTCGGCCGTCGTTCACAATGGGCGGCAGTGGCGGCGGTATTGCCTACAACAAGGAAGAATTCGAGGAAATCGTCAGTCACGGTCTGGAGATGTCACCGACCACCGAAGTGCTGATCGAGGAGTCCATCATCGGCTGGAAAGAGTTCGAGATGGAGGTCGTACGCGACAAGGCTGACAATTGCATCATCATCTGCTCCATCGAGAATCTTGATGCCATGGGCGTGCATACAGGCGACTCGATTACCGTCGCGCCGGCGCAGACTCTGACGGATCGCGAGTACCAGCGCATGCGAAATGCGTCGCTCGCGGTGTTGCGCAAGATCGGCGTTGAGACCGGTGGCTCCAACGTGCAATTCGCCGTAAATCCGCAGGACGGCCGTATGGTCGTCATCGAGATGAACCCGCGCGTGTCGCGCTCGTCGGCGCTGGCATCGAAAGCGACAGGTTTTCCGATTGCCAAGGTGGCCGCGAAGCTCGCGATTGGCTACACCCTGGACGAACTGCGCAACGAAATTACGGGTGGCCTCACGCCCGCTTCGTTCGAGCCAGCGATCGATTATGTGGTTACCAAGATCCCGCGTTTCACTTTTGAGAAATTCCCGGGCGCCGATGCCCGCCTGACCACATCGATGAAATCTGTCGGTGAGGTGATGGCGATTGGTCGTACGTTCCAGGAGTCGTTACAAAAGGCGCTGCGCGGGCTGGAAACAGACCTCAGTGGCCTGGATCGACAGTTGCCCACGGGCTTGAGCGAGGAAAGTTGCATCGAGTTGGTCGAGTCGGAGATTCGCCAGCCCAGCGCGATGCGGTTGCTCTGGGTTGCGGATGCGTTCCGGCTTGGTATGTCGATGGACCGCGTTGGTAACCTATCTGGCATCGATTCTTGGTTTCTGGGCCAGGTCCTCGATCTCGTACGCGTTGAGTCTGGCATTCGCGCGCTCGGCGAGAATGTTTTCAAGCCTGCCAATCTCAGGGAATTGAAGCGGCGCGGTTTCTCAGACGCGCGCATTGGCAAGCTCGCCGGTTGCGAGGAGTCTGCCGTGCGGGCGGCGCGCGTTGCTGCGGGTATTCGGCCAGTCTACAAGCATGTCGATACCTGTGCCGCGGAGTTCGAGTCGGATACCGCTTATCTGTACTCCACCTATGAGCAGTACTGCGAGGCGGAGCCAACTGATCGCAAAAAAATCATGATTCTCGGCGGCGGTCCTAATCGTATCGGGCAGGGTATCGAGTTTGACTATTGTTGTGTTCATGCGTCGCTGGCGCTGCGCGAAGCCGGCTACGAGACAATCATGGTCAATTGTAATCCAGAGACTGTGTCGACCGACTATGACACGTCCGACCGCCTGTACTTTGAGCCACTGACCTTCGAAGACGTGATGAGCATTGTCGACTTGGAGCAGCCGGTCGGTGTGATCGTGCAGTTCGGCGGGCAGACGCCATTAAAGCTTGCCAATGCGCTGGCCGAGGCGGGTGCACCGATCATTGGCACATCACCGGATTCGATCGACCTTGCAGAAGATCGCGAGCGCTTCCAGAAGATTGTCGATGACTTGGATTTGAAGCAGCCTCCGAACCGCATTGCCCACGATGAGGCACAAGCACTGGCCAGTGCAGGCGCTGTAGGTTACCCGCTCGTCGTGCGCCCTTCGTATGTCCTCGGGGGTCGCGCCATGGAAATCGTCTACACGGATGACGACTTGCGTGCCTATCTGAATCGCTCGGCGGACATGCTGAAAGACAATCCACTGTTGCTCGATGGATTCCTCGACCAGGCGATTGAGGTGGACGTGGATATTATCGCCGACGGCACGGACGTGCTGTTGGGTGGGATCATGCAGCACATCGAACAGGCTGGGGTGCACTCGGGTGACTCGGGTTGCGTTTTACCCCCGTTCTCGCTGTCCGAAGAACTTCAATCAGTCTTGCTTGATCAGGCTACGCGGCTCGCGAAGGCGCTCAATGTGGTCGGGTTAATGAATACCCAGTTCGCGATCCAGGGCGACGCCGTGTACCTGCTGGAAGTGAACCCGCGTGCGTCGCGAACGGTACCTTTTGTGTCGAAGGCAACCAGCGTGCCGTTGGCCAAGATTGCCGCCCGCGTGATGGCTGGTGAGTCATTGGCGGATATCGGCGTCGACAAGGTCATACCAGAGTTTTTCTCAGTCAAGGAGTCGGTTTTTCCTTTCGCGCGCTTCCCGCAGTCTGATCCAATACTCGGACCGGAAATGAAGTCCACAGGTGAGGTCATGGGTACTGGCAAGACATTTGGCGAAGCCTATGCCAAGGCCCAGCTTGCGTCCGGCGTGACGTTGCCTCGCGGCGGCACAGCGATCCTGTCGGTGCGCGACCGTGATAAGGAAGACGCCGTTGAGTTGGCGAAAATGTTAATTGCGCTGGGTTTTGATATTGTATCTACGCACGGCACGGCGGCGGTGCTACACACTCAGGGTGTCGCGTGCCAGCGCGCGAATAAGGTCAGCGAAGGGCGCCCGCATTTGGTTGACATGATCAAGAATGACGAGATTTCATTGATTGTGAATACGACTGAGGGCAAAAAAGCGATTCGCGATTCGCAGACGATTCGTGGTGAGGCAGTTGCCAGGGGTGTCACCTATTACACAACGCTGGCCGCCGCGCGTGCTACTTGCTTGGCAATGGAACACCTCAAAGACGACGAAGTGAATTGCCTGCAGGATTTGCACAAAAGCAGCGCCGCCGCTTAGACGGCAGGCCGAAATTCCAGGGACAAATGGATCAATGAACAAAGTACCGTTGACCGCGCACGGCGCGGAGCAGTTAAAGGCGGAGTTGAAACAACTCAAATCGGTTGATCGGCCGCGCATCATCCAGGCAATCGCCGAGGCGCGTGAGCACGGTGATCTGAAGGAAAACGCCGAGTATCATGCTGCGAAAGAGCAGCAGAGTTTTGCCGAGGGCCGGATTCAGGAAATCGAAGGCAAGCTCAGCAATGCGCAGATCATTGATGTCACGACGTTAAACGCAAATGGCAAAGTGGTATTTGGCGCTACCGTTGAGTTGCTGGACCTTTCGTCGGACGAAGAGACGACCTACCAGATTGTTGGCGAAGACGAGGCGGATATCAAAGCCGGCAAGATCTCAGTGAGCTCGCCGATTGCCCGCGCCCTGATTGGCAAGAAAGAGGGTGACGATGTCGTCGTCGTGGCACCCGCGGGTGAACGCGAATACGAAATCGTCGAGGTTCGATACGAGTAGCGCGGCGCGTTAGCGGCTGCCCAAGACCACCTTAGGTGCGTCGGGATTGCGTCGGAAAATCAATGCCGTGTTACCAATGCGTTGCACCAGCTCGGCATCGTTGTTATCGCACAGTGATTTGATGAGTGCATCGCGTTCCTCGCGCTCGCCCGCTCGCACGCTGACTTTGATGAGCTCATGATGATCAAGTGCCGATTCGAGTTCTGCATTGACACCAGCCGACAGCCCTTTGTCCGCGATCATGACAATGGGGTGCAGCTTGTGGCCAAGGCCCCGCAGGGTTTTTCTTTGTCGCTCGGTCAATGACATGGGTACTTCCAGTGATATTGCATAAGTCCGACATTATCCGCGATAGCGCTATCGGCGTCACGTTCTGCGCGAGGTCGCCATGAGCGGCCCGCGCCGCTCAGGCGGTAGTTGGCGGGCGCGTCAGGAGCGCGATCCGTGGGTGCAGAAAGCACGTTCTGAGGGTTACCGGTCGCGCGCTGTGTACAAACTCGAGGAACTGCTCCAGCGCGACAAGCTGCTCAAGCCCGGGATGGTCGCCGTTGACCTTGGTGCGGCACCCGGTGGCTGGTGCCAGTATGTCAGCCGCGCGTTGAATGGGCGCGCCACGCTGTTTGCGCTCGACCTACTGGAGATGGACGCGCTGCCGGATGTCACCTTCATTCAGGGGGATTTTCGCGAACAGTCCATACTCGACCAGTTGAATACGCTGCTCAATGGGCGGCGTGTAGACCTTGTAATGAGCGATATGGCCCCCAATTTAAGTGGTGTGAAGGCGGTAGATCAACCCAGAGCTATGTATCTGGCCGAGCTGGCGCTGGATTTTGCCGGCGAGGTGATAAGCCCAAAAGGCGCGTTTGTGTGCAAGGTCTTCCAGGGCGCCGGTTTTGAGGATTACGTCAAGGAGCTTCGACGGCGATTCGGCAGTGTGAAGATTCGCAAACCGAAGGCTTCCAGACCCAGCAGTACTGAGGTCTACGTGCTGGCGAGAAACTATCGCTTAGTGTAGTGTCTAAAACTAATAACTATTGCAGCGCAGCATCGATTTCGGTGCCTGTGTCGAATACATAACATGTTGCGAGCGCCATTGTGTGCCGCTAATCCGGCCCGATGTTCATTAACTGAATGTGCATTGGGCCAAACTACGAGGCGTTCCTGTGAACGATTCAGCAAAGAACATACTGATTTTTATCGCGATTGTGCTGGTGCTGCTGACAGTTGTGCAGAGCTTTCAGCAAGGCGGGATCAACGGCGTACAAACCGAAAAGTACTCGGAATTTCTAAAGCGCGTCGATAACGGCACAGTTGAGGCGGTTGTTTTCGAAGGGCAGTCGCTGAGCTATGAAACCAGTTCCGGCCAGCGTTACATCGCCTATAACCCGGAAACGGATACCACAGCGCTCATCGGCGAGCTGAAGCAGCGCAACATCTCATTTGAAATGCCGCAGCCGAAAGAGCCCAACCTGCTCGTGAGCCTGTTCATCAGTTCGTTCCCTATCCTGCTGTTGATTGCCGTCTGGGTGTATTTCATGCGCCAGATGCAAGGCGGCGGCGCTGGCGGGCGCGGGGCAATGTCATTTGGCAAGAGCAAGGCGCGTCTGCTTGGCGAAGACCAGGTAGGCGTGACGTTTGCAGATGTGGCTGGCGTTGAGGAAGCCAAAGAGGAAGTGGTCGAGATCGTTGACTTCCTGAAGGACCCCAGCAAATTCCAGCGTTTGGGTGGCAAGATCCCGAAAGGTGTCTTGATGGTTGGCTCGCCCGGCACCGGTAAAACCTTGTTGGCACGTGCGATCGCCGGCGAGGCGAAAGTACCGTTCTTTACAATTTCAGGCTCCGACTTTGTTGAGATGTTCGTCGGCGTGGGTGCGTCGCGGGTACGTGACATGTTCGAGCAGGCCAAGAAGCATGCGCCTTGCATCATCTTCATCGATGAAATCGATGCCGTGGGGCGTCATCGTGGTGCTGGACTGGGCGGCGGCCATGATGAGCGAGAGCAAACGCTCAACCAGCTGTTGGTAGAGATGGATGGATTCGAGGGTAATGAAGGCATTATCGTCATCGCCGCGACCAACCGGCCCGATGTGCTCGATCCGGCGCTACTGCGACCAGGGCGTTTTGACCGCCAGGTCGTTGTGCCGCTGCCAGATGTGCGCGGGCGTGAGCAGATTCTGCGGGTGCATATGCGCAAGGTACCCATTGGCGACGATGTGCGCCCCGGCATCATCGCTAGAGGTACACCCGGCTTCTCAGGTGCGGACCTTGCCAACCTGGTCAATGAAGCTGCGCTGTTTGCGGCTCGCGCCAGTCGCCGAACGGTAGGCATGGATGAGTTTGAGAAGGCCAAAGACAAGATCATGATGGGTGCCGAGCGCCGTTCCATGGTCATGAACGAGGACGAGAAGAAGCTCACGGCCTACCATGAGGCGGGTCACGCGATCGTGGGGCTCACCGTGCCGGACCACGATCCGGTCTACAAGGTGTCCATTATTCCGCGCGGTCGCGCACTCGGTGTCACGATGTTCCTTCCTGAGGAAGATCGCTACAGCTACTCGAAGCAACGGCTCATGAGTCAGATCTCCAGCCTTTTCGGTGGTCGGATTGCCGAAGAGATCATTTTCGGTGCCGATAGCGTCACCACGGGCGCGTCCAATGACATCGAGCGCGCAACCGATATCGCGCGAAACATGGTCACCAAGTGGGGCTTGTCTGACCGCCTCGGGCCGCTGAGTTATTCCGAGGAAGAGGGCGAAGTGTTCCTTGGCCGGTCAATGACGCAGACCAAGCAGGTCTCGGACGTCACTGTGCATGCGATTGATGAAGAAGTGCGCCGAATCATCGACAGCAATTACGATCGCGCTGAAGAAATCCTCAAAGGCAATATGGATAAACTGCATTTGATGGCTGACGCGCTGATCAAATATGAGACGATCGACGAAGGGCAGATCTCCGACATCATGAAGGGCAACGACCCGCGGCCGCCGGCCGACTGGACTGACAGTGAGCCACCTACAGGTCTGACCGGCAGCGAGGACTCGGACGACAAGCCGAAAGAGGGCAAGATCGGTGGCCCGGCGGGTCAATCGAGCTAGCGCCGCCTCGCGCTAACGTTCTGGATAACGGCAACCCACTGTGGTTGCCGTTTTTTTGTCGCATTGAATACCCTAGCCAGTATGAAAGAGCTCACACTCGGTAGCTGTCAGTTGTCGTTGCGCAAGCCCTTGTTGATGGGTGTGCTCAATGTGACGCCCGACTCGTTCTCCGATGGCGGCAAGCACGACGACCTGGATAGCGCACTGGAGGCCGTTGCAGTCATGCAGGCGGCCGGTGTCGATATTGTTGATGTGGGCGGCGAGTCGACGCGGCCCGGCGCTGAGCCTGTGAGCGTCGATGCGGAGCTGGCTCGTGTCGTGCCGGTCGTCGAGGCGATTGTCGCCAGCAGCGATATGCCAGTGTCTATCGATACCAGCAAACCTGATGTAATGCGCGCCGCAGTCGCCGCTGGCGCGACACTGATTAATGACGTCTGGGCGTTGCGCCAGCCAGGCGCGCTTGAGGCAGCCGCGTCACTTGATGTCGCGGTTTGTCTCATGCACATGCAAGGCGAACCGGGCAGCATGCAAGAGGCGCCTTTTTACGATGACCCCGTCGGCGAGGTCGCTGCGTTTTTGCAAGCGCGCGCAGAGCGCTGCATCGCCGCCGGCATTTCGGCGAATCGCATTCTCCTCGACCCGGGCTTTGGATTCGGCAAGCGATTGCAGGACAATGTGGCTTTACTCCGAGAGCTGCCCAGGCTGGTCGAGCTGGGTTTTCCGTTGCTTGTCGGCCTCTCACGAAAGTCCATGATTGGCGAGATGACTGGCAAACCGGTCGATCAGCGCTTGTTGGGTAGTGTTATCCTTGCGCTCGCCGCGGCCCGGCGGGGCGCATCGGTCCTGCGGGTGCACGATGTTGCCGAAACGCGAGAGGCGCTGGATATTGTCGAATACCTGGCGGACGAGGTGCCGGCGGCAATTCAACGGGAGTAACAATGAAACGCAAGTACTTTGGGACGGACGGTGTGCGCGGGCGAGTCGGTATCTCGCCGATGACCGCAGATTTCGCCTTGCGCTTGGCGGGCGCTGCCGCGCGCGTACTGGTTCCCGACGGTGGCTCGGTCGTCATTGGAAAAGACACGCGCGTGTCTGGCTATATGTTTGAGGCGGCGCTGGAGGCAGGCTTTACCGCCGCGGGCATTGATGTACTGATGCTCGGTCCGTTGCCAACACCTGGTGTTGCCCACATCACGCATACGTTCAATGCAGATCTTGGCGTGATGATCAGCGCGTCTCACAATCCGTACTACGATAACGGCATCAAATTCTTCGACCGCGAGGGTAGCAAGCTGTCCGACGACACTGAGCTGCGGATCGAGGCATTGCTTCAGGCACCGCCGATCACCCGCGATTCGTCTGAGCTGGGTTTTGCCCGGCGAATCGATTCGGCGCGTGAGCGTTATCAGGATTATTGCCTCGGCACCGTTAGTCAGAACCTCAAGCTCGATGGCATGAAAATCGTACTGGATTGCTCGCATGGTGCGGCATTCAAGATTGCACCACGCGTGCTGGCGGCGCTCGGCGCCAATGTCATCCCCATCGGCTGTTCGCCCAACGGGCGCAATATCAATGACGGTTGCGGCTCGACGCAGCCAGAGTTATTGCAGCAGACCGTCAAGGGTGTCGGCGCGGATATAGGTATTGCGCTGGATGGAGATGGCGACCGGGTTGTCATGGTCGATAACGAAGGCAATCTGGTAGACGGTGACCAGCTGATTTACATCGTCGCCATGGGGCGCCAGCGACTTGGCGATCTTCGCGGCCCTGTCGTTGGTACGGTGATGAGCAATCTTGGGCTCGAGCGCAAATTGGCCGAGCAGCAAATCCCATTCATTCGCGCGAACGTCGGAGACCGCTATGTCATGGCAGATCTCAAGAAGCATGGTGGCGTAATTGGCGGTGAGTCGTCGGGACACATTATCTGCCTGGATCGGGCAACCACCGGTGACGGCATGGTCAGCGCACTGCAATTGCTGGAAATAATCCAGGCGACCCGCAAGACGCTCGCCCAGCTCGCCAGTGATATGCCGCTTTATCCGCAAGAGATGATCAACGTGCGTATTGCGGAGCGTATGGATATCGATAATGAGCCGGAGATTCAGGCGGCCAGCGCCGCAATTGGCGAAGAACTGGGCGATCGCGGGCGCATCGTCTTGCGAGCATCCGGCACGGAGCCGGTGATTCGCGTAATGGTCGAGGGTATTGATGGTGTGCAGGTGCGCGCTGCAGCGGAACGCCTGGCTGAGGCCGTGCGCAAGGTCGCCGGCTAGATTATGGGCCCCGTTTGCCTGTTTTCCGTTGCGTCCGAGCGCTGCGACGGTTATCCTGCCGGGCTTTTCCGGGTACTGTGCCCGGCAATTTTGCAGGAAATGCGATGAGACAGTATCTGGTAGCCGGAAACTGGAAGATGAACGGCGCGCGAGCCACCAACGAAGCGTTGATGCAGGGCATCTGCGCGGGTGCCGGGGATATCCCGGGCGTTGAGTTTCTCGTCTGCCCGTCTGCCGTGCATATTCAAGCCGTTGCCGGACAGATCAACCATGCGCAGGTCTCATTGGGCGCTCAGAACGTGTCGGAATATGATTCCGGCGCGTATACCGGCGAAACGTCGGCCAGCATGTTGGCTGAATTGGGCTGTCGCTACGTCCTCGTGGGGCATTCGGAGAGACGCTCACTATTTGCGGAACTTAATGAACAGGTTGCAGCTAAGTTTGCAGCGGCCGTCGAGCAAGGACTCAAGCCGGTATTGTGCGTTGGTGAAACTTTGTCGCAACGCGAAGCAGGCGAGACCCAGGCATGTGTCTCGTCGCAGGTTGGTGCCGTCCTGGAATTGGTCGGCAAGGCGGGCTTCGGCGATGCCGTTATCGCGTATGAGCCGGTTTGGGCAATTGGCACAGGCCAGACAGCCTCTCCCGAACAAGCGCAAGAAGTGCACGCGATGATTCGCGCCCAGTTGGCCGAGTTGGATGCTGACTTGGCCGCACGAACGAGAATTTTGTATGGCGGCAGCATGAAAGCTGCAAACGCCGAAGGATTGCTGGCCATGCCTGATATTGACGGCGGCCTGATTGGTGGCGCATCGCTGGTCGCGGCAGAGTTTCTGGCGATAGGACATGCGGCTGCCAACGTACAGAACCAATAGTAGAGAATTATGAGCACAACATTTATTGTCCTGTCCGTCGCGCATTTGTTTGTGTCGATTGGAATCATTGCGCTGGTACTGATGCAGCGTGGTAAGGGTGCCGATGCGGGGGCCGCGTTTGGTTCCGGTGCGTCCGGCACGGTTTTCGGTGCGCGCGGGTCGGCCAACTTCCTGTCACGCGCAACCGCGGTGCTTGCGACAGTGTTTTTTGTCAACAGCCTGGCGCTCGCCTACCTGACGACACAGCGGACGCCCGACGAGAGCGTCGTTGACAGCATCGTATTGCCGGTGGAGGAAGTGCCAGCCGATGCGGCAGTCGATTCTTTGTCTGATATCCCGTCGATTGACGAGGCTGGTCAGGAGGCTGCCGAGACGTTGGACGATGTGCCGGCATTTGAGGACGATACGACTGACGAGGCCGTTGGCGAAGATCCAGACCCGGGTCAGTAGCTGCAAACGATAGAAATTGCCGATGTGGTGGAATTGGTAGACACGCTGTCTTGAGGGGGCAGTGGCGAAAGCTGTGCCGGTTCGAGTCCGGCCATCGGCACCATTCTTCGTTTGATTTCCGGTACGTTCGTGATCACCACAACCTCTGTGTGGCTGACTGATCTTGCGTCTGTCCTCGCGCCTTGTTGCGCCATTTGCCCAGCGGCGCGATTGTCGAATTCTTGAATAGACTTCGCTTGCGGCAATGCCTCGATAGACATGCCATTTAGGCTGTCAAAGCCGCATGTCCAGCTGCTATAATAGGCCGGCTTCTTAGCAAGCGACGATTTCAGCATTTTTGCATTTGCACTGCGACGTGGGGACGCACGTATCGCGGCGCCGCACTGGGACAAACATCGTGTTGGAAAACTATATTCCGGTACTCATTTTTCTTGCTATCGCGGGCGGGCTTGGCGTCGTCTTGATGTCGCTTGGCTTTCTGCTCGGGACGGGCACAAAGGATGCGGAAAAACTCTCACCCTACGAGTGCGGGTTTGAGGCTTTCGAGGACAGCCGCATGAAGTTCGATGTGCGTTACTACCTCGTCGC
>JBCCCC010000066.1:0-17226 GCA_039033695.1 Pseudomonadota bacterium | reverse complement strand
TACCTTGGGTCTTTCCGACGGGGCTGGCATTGATCGGCCTGTTGGTTGGCAGCTTTCTTAACGTGGTGATCTACCGCCTACCCATCATGATGCAGCGCGCATGGGCGGCAGAGCACCAGGAATGGCTGGACGAGCAATCCAGTACCGAAACCGGCGCGCCAGGCGACGTCGATGACGCACTAGGCGCTGAAGACGCCAGCGCTGCCGATGGTCCGTTAGCATCAACAAGGCCGCAAATACGCGACAGCGTAACTGCTAAGACCGCAGCCGACGACCCGCTGCATTCGATTACCCCCGCCGAACCGCTTGCAGAGGAGGTGTTCAACCTCGCGGAGCCGCGCTCCGCGTGCCCGCACTGCGACCGGCAGATCCAGGCCATTGAGAATATTCCGGTGCTGTCCTATCTTGCCTTGGGCGGCAAATGCCGCGGTTGTCGCGCACCAATAAGTAAACGTTATCCGCTGGTTGAGATGTTGACCGGCTTGCTCACGCTTTGGGTCGCCCTGCGCTTTGGCGCAACACCGGAGGCGGTTGCCGCTGCGGTACTGACCTGGTTCTTGATTGCGCTATCCGGCATCGATATTGACCACCAGTTGTTGCCGGACTCGATGACGCTGCCACTGATGTGGATCGGATTAACGCTGTCATTGTTCAGCGTCAGTGGCGCTACGACGCTATTCATCGCACCTCAGGACGCCATTGTCGGCGCGCTGGCAGGCTACCTGAGCTTGTGGAGCATCTACCACTTGTTCAGGCTGGTTACGGGCAAACATGGCATGGGCTATGGCGACTTCAAACTACTAGCCGCGCTCGGCGCGTGGCTGGGCTGGCAAAGTCTACCCATCATCGTGTTGCTGTCCGCCGCCGTTGGCAGTGTGTACGGGATCGCGATGGTACTGGCCAGGCGTCATCGACAGGGTGCACCGATGCCATTCGGACCGTGGCTCGCAGCAGCCGGGTGGATCACGATGATGTACGGCGACCAACTGAGCACTTGGTACTACGGCGTGATCGGTCTCTAGCCGGTCACTCGCCAAGCCAATTTGCGTATGATGCGCACATGAGTAGCTCCCTCACCATTGCACTTACCGGTGGCATCGCATCCGGCAAGACCTTTGTATCTGACCTGTTGGCGGAGCACGGTGCGGCAATCGTCGATACCGATGTCGTCGCGCGCGAAGTCGTCGCCAAAGATACCCCGGGGCTTGCTGCAATCGTCGAGCACTTCGGCGCTGCCATTCTGAACCGCGATGGCTCGCTTGATCGGGCAGCACTGCGCGACATTGTGTTTCGCGAACCCGACGAACGGCGGGTATTGGAGAGCATTACCCACCCGCTGATTCGCGAGCGATGTGTTGCACTGGCGAGCCAGGCCGACGGCCACTATCTGGTCTTCGTCGTGCCGCTGTTGGTTGGTTCGGGTTTTATCGCACTTGCCGATCGCGTACTACTGATCGACTGCGCTGTGCAGACACAGATCGAACGCTTGATGCGGCGCGATGGCGAAACGTTTGAGGGTGCGCAACGTATCATCGCCGCTCAGCCGGAACGCCGCGCACGCCTTGCGATAGCGGATGATGTGCTACAGAACGATACCGACAAGGCCGACCTCGGTCGACGCGTGCTGCGCTTGCATCGCTACTACCTGTCGCTGACCGGCGACAGACCAGCCGAGCAGTAAACCATTCGCTGGTGACATAAGCACCTGCATTTGCGCTGCTAACGTCGAGAGCGCAAAATAGCCGGGCTATTACTCTGTGGTTGAGCCATGGTCTTCGTTGTAAAAAATGCGCCTGACGTGCAGCGTGACCCGCAGGTTGCGACTTATGAGCAACCGCTCAATGAACGCATGCGGACGTTCCTCAGGCTTGAGTTCCTTTACCAGCAGCTTGAGCACCATGTTGAAGATGACAGCGATATTGCCACCCGAAGGGCGGTGGATGGCCTGCTGGAGATTGGCGCTATCCTAACCCGGGGCGATGTACGTAGCGAAGTTCTAAAGGAACTGGAACGACAGGCGGACGTGCTAAAAGGTTTTGCGGCCAATCCCAGTGTGGATCACTCGCGCGTCGACGCACTTATCCGTGAACTCGAACAAACCCGTGACGCTATTAACGCGATCGGGCCGCATTATCTGCAGCCGCTCAAGGACAGCGAGTTTCTCAGCGCCATCAAGCATCGCAGCGCAATTCCGGGCGGGACCTGTGAGTTTGACTTGCCACTATTCAGTCATTGGCTGCGCGCCTCCTACGAAAGACGCCGCGCCAATCTGGATGTCTGGCTCAATGACTTGCGGCCATTGTGTGAAGGCGTCAAACACATCATGTGGCTGATTCGCCAGAGCGCGGTACCGACACCCTATACGGCGAGCGCCGGGATGTATCAATACTCAATTGACAAGCAGACCAACTGCAGAATGCTACGCGTTACGATTCGCAACCAGCATGACATGTTTCCAGAGATTAGCGGCAGCCCACAGCGATTCACGATACGCTTTCTGAACTGCAGCGACATCAACGAGCGGCCCGTTCAAACCGTCGACGATGTGCCGTTCGAGCTCAGTATCTGCTAGCGGGGTTGTTCGTCTTTTTCTTGCAGCAATGCGACGACCGGGCCATTAGCGGGTAAGAACTTCACAACCGAAAGATCCTCGATTGCACACCAGCGAACCACCTGCCCTTCCCGCCCGTGCGCTTCGCCCGTCCATTCGCGAACTCGAAAGAACCGCAGTTGAACGTGCCGGTCAGCATAGTCATGTGAGATCTCGATAAGCGGACTCGCGTCACGGATTTCGATGCCCAGCTCTTCGTCCAGCTCTCGGCGTAAAGCGATAAGCGCAGCCTCGCCATGCTGTATCTTGCCGCCAGGAAACTCCCACAAACCTTCACCATGTTGTTGCGCTTTGCGTTGCGCAATCAGAACAGCTCGGTCACGAATCAATACACCGGCAACCACCGCGACAACGGGCGAAGCATGAACCACCGTCTGCTTACTTGGCTAACGCACCGTGGCAATGCTTGTACTTCTTGCCGGACCCACAAGGACAGGGCTGATTGCGGCCAACCTTGGGTTGCTCCCGCTTAAATGTCTCCGCAGCGGCCGGTGTTCCCGCCGGCTTGCCTGCGGGCTGCCCGCCACCGGCCAGATTGGGCGCTGCAGCATGCTGGAACTTGAGTGCGCGCTCTGCACGTTGCTGAGCCTCCATCGCAGCGATTTCTTCCTCGCTGCGAATACGGATACGTGCGAGTTTCGTAATCGTCTCGCGTTTGACTGAATCGAGTAACGCGGCAAACATCTCGAACGCTTCGCGCTTGTACTCCTGCTTCGGGTTCTTCTGCGCATAGCCGCGCAAGCCAATACCCTGACGCAAATAGTCCAACGCCGCCAGGTGCTCCTTCCAATCAAGGTCAAGTTGTTGAAGCATGATCGCCTTTTCAAGCTGGCGCATTGTCTGCTCGCCAATTTGCTCGATCTTGCCGGCATACATGGCATCAACAGCCTCATGTACGCGCGTTCGCACAACATCAGCCGTCATCTTGCTATCGGCCTGCAACCAGCCGGGGATATCCAGCGATACACCGAAATCGGCCTCCAACGCACTGGCCAGGCCCGAAGGATCCCACTGCTCTTCGATACTGTTGGGCGGGAAAAAGTCGTCAACGATGCTATCGACGACTTCGGCGCGAATCTCGACAATCGAATCGGACACATCGTCAGCGGCCATCAACTCTGTGCGTTGGTGATACACAACCTTGCGTTGCTCGTTGGCCACATCATCGTATTCGAGCAAGTTCTTACGCATATCGAAGTTGTGTTCCTCGACCTTGCGCTGCGCTTTTTCGATCTGTCGTGTTAGCAAACTACTCTCGATCGCTTCGCCCTCGCGCATGCCGACTCGCTGCAGAAGTGCCTTCGTGCGATCGGGATCACCGAATATGCGCATGAGGCTGTCTTCCATAGACAGGAAGAACCGGCTGGAACCCGGATCGCCCTGACGCCCAGACCGTCCACGTAGCTGGTTATCAATGCGGCGCGACTCGTGTCGCTCAGTGCCGACGATGTGCAGGCCGCCTGATTCGAGCACCGCCTCATGACGTTTGTTCCAGTCTTCACGCAGCTTCTGCCGCTCCGACTCGGGTGCGTCCTCGCCAAGATCGCGCATCTCGGCATCGAGACTGCCACCCAGCACGATATCGGTACCACGGCCGGCCATGTTGGTTGCGATGGTGATCGCACCGGGTCGACCTGCCTGTTCAACGATTTTCGCTTCGCGCTCATGCTGTTTCGCGTTGAGTACTTCGTGCGAAATCTTGCGTTTTTTGAGTTCCCCGGACAATAACTCCGAAGTCTCGATCGACGTCGTACCAACCAGCACCGGCTGCTTGCGTTCGCGACAGTCCACAATGTCCTCAACCAGCGCCTCGAACTTGTCCTTCTGGGTCAGGAATACAAGGTCAGGTCGGTCATCGCGGACCATCGGACGGTGCGTCGGAATGACCGCAACCTCGAGACCGTAGATCTGCTGGAACTCGAATGCTTCGGTGTCAGCGGTGCCGGTCATACCTGACAGTTTGTCGTACAGACGGAAAAAGTTCTGGAATGTGATCGACGCAACTGTCTGGTTTTCGTCCTTAACCAGGACCTTCTCTTTGGCCTCGATTGCCTGATGCAAACCATCCGACCAACGACGACCTGGCATGGTTCGACCCGTAAACTCGTCAACGATAACGATCTCGCCATTCTGCACGATGTACTCGACATCCCGCGTGTACAAATGGTGGGCGCGCAAGGCGGCGGTGAAATGGTGCATTAGGCGGATGTTGCCCGCGTCATACAGACTCTGACCTGGCTCGATCAGCCCGGCCTTGGCCAGCAAGCGCTCTGCGGTTTCATGGCCCTGCTCGGTGAGGTGCACCATCTTCGACTTGAGGTCCGTCGTGAAATCGCCGCGATCCTCTTCGCTGAGCTCGACCGCCGGTCCGCGCAGATTCATTGGGTCTGGCGCTTCTTCCTCGGCCTCTTGCAACTTGAGTGACGGCACCAGCGCATTGATACGCTCGTACAAATCAGTGCGCTGCTCCGACGGCCCCGAGATAATCAGTGGCGTACGCGCCTCATCGATCAGGATCGAGTCGACCTCATCGACGATCGCGAAGCTGAGCTCGCGTTGCACACGATCTTCCAGCGAGAAAGCCAGGTTGTCGCGCAGATAATCGAAACCCAGCTCGTTGTTAGTCGCATAGGTAATGTCTGCGGCGTATGAGGCACGCTTGTCTTCGGTGGTCATGCCGCTGCGCGCGACGCCGACTGACAGACCAAGCATTTCATAAACAGGACGCATCCAATTCGCGTCACGCTCGGCCAGATACTCGTTGACTGTCACGACGTGCACGCCCTTGCCGTCCAGCGCGTTTAGCACGGCGGCCGAGGTTGCCATCAGCGTCTTGCCTTCCCCAGTGCGCATCTCGCTGATGTCGCCGTTGTGCAAGACCATGGCGCCGACGTGCTGTACGTCGTAGTGGCGCATGCCAAGGGTGCGGCCTGCGGCCTCGCGCACAAGCGCGAATGCCTCGACCAGCAAATCATCGAGCGACTCGCCTTTGGCGTGGCGCGCACGCAGCGCATCCGTGCGTTCGCGCAGCTCGGCATCCGCGAGCTTGCGCATGTCCTCGTCCAACGCTGTAATGCGATTCGCAGTCTTTTGGTACTTATTGATGAGCCGCTGGTTGCGACTGCCAAATATACTCGAGAACAAAGCCACAGCTGGCTCCCAATGAAATTGTGGATGGGTAACGCGTGGGCGCAAAAAAACCCGAACAGCCGACTATTCTAGGCTTTTATTCGGCGTTAAGAAACCGCAGCATTCGCGGTATTAGCTAAGAAGTGCGCTCGATTGGCGCCTTTTCAAGATGCGGCATGCAATTGCACGCCAGCGCGCTTACTAGCGCTGCTTGGCCTTGATGAAATTGACCGGATTCTGCGACTGCCCATCCTTGATCACCTCAAAGTGCAGGTTAGGCCCGGTAGCGCGACCGGTTGAACCCATGTAGCCAATAAGCTGGCCTTTCTCGACCTCATCGCCTGCCTTAACCGTATTCTCGGCGTTGTGTGCATAGCGGGTAACGTAGCCGTTGCCATGATCGATTTCGACCATCATGCCGTAGCCATAACGGTTGCCGGAATAGGTCACGATGCCGGAGGCTACTGAGACGATTTCAGAGCCCGCTTTGCCGGCAAAGTCCACGCCTTTGTGCCGCGCTTTCTTACCTGTAAACGGGTCGGTGCGAGTGCCAAAGTGGGAGGAAATCCAGCCACCCTGAACCGGCCGGCCCTGTGGCTTGACGCGCTCACCAACATTGCGCGTGAGCAGTACGCTCTCCAGCACACCAAGTTGGCGGGCCCGGTCTTCAATTTGCACACCCAGGCCTTCTAGCTGCGCAACGAGGCCGGCTTCGTCCATGTCGGTGAAGAACTCTGTTTCCTCGGGACCACCAATTGGCGGTACGGTCTGGAAATCAAACTCGCCATCTTCGAGATCCGCCATTTCCGTCAAACGTTGACCTAGCGCATCCAGACGAACGACATGGGCATTCATTTGACCGATGCGAATCGCGAGTGCATCCAGCGTATCCTGAGCATTTCGCTGCGCCACATCCAGTGCCTGCTGTTGGGCCGCAACGTCAGCGCGCAGCGCGAGGATTTCAGCCTCATCGGCATAACCCGATTTCTGCAATGCCATCGTATAGCCGCTGGCAAACAAGACGCTGGCAAATAGTGCCGAGATACCCAATGCGCTGGCAAGGAAACCGAGAGAGGTCAGTTTGAATTGGCGCGGACCGTGTGCGCCATTGCGAAAGATGACTACGTTCATGTGACCCTATCGTTGCAACATTGCGAGACCAAGCCCGCTTTTGTATCAAAATTTTGTAAGAAATGCTGCAACAAACTGTCGACTGGCTGGTGTCTTGTTCCCAGTGGCCCACATATTGTCGTCAGCAACGCCGCTTTCATGGAATCTCACCGAGATTCTTTAGACCGGTCGCTTTGCGTCCCCGACTTTCGCCGGGTTTGCCCTGTGACTGTCGCCTAATATGCGAGAATCTGCCGGTCAAAACAATCGACCGGTTCTCAAAGTGTTAGCATCACTGCACACGGTGAGACTCAGTTCACGCTTCCTGCCCGGCCAATGAAGACCAAACAGCTTAAAAACCTGCTCGCAAATGGACCGCTCGCTGATCTTGTCAGCCGGAGCAGCGCCATGCTGTCGCTCACCGACGCCGTGCTGGCCTGCCTTGAAGGTCCCGAACGCCAGCACATCAGTAGTGTTAGCGTCAGCGAGGACAATATCCTTTGCATTATCGCCGATAGCCCAGCCTGGGCCAGCCGACTACGCTTTCATAACGACCGCATGCTCGAGGCTGCGCGTCAACATGGCATCCATGCGGCCCGCTGCCGCGTCAAAGTCAACCCGCATCAGGCGTAAGCCGGCGCCGGGTACGAAATCGGCGCGGTGGTGCCGACATCGAAGGTTGTAATGTCGTAAGCGGACTGGTCTGCCAACAATGCGCGCACCAGCTTGTTATTCAAGTCATGGCCTGATTTGTACGCTGAGTACTCGCCCACCAGGTTATGGCCCATAAGATAGAGATCGCCTACGGCATCGAGAACTTTGTGCTTGACGAACTCGTCTTCGTAGCGCAAACCGTCCTCGTTCAGAATGCGGTAATCATCCAGAACGATCGCGTTGTCCATACTGCCGCCCAGCGTCAGGCCGCGCTCGCGCAGCGCCTCGATATCGCGCATGAAGCCGAACGTCCTGGCGCGGCTTACGTCGCGCAGGAATGCGCTGGAACTAAGGTCCAGGCTGATGTGCTGACGTTGCTTGTTGAATACCGGATGATTGAACGAGATACCAAAATTGATTCTGAAACCGTCATAAGGGGTTAACTCCGCCCATTTATCGCCATCTTCTACCCGAACTGTTCGCCTGATTCGTAGCAGTTTTTTGGGGGCCTGCTGCTCTTCGATGCCAGCAGACTGAATCAGAAAAACGAACGGTGCCGCACTGCCGTCCATAATGGGTATTTCCGGTGCACTGATATCGACAAAAAGATTATCGATACCTAACGCTGACACAGCGGAGAGCAAATGCTCAACCGTGGCGACCTTGTGCTCACCATTGAACAAATTGGTACCAAGCATCGTTTCACGCACGCGCAACGCATCAGCAGGTATATCGATGGGCGTCGGCAGATCCACGCGACGGAACACCACGCCGGTATTCACAGCGGCCGGGCGCAATGTCATAAATACCTTATCGCCCGTGTGAAGGCCGACGCCGGTAGCCCGGATACTGGTTTTGAGTGTTCTTTGTCGCAGCATTACAACAACTCTCTTATTCGTCTTGTCTACGCATGCGCCGTGGTCTGATTCTGTCAAACACACCTAAATCGTTGTCCACGCTAAAAAAACCGTGCAGCTCCCCGCACAGCAAAAACGCGATCAAAACAAATTGGCTCAGCACATCACGAGTTGTTGTTTTCGCCCCGCAATTTTGACACGGCAATTAGCGACGCCTAGCGCACCACTAACACAGCAAAATCAATAACTTGTCAATAAATGGTAACCCAGATATCACGAAAATCAAACTCTTTTGTGTGCCGCAGCAAAATGAGCCCGCGCGAGGGTCGCGCAGGGTCGGCCGCGGCACGCACCAGGTGAGTGGCGGTGCGTGCCGCGCCTGGCTAACCGATCAGTCCGCCTGGCGGCGCAGGAACGCTGGTATGTCCAACAACTCTTCCTGCAGCATGCCATCACCAAGACCATCGCCAACCGCACGCTTGCGCGCGATGGTTGGCTTTTCCAGATCCTGATAATTCGGCTCAACCGATGCACGTTGCTGCTTGCGGACCACGCGCATGGGTGGTTGCTCAGTCGAAGCCGATGGCTGACCGAGACCAGTCGCGACCACGGTGACTCGAATCGTGTTCGTCATGTCCGGATCGATCACGGTTCCAACGACGACTGTTGCGTCATCGTTTGCAAACGCCTTGATCGTTTCGCCGACCTCCTGGAATTCGCCAATCGACAGATCCATGCCAGCCGTGACGTTCACGAGGATGCCATTGGCACCCGCCAGATTGATATCTTCCAGCAGCGGGCTTGAAGCCGCCGCCTCGGCCGCTTCGCGCGCACGATCCTCGCCCGAGGCCGAGCCAGAGCCCATCATCGCCATACCCATCTCCGCCATCACGGTTCGCACGTCGGCAAAATCGACGTTGATCAGACCGGGACGGGTGATCAGCTCGGCAATGCCCTGCACCGCACCTTGCAGCACCTGGTTTGCAGAACCGAACGCATCAAGCAACGTGGTTTCTGCGCCCAATACGCTCAACAACTTCTCATTTGGGATAGTGATCAGAGAATCAACATACTTGCCCAGCTCGGCGATGCCCTGATCGGCAATGGATGAGCGTTTGACGCCCTCCATTGCAAATGGCCGCGTCACAACGGCAACGGTCAGGATGCCCATTTCCTTAGCCACTTGTGCTACGACCGGTGCTGCGCCAGTGCCGGTGCCGCCACCCATACCAGCGGTGATGAACAGCATATCAGCACCTTCAATGACCTCTTGTATACGATCACGATCTTCCATTGCCGCCTGGCGGCCAACATCAGGGTTGGCGCCTGCACCAAGGCCCTTGGTGATGTTGCAACCAATCTGCAAGCCCGTGCGCACCTGCACATTCTTTAGTGCCTGTGCATCGGTGTTCGCGCAAATGAAATCGACACCTTCGATACCCGACTCGACCATGTACGAGACAGCGTTGCCGCCGCCGCCGCCAACGCCGAGCACTTTGATTACAGCCGTTTGGCTATGTGCATCCATTAATTCAAACATATCACTCACCTTTGTCAGTTGGACTTCGACTTTTCAAAACTCTGTGCAATAGCCACGCAAGACTGTTGCACGTACCATTCTGGCCAGCTCAACATCAGAACTGGCCGTTAAACCAAGCACGCATGCGTGCAATAATCTCTCCGATACGACCGCCATCGCGGGCAATCGATTCGCCGCTATGTATGTTCTCGAGCCCGTATAACAACAGGCCCACGCCGGTGGCGTGTATCGGATTGCGCACGACGTCGGACAATCCGGTTACGTGCTGCGGTACACCGAGACGCACCGGCATGTGGAATACTTCTTCGGCAAGCTCAACCGCACCTTCCATCTTGGCGCTGCCACCCGTGATCACGAGGCCAGCGGCGATCAACTCCTCGAAACCACTACGCCGCAGTTCATCGCGAATCAGGGAGAACAACTCCTCATAGCGCGGCTCGACAATCTCGGCGAGCGTTTGCCGGGCGAGCCGGCGCGGCGGACGATCGCCAACGCTCGGCACCTCGATCGTCTCGTCCGGGTTCGCGAGCTGCGATAACGCGCAGGCATACTTGATCTTGATTTCCTCGGCGTACTGCGTCGGCGTACGCATCGACACGGCGATGTCGTTCGTCACCTGATCGCCCGCGATTGGGATCACCGCGGTATGCTGGATCGCACCACCCAGAAAGACTGATATGTCGGTTGTGCCTCCGCCGATGTCGACAATGCACGAGCCGAGCTCTTTCTCATCTTCGGTCAGTACCGAGTAGCTGGATGCAAGCTGCTCAAGCACAATGCCATCCACATCAAGGCCACAACGCTGCACGCATTTCACGATGTTTTGAGCCGCACTCTCCGCGCCGGTGACCATATGCACCTTGGCTTCAAGACGAACGCCTGACATGCCGACCGGCTCACGGATACCTTCCTGGTTGTCGATAACGAATTCCTGCGGCAGGATGTGCAGGATTTTCTGGTCGGCCGGAATCGCAACCGCTTTGGCGGCATCGATGACCCGATCAACATCCATCTGACTGACTTCCTTGTCACGAATCGCAACAATGCCGTGAGAGTTCAGGCTTCGGATGTGGCTGCCCGCGATGCCGGTGTAGACCGCATGGATATCGCAGCCAGCCATCAGCTCAGCTTCCTCCACCGCGCGCTGGATCGAATGCACGGTCGACTCGATATTGACGACCACACCCTTCTTGAGCCCGCGCGACGGATGTGACCCGATGCCAATGACCTCGATCGCGCCGTCATCACTGACTTCGCCGACAATCGCCACCACTTTGGAGGTGCCGATATCCAGGCCAACAATCAGGTTTTGATCTGGCTTGCGTGACATCTACTGTACTCCCTGCGAAACCGACGCCGCGGCGGCAGCTTCTAGACGGACCTGCTCACGAAACTCGGGACGCTTCCAGCCGATAGAAAAACCATTGCTGTAACGCATATCGACATAACGAATCTTTGACTGATGCCGAGCGACAACTGGCGCCGCCACCGCGACAAATCGATCTGCGCGGACTTCGGTATCCTGACGACCGAGGCGAACCTCGATGCCGTTGCCCAGCACGAACTGCCATGCACCTCGCTCGTCGAGTGTTACGGCGCGCAATCCGAGCCCAGCCTCGATCAGCGGCCCACGCAAGCTCAGATATTGAGATGCAACGCGCGTTACCTCTGACTCAGGGCCCGTCAGGCGCGGAAGCTCTGCGAGCTCATGACGGGCTTCTTGCGTGAACAGCTCGCCACGCACGTTGAGCAAGCCGCGCTCGCCCCACTGCGCCGCAGGTACTTGCTCCGCGACAACCACGTGAATTTGATCTGGCCATTGACGCCTGACGCTCGCCTGATCAACCCACGCCAGCGCCTCAATACGTTCGCGCAATCGCGCAAGTCGCACACTGATAAAGCCGGCGTCCAATTCATCGCCAATGGCGCCACGAACTTGCATCGCCGTCACGCGTTGAAACGGGCCGTCGATCGCCAACGACGCGATGGGTACATCCAATACCATGCGGGCACCGGTCAACGCCGCGACCACCACAAGCATTGTTGCCGTCAGCACAGTAGCGCGTCGGATCGCCGCCGCAGGCAACTTCAGCACCGGCCGCGGTGCCATCTTTGGCTCACGCCGGCGTCGCGCTTGCTTAGCCATGCACCACCTCCGATCGCATGCTGGTTTCCAGCACACGCCAGCACAACCGCTCAAAATCGATGCCAGCTGCAGCAGCCGCACAAGGCACAAGACTGTGGTCGGTCATACCCGGCACTGTATTGACTTCCATAGCCAACGGTATGCCGTCACCATCGAGCATGAAATCGACGCGCCCCCAGCCCTCACAACCAAGCACATCGAATGCCCGCAGTGCAGCTTGCGCCATGCGCACAGCGAGTGGGTCGTTGGCCTCAAGCGCGGGGCACACATAGCGCGTAGCGTCGGATACATACTTGGCGTCGTAGTCGTAGAATTCACTATCAACGTCGATGCGTATGGCCGGCAGCGCATCTCCTTGCAGAATACCGATCGTGTATTCGGGCCCAGTCAACAAGGGCTCAACCAACGCCGCGTCACCCAAGGCGTGCACGGTAGAGACCGCATCGGCCAGGTCCGCTGCTCGGAGGACCGGCTGCGCACCAAGGCTCGAGCCGCCGGAAACAGGCTTGACAAAAACAGGCATCGGCAGCGTCGGCAACACGCCGCTGCCGATACCGATCACTTCGCCTCCAGCGACAGAGACACCGGCTGCGGCCAACAATGACTTGCTGCGCGCCTTGTCCATGCTGAGCGCACTGCCCAGCACGCCACTACCCGTGAACGGCATACCCAGCATGTTGAGCGCGCCCTGCACGGTACCGTTCTCGCCGGCGCCACCATGCAGCGCATTCCACACCCGCGCAAAGCCCCGCTCAGGCAACATCGTTATTGCCTGCTCCGCAGTGTCAAACAAATGCGCGTCAACGCCACGCGTGCATAGCGCCGCGTGCACGGCGCGACCGCTGTTCAGCGAAACCGGGCGCTCGCCAGACTCGCCGCCATACAACACGGCAACCTTGCCGAACTCGCTGGCATTACTGACGACACTCATAACGGCTCACCGAGAAAGCGTACTTCGTGAGTGAGCGATACGCTGTGACGATGGGCTACAGTCGCAGCGACATGGTCGATCAGCGCTTCAATATCTGCCGCACTCGCATCATCAGCATTGATGATGAAATTGGCGTGTTTAGTTGAGACTTCGGCGCCGCCGATACGGTGCCCCTTCAAACCGGCTGCCTCAATAAGCCGTGCAGCATGATCCCCGGCTGGATTGCGAAAGACCGATCCACAGCTTGGCAGGCCCAGTGGCTGCGTATCACGTCGCTTGTCCTGCAACTCGCGCATTCGTGTTGCGCTTGGCGTGTAGTCTTCCGGAAACTCGAGCGTTGCGCCGACGAACCAGCGCCCCTCCTGGCCGCTGACACGCCGATAATCGATGTCAAATTCGCGCTTCGCATGCATCGTCACCTGACCGTCACGCGCCATGAGCTTCACACTGCGAACCACATCCCAGGTTTCATGACCA
Source organism: Pseudomonadota bacterium (assembly GCA_039033695.1). Lineage (GTDB taxonomy): Bacteria > Pseudomonadota > Gammaproteobacteria > Steroidobacterales > Woeseiaceae > CALBPI01. The sequence continues at coordinate 3,771 of JBCCCC010000066.1, read as the reverse complement.
TGGGCACCCGCATTCATCGTCAGTGCACCACCGAGCGAGCCGGGAATGCCCGCAAAGAACTCGGACGGTCCCAGGTTCCATCGCACGAGCTGGCGCGCGAGTCTTGTGCACGGTATGCCAACACTGGCAGTGACTTGCCGCTCAGCGGTTCGCTCCAGTGCATCCGGGAGCTTTTTGCCGCTGATCACGACCCCACGCACGCCACCGTCGCGCACGAGCAAGTTGCTGCCAAGGCCAATCCAGTGCACCGGCACGTCGTTGGGCAGCATGCTGAGGAACTGCGCGAGACTGGCTTCGTCGCGTGGCTGGAAAAAATACTCGGCAATGCCGCCAACGCGCCATGAGGTGTGCGACGACATCGGTTCATCGCTGCGCAGACTATCGCTAAAAGTCTCCTGCAACGACGAGGCCAGACGGGCATCAATGGCATGCGCGGCGCTCATGAGGCCTCCTCCATGCGTGCCGCAATTGCGCCAGCCAGCGCATCCGGCAACTGCTGTGCAGCGCGGCCGATATCGCCGGCGCCCATTGTCAGCAAGAGATCTCCCGGTTGCAGCAGGTTGGACAACGCCTCCGGCAGTTGATCGAGTTGCTCAACGAAAACCGGCTCAACGATGCCGCGGCTGCGAATAGCGCGCGCCATCGCACGTCCGTCCGCATTGCTGATGGGCGTCTCGCCAGCGGCGTAGACTTCCAGCAGTACCAGTACGTCGGTCTGCGACAACACTGTCGCAAAGTCATCCATGAGATCTTGCGTGCGGCTGTAGCGGTGCGGCTGGAACGCCAGGACGATGCGCCGCCCGGGCCAGCCACTGCGCGCCGCATCAATCGTGGCCTCAACTTCCGTCGGGTGATGACCGTAGTCATCAATGAGCTGCACCTGGCCGCCCGGCACCGCGATATCCGCCACATGCTGAAAACGTCGATCGATGCCAGAGAACTCATTTAGCGCCGACTGAATAGCCACATCGTCAACGTCGAAGTCAGTGGCCACAGCAATGGCTGCCAGCGCGTTTCGCACGTTGTGCAAACCTGGCAGATTGAGCGACACGGACAGCGACTCGGCATTCGGGCGCAGTACATCGAAGTAACTTGCGTTGTTCTCGAAGCGCACATTTACCGCACGCACATCCGCGTTGTCGGAGGTGCCGTAGGTCAGCATGGAGCGCGCCACATCCGCTAATACAGACTGCACACCTGGATCATCAATGCAGAGCACGGCGACGCCATAGAATGGCAGATTGTGCAAAAAGTCGGTGAACGACTGGTGGAGGCGAGACAGGTCGTTCTCGTAGGTGCCCAGGTGATCTGCATCAATGTTCGTGACCACTGCCACCAGGGGCTGAAGATGATGAAACGACGCGTCGCTCTCATCAGCCTCGGCAACCAGGTAGGTTCCTGTGCCCAGACGCGCATTGCTATCGGCGCCTTTTAGCCGACCACCAATGATAAACGTGGGGTCGAGTTCGGCCCGTGCCAGAATGCTGGCGATCAAGCTGGTCGTCGTGGTCTTGCCATGCGTACCAGCGACGGCGACCGAGCGGCGCGCAAAACGCATCAATTCACCGAGCATTTCGGCGCGCGCCACAACCGGCACGCGGGCTTCGTTTGCCGCGAGCAGCTCGGCGTTCTCCGCCGCGATGGCGCTGGAGGCCACAAGCACATCCGCGCCCTCGACATGGCGTGCATCGTGGCCGACAAAGATTCGCGCACCCAGTCGCTCGAGTCTTTTTGTTACCGGGCTTTCGGCGAGGTCTGACCCTTGCACGTCATAGCCCTGGTTGAGCAGTACCTCAGCGATACCACACATGCCTGCACCGCCAATGCCGACGAAGTGGATACGGTGAATTCGGCGCATACGCTGATTCATGCGGCAACCTCCAGCGTCTCGTCATCGAGCACCGCAGCGCATTGGGCGAGCACCGCTGCAATCGAATCCTGATTGCGCAAGCTGCGTGCGTTCCTGGCACGCTGCAACAATTCAGCGCGCTCACTGCCGAGCGCATTCAACGCATCACGCAAGCTTTGCGGTGTCAGTTCGCTTTGTTGAACAATGATCGCTGCATCTGCGTCTACCAACGCGCGCGCGTTGGCTGTCTGGTGGTCGTCGACAGCAGCCGGGAAAGGCACCAGAACCCCACCCAGCCCGGCATTTATCAGTTCAGCCACGGTCAACGCACCCGCCCTGCAGACCACGCAGTCCGCCCAGCTAAGCGCTGCGGCCATGTCGTCAATGTACGCGGTAACCTCACCCAGTACGGCAGCCTTCGAGTAGGCATCCTGCGCAAGTTCCAATGTGCCGGGTCCTGCCTGATGGCGCACCAGCGGTCGCGCGTCCTCGGGCAGAAGCGCCAACATGGCAGGTACTGTTGTGTTTAGTGCCAACGCGCCCTGGCTACCGCCGATTACCAGCAATCGCAGTGCGCCCTCGCGATTCGCAAAACGTTGCGTTGGCTCAGCAATGTCGCGTATCTCCTCGCGCACCGGGTTGCCAACTGTCACGACTTTGGGTGCGGGTTCGAACGCGTTATCAAACCCCTGCAACACCCGTTTGCCCAGTCTAGCCAAAACCCGATTCGTCAAACCAGCAACGGCATTCTGCTCGTGCACGATAAGGGGCACGCGCAACAACCAGGCTGCGACGCCACCGGGCCCACTCACAAAGCCGCCCATGCCGATCACCAGTCGCGGCTTTAATCGGTGCACGATGCTGATCGCTTGGATCAGCGCGAAGACCAACCGAAACGGTGCGACCAGCCAACTCAGCACACCTTTGCCACGCAAACCGGAGATGCTCAGCCACTCAATCGGAATATTGGCGGCGACCACAACGCGCGCCTCGAGCCCACGATGCGTGCCGAGCCAGACCACCGGTTGGCCGTTGTTCAACAACGCATCCGCGATAGCAAGCGCCGGATAGACGTGCCCGCCGGTACCGCCCGCCATTATCAGCACGGGTGCGCGGCTCACCGCTTCGCACCTTTGCCGCGCGGGATATCCGTCTCGGCAGCCACGGTCTCATGGTGGATACGCAATAACAGGCCAATTGCAGTCAACACAACGATGATGCTGCTGCGCCCGTAACTTACGAGTGGCAGAGTCAGCCCTTTGGTCGGCAGCAGACCAACGTTGACACCAATATTGATGAAGGTTTGCAGGCCGAGCCATGTGGCGATGCCGAGCGCAACATGCGCCTGGAACCACAAGCCATTCGACGCAGCACGAGATGAGAGGCGTAGGATCCGAATGACCAACAACAAGAACAGGCCAATCAATACGACGGCGCCGAGCAGACCAAACTCCTCGGCAAATACGGCAAACACAAAGTCAGTATGCGCCTCGGGCAGATAGAACAGTTTTTGCACGCTGTCGCCCAACCCGACACCAAACCACTCGCCGCGGCCGATCGCCATCAGCGAATGCGTCAGCTGGAAACCGCTGTCATAAGGATCCGCCCAGGGATTCAGGAATGCGGTTAGACGACGTAGTCGATACTCGCTGGTCACCGCCAGTGCGACGAATGCAAAACAGCCCGCAATCGCGAATACCGCAAAGTCGCGAAGTCGCGCGCCTGCCGCAAACAACATGGCCAGTGTCGTCGCCAGCAATACCGTTGCCGCGCCAAAGTCCGGCTCAGCCAGCAACAATGCCGCCGCAATCGTCAGCACCAGCATAGGTCTCGCCAGGCCAATGAAGCGGGTGCGTAACTGCATTTGCTGGCGCACCGCATAACCGGCGATATAGAGCATCAAGGCGATACGCGCCGGCTCT
>JBCCCC010000065.1:0-17452 GCA_039033695.1 Pseudomonadota bacterium | reverse complement strand
TTGGCGTTGGAGAACAGCTACAACCGTGTGGGGCTTGATCACGTGTTACTGGTACGCGTCGCCTCGACAGCCGTCGTGACGCAAATGCTTGGCGGCGACGAATCACAGATCATCGATGCGCTATCACATGCTTGGGTTGATGGCTCATCGTTGCGGACTTACCGTCACGCACCGAACGCCGGCCCACGCAAGTCCTGGGCCGCCGGTGACGCGACCAGTCGTGCCGTGCGCCTCGCCATGCTGGTCATGAAGGGCGAGATCGGTTATCCCAGTGTGCTTAGCGCGCCAACCTGGGGCTTTTATGATGTGTCGTTCAAGGGCAACAAGTTCAAGTTCCAACGCCCCTACGACGCCTATGTGATGGAGAACATCCTATTCAAGATTTCGTTCCCTGCTGAATTTCATGCACAGACAGCAGTCGAAGCCGCGGTCACCCTGCACGACGAGGTCGTAAGCCGCCTGGACGACATCGACAAGATTGTGATCACGACACATGAGTCAGCCATTCGCATCATCAGTAAGGAAGGCAAGCTCAACAATCCCGCTGATCGCGACCACTGTTTGCAGTACATGGCCGCCATTGGTTTGCTCAAGGGCAACCTTGTCGCCGAAGATTACGAAGATGATGTCGCCAGCGACCCGAGGGTCGATGCGCTGCGCGAAAAAATGGTTATTGAAGAGGACGAACGCTATAGCGCTGAATACCACGAGCCGGACAAGCGCTCCATTGCCAACGCGATGCAAGTGTTCTTCACGGACGGCAGCAGTACGCAGCGCATTGAGGTTGAGTACCCGATCGGTCACCGCCGTCGCCGCGACGAGGGCATCCCGGTTTTGGAGGCCAAATTCGCCCGCAACCTCGCGACACGATTCCCGGCTGCGCAGACGCGTCGCATCATTGACATGTGCAACGATCAAGAGCGACTGGAAGCGACAACCGTCACTGACTTTGTAGACGCGATGGTCATTTGACCGGCAACGTTTGCAATACCGACAGAGGGCGCTCAATGAGCGCCCTCTTTATTTATTGGTAGCGCGAAATTAATCGTCGCTTGTACAGCTTGCCGTTGTCGTGACGCGGCAAAGCCGTATCAAAATCGATGGCCTTAGGCACTTTGATATGTGAAAGGCGTTCACGCAAATAGCTGATCAACTCCTGTGCCAGTGCATCGCTTCCCTCGACGTCTGCCACGGGTTGGACAACGGCCTGCACCGCCTCGCCAAACTCCTCATGCGGGATGCCGAACACGGCCGCATCCGCGACTTTATCGTGGGTCACCAGCAGGTCTTCGACTTCCTGAGGATAGATATTCACACCGCCGCTGATAATCATGTAGTGCTTACGATCCGTCAGATAGAGGAAGCCATCCTCGTCGAGATACCCGACGTCACCGACGGTGGCCCAGCCCTCATCTGTGTATGACGCAGCGGTTTTCTCCGGCTCATCGAAATACTCAAACTTTTGCGGATTGCCAGAGAAATACACCGTGCCAACTTCTCCCGCAGGGAGTGTTTGGCCGTCATCAGCTACAATATGCACCTGGCAATTGACTGGTCTGCCAACAGAGCCGCGATGCGTCAACCAATTGGCCGCATCGATCGCAGTGAACCCTGCCCCTTCCGTTGATGCGTAATACTCGGCGATCCGCGGGCCCCACCAATCAATCATCCTTTGCTTGATCTCAACGGGACACGGCGCTGCCGCGTGCACAGCCACCTGGTGGCTGGCCAGCGAATACTTCGCCCGCGTTTCCGGATCGAGTTTCAACATACGCACGAACATGATCGGCACCCATTGACTATGCGTGATCGCGTATTTTTCGATGGCTACCAACGCCGCCTCCGGGTCAAAACGCTCCATGATGACGGTCGTACCGCCCAGCGCTAGCACCATGGTATTGAAGGTCAGTGGCGCAGCATGATAGAGCGGCGCCGGCGAGAGGTAGGTCGATTCAGCGCCGATGCCAAACGCTTGCACCAGTGCCAGAGCGATTGGCAGTGGCTCGTCAATGGGCGTACTTGGCGGTCGCAGCGACAGCACGCCCTTCGGACGCCCTGTCGTACCCGACGAGTACAGCATCTGCACACCGGCCTCTTCGTCGTCTATTGGCGTTGTCGGCATCTCGGCAACCGCATCTCGGAACGAGGCAAACTCGCCAATGGCATCGCCCAGCATGAATACCTGCTCGACGTTACTGGCACCCGCACCAACGTCACGAGCAACCCCCTCAAATCGCGCCGAAAAGATCAGAACTTTGGATCGGCTGTTGTCGACAATATAGGCGACCTCGTCACGCAACAGATGCGTACTTATGGCCGTATAGACCAGTCCTGCACGCTGGGCACCGTAGATGATGGCCATGTACCAAAGGTTGTTGTCCATTTGCAGCGCGATGTGGTCGCGCGGGCGTAAACCGAGACGACGAAACAGATGCGCAATCTGATTGGACAAAGCATTGAGTTCGGCGTAGGTCAGTGTCTCGCCGCTGCCTGCCATGATGACGGCAGGATGGTCCGGACGTGTTTTCGCATGATGGCTTGGATGCATCATTCCCCCCCGATAGGTACATCGAACCGCTATAATGGATGCACGCGCTGCTGGTATGCAAGCAACCGCTCATGCAGCAATGATTATCGGCGGCCGGCCGGCTCGCCCTGCACCGTTGAGTGACTATGCCCGCAACACCAGAATACATGAACTATCCGTTGGATGGCGTCCCGGAGCCGGGCAGCACCTTGACCGTCGCCGACGGCGTCCAATGGCTGCGTATGCCGCTGCCTTTCATGCTTGGGCATATTAATCTCTGGCTGCTCGACGATCACGACAGCCAGCTGGCGTTGATTGACAGCGGCCTTAACAGCGACGAAACGCAGGCGCATTGGCGAAGTCTATTGCTCGGCAAACAAGTCTCTCGTGTGATCGTGACGCACATGCATCCCGACCATGTCGGCAGCGCTGGTTGGCTTTGCGACGAATACGATGCACCACTGTCGATGAGCATGGCTGAGTACCTGATGTGCCGCGTGCTGGTCGCGGATACCGGGCAGCCCGCACCCGCCGCCGGGGTTGCGTTCTACCGCGCAGCCGGCTTTAGCGGTGACGCATTGCAAAAGTACCAGGATCGGTTTGGCATGTTTGGCAAGGCGGTCTCCACATTGCCTAATGCCTACCATCGCTTGAAACACGATGATGTGCTTACGATCGGTGCCAGCGACTGGCGAGTCGTCACGACCAGCGGACACTGCCCGGAACACGCATCACTCTACAACGAACGAGACAATCTATTCATCGCCGGCGATCAATTGCTGCCAACCATCTCATCGAATGTCAGCGTTTGGCCGACCGAACCGGAAGGCGATCCGCTCGGCTTCTGGTTAGATTCCTGTCGGCGCCTGCAGCGCATACTCGACCCGGAAGTACTGGTCTTGCCCTCGCACGGCAAGCCGTTTACGGGCGCCCATGGCCGCCTGCAGGCGCTCGTCGATGAACACGAGGATGGGCTCGAGAAGCTGCGTATCCTGTGTAAGACACCGCAGCGTGCGGTGGATGTGTTCCCGGCACTGTTCAAGAGCAAGATCAACGATGGCAACCTGATCATGGCGACAGGTGAGGCGCTCGCGCATTTGAACTATCTGAAGCACCGTGAAGACATCGTGCGGACGATTGATGATGATGGCGTGCACTGGTATGCAACGCGCTAGTCGTGCATCCGCCGCGTCAATGCATAGGCCGTTAGAGCATGTCGTTCGGCTTTGAAATCTCTGACGCGATCCGGGTTAGCGACGACGAACTCGGCTGGCGGGCTATTCGAGCGCAAGGCGCCGGTGGCCAGCACGTCAACAAGACCAGTACGGCCGTCGAATTGCGTTTCGATGTACGTGCATCTTCGCTACCTGAGTGGCTAAAGACGCGGCTGCTCTCGGGCAGTGACCGACGCATCAACGCCGCGGGCGAGGTTGTCATCAAGGCCCAGCAGGCGCGCTCGCAGCTCGCCAATCGCAAGGCAGCAGCCGAACGATTACGGGCGATGCTGGAGCAAGCCGCGATCACACAGCGCAAGCGCATCGCCACCAGGCCTAGCCACGGCGCGGTGCGCCGGCGGCTAGACAACAAGCGACAACGCAGCACGTCCAAGCGCCTTCGTCGCAAACCAGGCATTGGTGGCGATGACTAGCGCATATGCAGAGGTCGATATCGCAATTGTTGGTCTGGGGCTGGCCGGGGCCGCGCTGGCATGGGCAGCGCGCGCGCACGACCTTCGCATCGCCATCATTGATGACGCTGCCAACGACGCGGCATCCCAGGTTGCAGCGGGCCTGATCACGCCTGTCACCGGCGGCAAGCTTAAACCGCAACCCGACTTCGATGCGCTCGCAAAGACGGCAACCACGCACTATGAACACGTCGGCGCGGCTACCGCGCATACTGTTTTGACACCACGCCCCGCGATACGCGTGCTGTCCAGCGAACGTGAGCAAAGCGCATGGCGAACACTTCAGCATCAGCAACACGACCTGATTGAGTCATGCGATGTCGCGCCTGACTACCTTCGCGCTGAAGGCCCACGCGTGATCATGCGAGACGCTGCGCGAGTGGACATCGCCGGCTATGTCGCCGCGACTCTCGCTCACTTCAGTTCGAGCGTCCGTCGCAATGCCACCTTCGCAGACGAGCAGCTGGACATTCGCAACGACCGCATCGAACTGACCACCATGAAGCTTCGGGCCAGGCACCTCGTGTTCTGTCGTGGCTTTCGTGACCGGCAAAACCGTTACTTTCCCGACCTGCAGTGGCGCGGTGCCAAAGGCGAAATCTTGATGCTGCATTGTGAGGCGTTTGATCCACGCTACACCATTCACGGTAACGGAATGTGGATGACCTCAAGCGGCAACGATACCGTGCTGGCCGGCGCCACCTACACGTGGGATTCACTGGATGGAACACCGACACTGGCAGCGCGGCACGAACTCGAACGCAAGGCGAAGTCACTGATTGGCTTGCCGTTCAGTGTCGTTGATCAGCGCGCCGCCGTCAGGCCGATTGTCGTCGGCCGCAAGCCAGTGATCGGCCATAGTTCACAGTCGGAGAATCTCTGGTTGGTTAACGGTCTTGGCTCAAAAGGTGCCTTGTTCGCGCCTCGCATCGCTGAGCTCGCGATTCGCCGCATTCTAGCAGGGGCACCTGTACCGTCCGAGTACTGCCTGCAGCAGCGCTGCTCTGCGATGGCGCAGTGATGCGTTTGACGGCACAAGCGCACACTCATGTGTCACAGCATTTGCGGCCAGGGGATTTGGCGGTCGACGCGACAGCCGGCAACGGTCACGACACACTCTTTCTGGCCAGAATGGTCGGCGATACCGGTACTGTCATCGCCATGGACGTGCAGACCGCGGCGCTCAAGGCCACTCGACAACGACTGAATGAACACGGCCTGCAACATTGTGTTGAGCTGATCAATGCCTGCCACTCCACGTTAGCTGATCATCTGCCGACCGATCGCCCCGTCAACGCTGCGATGTTCAATCTCGGTTATCTGCCAGGTAGCGACAAACAGGCAACGACACATTCGTCGACGACCATCGCGGCAGTGCGGGTCTGCCTTGAGCGTCTTGCCGATAACGGTGTCTTGAGTGTTATGGCTTATCGGGGGCACGCTGGCGGCCAACGGGAAGCCGACGACATTGCGCAACTGCTTGGCGCATTACCGAGCAGCGAGTTTCTGCGGGAACAGCACAGGGCCGCCGGCAGCGGCCCCGTGCTATGGCTCGCTACGCGGCGTCCGCGCGATCGCCGCTAACCGCTTTGGGCTTTTTCTGGCGCGGATCGAGTCCGATTGAGCGCGCGATAATCTCGCGCATAATCTCAGAACTGCCTGCATAGATTCGCGACACGCGTGCATCGGTGAACATACGCGAGATCTGGTACTCGTCCATGTAGCCAGCACCCCCGTGCAACTGCACGCAGGTGTCCATCACCCGGCCTTCCAACTCGCTGCCAAACAGTTTGATACGCGCCGCCATTTCCGCGCTCAGATTACCCGCATTGTGCTCCTCGACGCAGCGATCCAGATAAACCTGCGCGATATCGATCTCAGTGCGCATGTCCGCCATTTTGAACCGCGTGTTTTGGAAATCGGCCACGGATTGACCGAAGGCCTTGCGCTCCTTGATGAAGTCCATCGTGATATCGAACGCATGCTGACACGCGGCAACATAACCGACTGCACCGAGCAGGCGTTCTTCTGCGAGGAACTGCATCAAGTGATAAAAGCCCCGCGTGGGGTCGCCCAATACGTTTTCCTTGGGAATCTTGACGTCGTTGAAGAACAACTCTGCAGTGTCCTGTGCGGCCAGCCCCATTTTTTTCAAGTTTCGACCGCGTTCGAAACCTGGCATACCGCGCTCAACGACGAACAATCCAAGTCCGTGCGAGCTGTCTGGCACTGTGCGCGCGGCGACAATCACAAGATCAGCATTGATGCCGTTCGAAATATAGGTCTTGGAGCCGTTGAGCACCCAGTGATCACCATTATCCACCGCGCGGGTCTTCATGCCGGCGACGTCGCTACCAGCGCCCGGCTCGGTCATCGCAATCGCAAGGATGCTCTCGCCACTGATGCATTTGGGCAGCCAGCGCGCTTTTTGCTCGTCCGTACCAAGCTCCCCAATGTAGGGTGCGACAAGGCGCGAATGCAACGTGATGAAAAAGCCCGGATCGCCGTACTTGGTGAGTTCCTCAATCAGGATTTGCTCGTAGCGAAAATCCTTGACCCCAGCGCCACCGTACTGCTCATCAGCCCACATTAACAACAAGCCTTGCTCGCCGGCCTTGCGAAATGCCTCGCGATCAACAATGCCATCGTCGCGCCATTGTTCCGCGTGCGGCTGCACCTCATTGATCATGAATGCACGTGCCGCGTCGCGGAACATCTCGTGCTCTTCGTCAAAACAGTTTCTTTGCATGTTAGTGCTCCCGCCGCGCAGTGCGGCTGATTACTTTCCAATAAACTTCGGCGCGCGTTTCTCGAAAAACGCATTCACACCTTCAACGTTGTCCGCCGATCCCACCAGGCCTGTCTGCATGCGCGCTTCCAGATCAAACGTTGAACCCCAATCCGATGACTCGGCGTGGCGCATGGCCTGCTTGGTGGCGACAACTGATAATGGTGCGCGCTCGCAAAGGCTGTTCGCCCATTCAGTTGCGTTTTGCAGCACGTCCTCACTCGGGACGACCCGGTTCACCAGTCCCCATTCAAGGCATCGCGCGGCATCAATTCTCTCTGCTTCTATGCACAACTGAAACGCTCGCTTGTAGCCAAGCTGCTTTTGCAAAAACCAGTTCGCGCCACCGTCGGGAACCAACGAAATCGTCGAGAAAGGTGCGAGCATGAAAGCCTTTTCGCCCATGACAGCCAGGTCGGCGGCCAGCGCGAAAGACATACCGATACCTGCGGCGGCGCCATTGATTGCGGCAATGACGGGCTTAGGCATGGTGACGATTTCATCGAGCGCGGGCCGATACTCACGTTGCAGCTGCGCCTCGATAGTCATATCCGCTGGAAAGCCGGCCGACAAGTCGGCCCCAGCAGAAAACGCACGACCCACGCCTGTGAGGATTACGACGCGCACGTCATTGTCGCTGGACGCTTTGCGCAACGCATCTGTCAATGCGAACCTCACATCCTGAACAAAGGAGTTCATGGCATCCGGCCGGTTGATCGATACGGTCGCCACGCCGCCACTGACTTCATATTGAACTAACGATGAATCGCTCATCTGCACTCCTAAGCCGCGCTGCGCGTGGGCTGGTCATATTCCGCGTAGAAACCAAGACCTGACTTCGCACGCTCGCGCAGGCTATCCGGAACGGCAAAACGCTCGCCGTAGACCTTTGCCATGCGGTCGCACTCCGCAACAAACTCCGCCAGTCCGACGGTTTCGATCAGCGACAGCGTCCCGCCAGTGTACGGCGGGAAGCCCCAACCAAGAATTGAGCCGATATCGCCGTCAGCCGGGTGAGTGATGACGCCCTCATCCAAACATCGGACCGTATCCAACGCCTGCACGTACAGCAGTCGTTTACGTACTTCCTCAGGAGAAGGCTGTTCGGCGGCGTGTGGGAACACCTCCGCGAGCCCCGGCCACAGGTGCTTCTTGCCACCTTCCGGATAATCATAGAACCCTTTACCGAATCGCTTACCGCGACGGTCGAGCTCCTCGACGAAGCGCGTCATTACGGGCGCAGCCGTGTTTGGCACGTAGTCATCGCCCAAGGCTTTCTTGGTTGCCTTGGCAACGTGATAACCAAGTTCCAGCGTCACCTCGTCCATGACTGCGAGCGGGCCAACCGCCATGCCTGCCTGCTTGGCCACATTCTCGATCAACGCTGGGTTGACCCCTTCGCCCACCATGGTCATGCCCTCATTGGTGTAGGTGCCGAAAACGCGTGATGTGTAGAAGCCACGACTGTCATTGACGACTATGGGCGTTTTTCTGATTTGTTGCACATAGTCCAGCGCGACCGCGGTTGCGCGTTCGCCAGTCTGCTCGCCGAGAATGATCTCCACCAGCGGCATTTTGTCGACCGGAGAGAAAAAGTGAATACCGATAAACTGCTCTGGACGCTTCGACGATTTCGCCAGCCCGGTAATCGGCAGTGTCGATGTATTGGATGCAAAAATCGACTGCTCGGGAATAACAGCCTCGGTCTTGGCAGTGACGTCGGCTTTGATGCCGAGGTCCTCGAAGACGGCCTCGATCACAAGATCGCAACCTTCCAGATCGGCGTAGTCGTCGGTTGTTTTGATCCGCGATAGGATGGCTTCGGCTTTTTCCGTTGTGGAGCGGCCGCGATCAATCTGCTTTTGCAGCAATGCGCGCGAGTAATCCTTGCCCTTTTCGGCCGCGTCGCGGTCGCGATCCAGCAGCACGACTTCCATTTTCGCACGTGCCGAGACATAGGCCACGCCCGCACCCATCATCCCGGCCCCTAAAATGCCGAGTTTCTTGACCGCCGTCTTGTCTACACCCTTGGGGCGACGGACCAGTTTATCGGCGGCGCCCTTGTTAATAAACAGCGTACGCATCATGTTGCGTGCCACCGGATCGAGCAGCAGCGAGGTGAAATATTTGGACTCAATGTCCAATCCGGCATCGATGGGCAATACACAGCCTTCGTAGACGCAGGACATGATGGCAATTGGCGCCGGGTAGTTGTGGCTGGTCTCGCGTGCAATGAGTGCCGTGCCGACCATGAGTGTCTGGATCGAGCCGGGATGCATCAATCCGGCGCCGCCCGGCACTTTGAAGCCCTTCTTGTCCCACGGCTGCTCGGCATCTCCTTTCTCAAGAATCCAGCGTTGGGCCGCCGCGATGCACTCGTCAGGCGCAACCACCGCATCGACGAAGCCCTGCTCAAGCGCCTTGGCTGGTGGTAAATGCGTGCCTTGCGTCATCAACTGAAGCGCATTTTGCTGGCCAATCAACCTCGGCAGTCTTTGCGTACCGCCACCACCGGGAAGCAGGCCAACCTTGACCTCAGGCAGCCCCAACACCGACTTTGGATTATCAGCCGCGACGCGATAATGACATGCCAGACATATCTCCAGACCGCCCCCTAGCGCCGTCCCATTTATTGCCGCTGCGAAGGGTTTGCCGCAGGTTTCCATCTTGCGAAGCAGCGACTGGAAACTGCGCGCATCGCGATACTTGTCCTCGGCACTGCGTCCATCTTCATACGCGTTGACCATGCTCATCAGATCGGCGCCAGCCACGAACGAGTCTTTGGCCGAGGTGATGACCGCGCCCTTGACGTTGTCATCAGCGACGACCTTGTCAATGGCGCTGCCCAGATCCTTCATGAGATCCGGCGTCAACACGTTCATGGAGCGATCCTTGACATCAATGGTCAGCAACGCAATGCCATCGGCATCTACTGCAAAATCTATGGTTTTCATCGTTTCAAAATCCTTTAGCTGAATGCGGTGGCAGTGCCTACACGCGCTCGATAATTGTCGCTGTACCCATACCTGCACCAACGCACAGGTTGACCAGAGCCGTGGACTGATCGCGGCGCTCGAGCTCGTCGAGTACAGTCCCGAGGATCATTGCGCCGGTCGCACCCAGTGGATGCCCCATTGCAATCGCACCGCCATTGACGTTGATCTTGTCGTGATCGATACCGAGGTTGTGCATGAACAACAATACAACTGAGGCGAACGCTTCATTCAACTCGAACAGGTCAATGTCTGACGCATCCATGCCGCAGCGCTTGAGCACCTTCTCGGCAGAGGGCGTCGGACCGGTCAGCATGATCGTCGGCTCGCTACCAATCGATGCGAAACCCTTGATGCGCGCGCGCGGTGTAAGCCCCAGCGCTTCACCAATCTGCTTGTTGCCTATCAAGACACCTGCTGCGCCATCAACAATGCCACTGGAGTTACCGCCCGTGTGCACGTGATTGATGCGTTCGACTTCCGGGTATCGCAGCAGCGCAACCGCATCGAAGCCGGCCTGTTCACCATGCATCACGAAAGCGGGATTCAGGTTGCCGAGGTCTTCCTTGGTGGTGCCTGGACGCATATGTTCGTCACGATCCAGCAGCGTGATACCAAGCTGGTCCTTGACCGGGATTACGGAACGATCAAAATAGCCGTTATCCCAAGCCTGGGCCGCACGGCGCTGGCTCTCGGCCGCATAGCCATCGACATCGTCGCGCGAGAAGCCCCATTTGGAGGCGATGAGATCGGCGCCGATACCTTGCGGCGCGAAGTACGTCTCATAAGCTACTTTCGGATCCGCCGCCATGGCGCCGGAGTCCGACCCCATTGGTACACGCGACATACACTCAACACCGCCGCCAATGCCTAGGTCGGACTGACCCGCCATTACCTGACTCGCCACAGTGTTGACCGCTTCCAGACCCGAAGCGCAAAACCGATTCAACTGTTTGCCCGGCACGTTCTCGGCATAGCCGGCAGCTAGCACACCAACGCGAGCGACGTTTGCGCCCTGTTCACCTACAGGCGATACGCAACCGAGCACGACATCATCGAGATAGCTTGTGTCGAGCTCATTACGATCGCGCAAGTTACTTAGCATTTGTGCTGTGAGCTCGATGGGCGTAACCGCATGCAACGAGCCGCTGGATTTGCCGCGACCTCTTGGCGTGCGAACGTGATCGTAAATATAGGCATCAGCCATGATGTAAACCTCGTTTGATTCTAAAAATTGAAAGCGTGCTGTTGCCGTGATTCAACGGCCAGTCTTGCGCGCAGAGTCTGTTTGAAATCGCGATGGATTTCCGCAAAATCAATCTGGCCCGGATTGAGCAGCCAGATATAGGTGATGCCGGCAATGTGGGCTACATACTCCGTCGCCACCAAGCGCGGCGAAACGGTCTCGGGAACGGTGCCGGCCGCGACACCATCAACAAGCCAGCGCTCGGCATCGTCGATCTGGCGCTCAAAAGCCTGTTTTGCGAGCCCGCGGACATCCGCGTTCGGTGCCGCCCCGGCATAATACAGGATATGCAGCACTCGAATATCCTCAGGGGCGTCGCTCACGAATTGAAAATAGGCATCCGCCGCCGCGCACAGCGCGTCGACGCCGGTCATATCGCCGACCGCCGCTTTCAGATAACCGACCCAGCGCAGCTGGATGGTCGTCGAGACCTCGCGAAACAGGCCCGCCTTCGAGCCGTAACGATAGGTAGCGAGACCACGGCTGTAGCCAGCGCGCTCGCCAATGGCCTGCAATGTCGTACCCTCGGTGCCGCGCTCCAGGATGAGCTCGATGGCAGCGGCAAGCATCGCCCGGTCCGAGGCCGCCGTGCGCTCAGCCTGCGTCTTACTGGTGCCCTCATCACTAATGGCCGCTTTCTCTGATCGACTCAAATCGTGTCCCCGTGGCGCTGTGACGCACCGCATGCTGCCTGACGGTCCCATTGCGTCAGCGCCGAAAGCGTGCCGTGGAAAATACTTGTTGTCAACAAGCAAGTTGTATGGTCAAGTACGGGGATGCGGCGCGAGCGCATCGATATCGACCGCCGACGCTAGCGTGCCGTTAATGTTGATTCTTGAATACCCTTAGATTTTGGTCATTAACGCAAGTTTTTTCAGTTATTTACGTTTTATTTCTAGAGCGAGAATAGGTCTAGGATGTGACAATCCCAATTCCGCTGCAGCAGCGATACGCCAGTGACCGACGAAACGGCGACATAACACCGATGTACTTTTGGCCGAGCTAGTGCAACTACCGTGGGGGAATGCGCAACCCTCCACGACCATCAATGAGGCAACACCGTGAGCAATAGCAATACCCTTTCGCACCGACCAACGCAGCCAAGCGCGAGCGACGATGTGATGCATATACCCGGCGAGGACGGCATGCCGTTCTTTGGCCATGCACGTGAGTTCCTCACTAACCCGCGAGCGCTCAGCCGACGCATGGCAGCGCAATATGGGCCGGTCTACCGAACCCGGTTCCTCGGTCAACGCACGGTCGTCCTGGCCGGCGCTCAGGGACTCGAACTCGTACTTCTGGATCGGGACAAGAACTTTTCCAGTCAGAAGGGCTGGGACCATACGATCGGAGGGCTGTTCAACCGCGGTCTGATGCTACTGGATTTCGATGAGCACCGCTTTCATCGGCGGATCATGCAAAGCGCGTTCAAGCGAGAAGCGCTGGAGTTCTACATGCAAAGCATGTACGACGTCGTCGGGCAGTCCATGCAAAGCTGGGGACAGCAGCAGGACTTTCGCTTTTATCCCGCGATCAAACAGCTCACGCTCGACAATGCAGCAATTGCTTTTCTTGGCGTGCCGCTTGGTGAGGAAGCCGATGCACTGAATACGGCTTTCATCGACACCGTTGCCGCCAGCGTTGCCTTGATTCGGGTGCCCATCCCCGGGCTGGCACTGCACAAGGGCATCAAAGGTCGTCAACTCTTGAACGACTTTTTCCGCGAGCAAATACCGGCCAGAAGGGGCTCAGACAAGCGCGACATGTTTACCGTGCTGTGTAATGCCAAGAATGACGAAGGCGACGCGTTTAGCGATGATGACATCGTCAACCACATGATCTTCATGATGATGGCAGCGCACGACACGGTTACGAGCTCGCTGACGACCGCCGCCTATGGACTCGCTGCCAACCCGCACTGGCAGCAGCGTTTGCGCGACGAGAAAGCGACGCTAACGGACGGGCGAGTCAGCTACGAGCAGCTCGCCGAGATGCCACAGCATGAGTGGCTGTTCAACGAAGCGCTCCGAATGTGGGCGCCAGTGCCTTATATCCCGCGCCGAGCCGAGCGTGAGTTCGAGTTCAAGGGCATCCGCATACCGGCCAACGTGCAAGTGGGCATCTCGCCGGACTCTGCGCACTATGATGAGCTGTTCTGGACGTCACCACAGACCTTTGACCCGGAGCGCTTCTCGCCGGACCGCGCTGAGCATAAGCGCCATGGCTTTGCCTTCGCGCCGTACAGTGGGGGCGCTCACAAGTGCATTGGGCTGCATTTTGCGCAAATGCTTGCCAAGGTCGTCATTAGCGAGTTTGTCAGTCGGTTCGACATCACTGTCGACGACAACTACCGCCTGGCCATGCAGCCATTGCCGATCCCCAAACCCCGTGACGGCCTGAAGCTCCAGCTGAGCCCGCGAGGCTAGCAACGGCGACGAACCATTACATCGACCGGGGTGTACGCGCCTCCCTGGACGACGCGCTGCGCGACCGGGCGGTCAGCTGGACGGCGCGTCTACAGTGCGCTGCATACGTGGCCGCCATCGACGGTAATCGTCGTGCCGGTCATGTAGGCACCCGCCTCGCTGGCCAGCAATAGCATCGCCCCGGACAACTCCCGGAGCTCGCCAGGGCGCTTCATGGGAATGCCTTTTACGAGCTTGTCACTTTGCGGTGTCGCAAAGAACTCGCGGTTGATATCGGTCACGAAGAACCCCGGTGCAATCGCGTTGACGCGGATGCCGTGGCGGACCCATTCGATGGCCAGTGACTCGGTCAACTTGATCACGCCGGCCTTGGCGGCCGAGTACGCCGACAGCATGTAGCTTACCCGTCGCCCGAGAATCGAGGAGATATTGATAACGCTGCCTTGCATTCCTGCTGCAACGAGATTCTGGGCCGCTGCCTGCGCAACCCAGAACACGCCATTGAGATTGGTATCAATGATCGCGTTGTAGTCCTCCGGCTCAAAGTCGATCGCGAACGACTCGCGCGAGATGCCAGCGTTGTTCACGATGATCGTGGGCACCGCCAACGCATCGTTTGCGGCCTCAAAGCCAGCCTGGACGGACTGCCGATCCGTTACATCCATTGCAATGCATGCCGCCTTTCGGCCATCGATCGCCTCGATCATGGACGCTGTCTGCGCCAGCTTTTCCTGGCGTCGTGCGGCCAGCACCACATCGGCCCCCGCATGTGCCAGTGTGACCGCGAACTGTTGGCCCAGACCGGTGCCTGCGCCAGTCACTAGCGCCGTCTGGCCGGACAAATCAAAAAGCGTATGCATCATGGTTCCTTGTTTACAGCATGCCAAGCTGGCGGATGCTGGGTGTTGCGACTAACGTTCTCGCAACTTGAACGTGCACTGCGCGCTCGCGCAAATCTGTTCGTCGCGGTCATCGGAAAGCGAGGGATCCAACACAACCGCCTGCGTAAACGCGGTGCGGCCGGTTCGCCGCACGACAGTGCCCTCGGCAATCAATTCCGGACCGGTTACCGCGCGCATGAAGCTCGTGGTCTGCGTCATTGTAATCGACACCAGATTTTGACGATCACCTGCATTGGCACTGAAGGCGCTGGCAATATCGAGCATCGACATGATGATACCGCCGTGCGCCATCGCCAAGGTATTGGTGTGCACTTTCTCCAGCGGCATTTGCATACGAACGAAACCGGGCTTGGCCGCAACTATGCGAAAGCCAAGAAAATCGAGATAGGTACCCTCGTAATTGGGGATACCCATATCGGCGGGTGTTAGTGACATACTCATGTCAGGAATGCCGCCAACCGCGTGCCGGTATCGCTGATCTCGTAATCATTGTTTGCCTCGACTGCCAGCCCATCGGCCAATGGTAGACCAAAACTGCGACGCCAGAGATCCTTATACGCCGCCAATACGTCGGCGCTGTTCTCGAGAATCTGCGCAATACGCGTGTCGACGAGCGCGTCCAATTCGGCCGCGGGCGCAACGCCATTGGCCAGGCCCCATGCCAGCGCTTCGTCAGCTGTGAAGGTCCGCGCGGTCAGCCCAAGCTCGCGAGCGATACTGACACCAACCTTGCGCGGCAGTCTCTGCGTCATTCCCCAAGTCGGTCGCACACCCCACTTCGCGTGAGTGTCGCCAAACTTCGCCTCGCGAGCGGCGTATACCAGATCGCACGCCAACACGATCTCCAGCGCACCGGTAAAGCAATGCCCGTTGACCTTGGCGACGACTGGCTTGGACATGGATTCGATGCAAGCGAGTGCGGCACGCGCGGGAACGTCGAGAATGTCACCAACCTTGCCCTGCTCGATCGGTCGCCCGCCCAGCGCCTTGAGATCGACGCCGGCGGAGAACGCACGACCAGCACCAGTGATCACCACCAGCCGGACATCAGTATCCACAGCCGCGTCTTCGAGTGCGGCTGCCAGGGACTCAAGCATTGGCGGCGTTATCGCATTCAGCGCATCAGCGCGATTCAAGGTCAGCGTCAGTACGCCAGCATCCGTGGCGCTCAGTAGATGATTCAAGCTAATACCCTTCTTGTAGTCGTCCCGTCAGGCTATAACGTTTGCACGCTACATGTTGCGACGATACTCGCCACCAACTTGGTACAGCGCAGCTGAAATCTGCCCCAGCGAGCATATCTGGACCACATCAATCAACGCCTCGAACACATTGCCACGTGCACGAGCAACCTGTTGCAAGCGCGCCAACGCCGCATCCCGCGCCTCGTCACCATTGGCCTGGAACTTACGCAGTGACGCAATCTGTTGATGCTTCTCATCATCTGTTGAGCGAATCAGTTCGAGCTCATGAATCTCGTCTTCCTGGCCTTCAGGTGGCAGGAACGTGTTGACACCGATCAGCGGCAAACTACCGTCATGCTTCTTGCTCTCGTAGTGCAAGCTCTCATCCTGGATCTTGCCCCGTTGGTACATCGTATCCATCGCACCCAACACGCCGCCGCGTTCCGAGATCCGGTCAAACTCCTGGTAGACCGCTTCCTCGACCAGGTCCGTCAGCTCGTCAATGACGAACGAACCTTGCCACGGGTTCTCGCAGAAATTAAGCCCCATCTCGCGATTAATGATGAGCTGAATCGCCACCGCACGTCGGACAGACTGCTCGGTCGGCGTTGTGATCGCCTCATCAAACGCATTGGTGTGCAAACTATTGCAGTTGTCAAACAACGCATACAGCGCCTGAAGCGTCGTTCGAATATCGTTAAAACTAATCTCCTGCGCGTGCAAGCTGCGACCCGACGTTTGAATATGGTATTTCATCATTTGACTGCGCGGGCTTGCGCCGTAGCGCTCGCGCATCGCGCGCGCCCAGATACGCCGCGCAACCCGGCCAATGACCGAGTATTCCGGGTCCATGCCATTCGAGAAAAAGAATGACAAATTGGGCGCGAAGTCATCAATGCTCATGCCGCGCGCAAGATAGTACTCGACTATCGTGAAACCATTCGACAACGTAAATGCGAGCTGGCTGATCGGGTTCGCACCGGCCTCCGCAATGTGATAGCCACTGATCGATACGCTGTAGTAATTACGAACGTTGTGATCAATGAAATAGCTCTGCACATCGCCCATCATCTTCATCGCAAATTCTGTCGAAAAGATACAGGTGTTTTGCGCCTGGTCTTCCTTCAGGATGTCGGCTTGCACCGTGCCACGCACGGTCGCCAAGGTGCGCGCCTTGATGTCGGCATAGGTCTGTGCATCAACGACTTCGCTGCCCGGAATGCCTAACAAGCGCAGCCCCAAATGGTTATGCCCCGGTGGCAACTCGTCATCGTACGCAGGCCGGTTTCGGTGCTCGAACCACTCATCGATTTTCTGCTGTGCAGCCGGCCAACCGTCGGTCTCGTCGAGATGGCGCTCGACTTGCTGGTCGATCGCTGTGTTCATGAAGAAGGCGAGGATCATGGGGGCCGGGCCGTTGATCGTCATCGAAACTGACGTACTCGGTGCGCACAGGTCGAAGCCCGAGTAGAGTTTTTTCATGTCATCGACAGTCGCAATTGATACGCCAGAATTACCAACCTTGCCGAAGATATCCGGGCGCTCGTGCGGGTCTTCGCCATACAAGGTAACTGAGTCAAATGCGGTCGACAGACGCGCGGCATCGTGCCCTGCCGATAGGAAATGAAAGCGCCGATTCGTGCGCTCCGGGGTACCTTCACCGGCAAACATTCTGATCGGATCTTCGCCCGCCCGCCTA
>JBCCCC010000064.1:0-17705 GCA_039033695.1 Pseudomonadota bacterium | reverse complement strand
GTTACATGCTTTGATGTCCAATTCCGATGAGGACATCGATCTCTCTGTCGAGGAAGCACGCCGGCTCGAGGCGCGATTTGCCGCACAACACCCGACTGCGGCTCGTGTGATTCGTGAGGTTATCGATACGCTGACCAAGCTTGGCATTTAGCTCGAGGCACCGGTAAAGGTGTGTTCGGCTTCCCGCACACGTTCTACGAGGTAGTCATAGACTGCCCGGATACGAGCGCTGTGGCGCAGATCCGCATGAGTCACAATCCACATCGTTGCCTCGCCAACATTGTGCTCGGGTAACACGCGTTCCAGCTCCGGGTACAT
The DNA here is from genome assembly GCA_039033695.1 of Pseudomonadota bacterium. Classification (GTDB taxonomy): domain Bacteria; phylum Pseudomonadota; class Gammaproteobacteria; order Steroidobacterales; family Woeseiaceae; genus CALBPI01. The sequence continues at coordinate 17,387 of JBCCCC010000064.1, read as the reverse complement.
CGCTGCCCAGCGATGCGAGATTGCGCCGACACCATACCCAGCGCGGACTGCCGACAGCTGCGCCGCTGGACTGTTGGTGATCAATGCGAAGTTATCCGTTGTGTCGAGTGCATGCGTGCGTCCGGGTGTGACGCGGGGTGGCTCACCCGCAAATTGAAGGCCGACGACTTGATGCTGCGCAAGGTCTGTTTCTTCGGCAATCGCGGGACGTCCGGCAAGATACTTGGGGCTTGCATACCAGCCAAAGCCGATTTGAACCAAACGCTTGGCAATCAGGTCAGGCTGGGTCGGCTCGCCGAGTCGCAGCGCTATGTCTGCCTCCCGTTGCACGATGTCCACGGCGCGGCTTTCGATTAACAGGTTTATCGTGATGTCAGGGTACTGCTGCTTGAACGCGAACAACACTGGCGGCAACCATTCTGTGCCTGTGCCTTCCGTGGCGGAAATGGTGACGACGCCACACAACCCCGACGCACTGACATCTACTGAGCGCCGTATCGCATGCATCTCGTGTTGCATGCGCCGCGCGCTGTCCATGATTGCCATGCCGGCATCGCTCGGCACGAGCCGTCGACCGGATCGAATGAACAAGGTCACGCCAAGGCGCTTTTGCAGCGCCGCAAGTCGCCGCCCGAGTGTGGGTTGCGTCAGGTCGAGATGTTCAGCGGCCGCGACCAGACTGCCTTGGTCGGCAATCGCGAGGAACATCCGCATGTCCGCCCAATCTCGCATCGCATCATCAGTATTCATAAATGCATACTAAGTATTAAAAATTGAAATTGTTATGCATATCTTGCAGGACTACGGTGTAGCTGTAAAGCAATCTTCCCCCGGAGTGCAACATGAAAACCCCGAAACTTGTCTTGCTTGTCCTGACACTGTCACTGTTCTCGGCGGCTGGCGCGCATGCGTCGCAACAGCTCGCCGCGAGCCCCAATCAACCCGCGTTTGACAGCGCAAAGCGCGCGCTTGATCGTGCCGACGCCGATGACGCGATTACGATGCTCACGGCGCTGCGTCCAACGCTGCGCCGCGACGGCGATATCGCTCAGTATGCATCTTTGCTGTGCCGCGCCCATCACCAAAACGGCGATTATGCAGCCGCAATCAAGGCCTGCAGTGAGGCGCTCGATACTCGTATAGCCCATTGGGGTGACTACAACAATCGTGGCGCTGCCAAGCTTATGTTGGGTGATGCGCGCGGTGCGATCGACGACTTGCGCAAAGCCAACGCGCTGCGTCCCGGCGTATCAGCGGTGCGCCGAAATCTGGCGCGCGCCATCAAAGCCGAAGCGCGTGCGACGCGCGTTGCTGGCAATTAGCAATGCACAGATGGCGGCGAGCCCACCCCCATTACTCTCCAGGGCTCGTCGCTATTCTGTCTCTTGCGCCGTATCGGGAACGTCCAGGATGCCAACGTAAGGCGTCGCTATCGTGCCAAGGTGCAGCGCGCCGTCGATCTCATTGACGCTGGTGATGGTATGCAGGTCGCCATCCTGCCACTGCAGGTTGTGCACTGGTTGGCCGTCTAGGGACAAGCCAATAACAAATGCCTGTGGCGCCGGTGGCGTTAGCCAGCTGGCCGGCAGCCCGCCAAGCAGGCGTCGCAGCCAGGGCTTGTCCGCGATCGACTCCAGCGGAGAGCCCCGAGTCGCTGGCAAGGCGACCCAGAACGTGTCGCGGCCATTGAAGGACAGGTTGTCCGGCATGCCGGGTAGGCCATCGACGAACACGTCGCGCTGCCCTTGCTGTGGGCCCCGTAGCCATAATCGTTGAATCCGGGCGGCGCCGGTTTCTGTGACGAGAACGTACTGATCCTGTGGGCCCAATGCGACCCCGTTTGCAAAGAACAACTCATCCATCATGAGCGTTGTCGCGCCAGATGCGGGGTCATGTCGGAATAGTCGACCGGTTGCGCTCGCTTCGAGAAAGTCATACATGGCATCGTGCACGCCAAATCGCATGGACGCATCCGAAAACCAGATCGCGCCATCTGCCGCAATATCAAGATCGTCGACAAATAACAGCTTGTGGCCCTTGTAGGCGTCGACGAGCACGCGCACATTGCCGGCTGGATCAATCGCCAGCAGGCCCTTGTCAGCGTCCGCAACGATCAGCTGGCCTTGGCGATCAAACGCCAGCCCTAACGGTCGGCCACCCGTATTGGCGATCTCAACAGCGTCACCGCCGACTGAAAAGCTGAGGATCCGCCCATCGAGCAACCCGGTGTACAAGCGCCCGTCGGGCCCTTGCGTGACGTCCTCCGGACCTAGCCCCAGTGAAATGCGTTGCGCCGCCGACAATTTGTCATTAGGCGAATATGACCCAGCGAGCGACACCATCGCGGGTGGTTGCCACGCCACCGGGCGCACGGGTGAGATCGCATAGGCCCAGACGGCGAGTCCCGCCAGTAGCGCCGCCAACGCCAGCGTAACCATGAGCAGTTTCTTCATACGCGATTGCCCCCAAAGCGAATGGCATCGACCAGCAGCAGCGCCTGCATATGGCGCCGATTGCAGGGTCAATATGCGCGTGACCAATACGCATCTGTAGCGTCACGCTTACCCGCATCTTGCGACAGAGCAGGTCGATTGCGACTGCAGTATACGCGGCGACAGCGACGAAAATGATCTAGATCAAGGTAATTCAATGGCGTCGACGCCATTTTCTGTGTCATCAGTACAAAAACCACCGGGGGATTCCGATGATCAGTAGCTATCTCGTGCTCAAGTGGCTGCACATTTTGGCCATGGCGTATTGGTTGGGCGGGGAATGGGGCGTGTTCAATGCGTCGCGCCACGTGACCAACACCAAGATCACGCTTGAGGAGCGCAAGCGCCACATGGAGACGGCCTACCGCATCGACATTTTGCCGCGCACCGGCATTATTCTGTTATTGCCGCTGGGTCTGCACATGGGCTACCGCATGGGTGTTCAACCGCTGGGTGGCCCGTGGATTACCGGTATGTGGCTGTTCGTCGCCGTGTGGGTTGGTCTGACCTGGACTGCATTTGCCAAGCGTGGCACCGATCTCGGCGTGCGACTGACCAAAATTGACGAGTACATTCGCTATCTGATTATTCCCGCGCTACTGATCGTGTCGCTGATGTCGCTGATCGGGAACGGGCCGTTAACTGTCAACTGGTATGCCGCGAAGGTCTTGATTTATGCACTCATGCTGGTCATCGGATTGTACCTGCGATACATCATGCGCGACTGGGTAGGGGCCTTTCGCCAGCTTGCGTCGGGCGGGCCGAACGAGACCATATCGGCGGTCATGGAAGCCTCACTGGCGCGCGGTCGAATGTTGGCCTATGTGTACTGGATAGGAATTGCGTCGGTGGCGTTTCTTGGCACCGTAAAGCCGTCTTTCTAACGCTTATGCGTCAAGGTTGAATCGCTCGCGCAGGAAGCGGGCAATGCCATCCTCATTATGGTGGCCGATGATTTCGGTGGCTTGTTCGCGAATTGCGGCTTTGGCATTCGCTGGCGCATAGCTTTCGTCGGCCGCTGCAAACATGCTGAGGTCGTTGTCACTGTCGCCGAAACACACGATGCGCTCGGCGCCGAGCATTTGCTTCAATGTGGTTACCGCGCTGCCTTTGCTCGCGTCGCTGTGGTGGATATCCATCCAACACAGGTCTTTGTCTTCGATAGCCACGCCACTGTAGGCGACCAGATGATCTTCATCGCTCACGAACTCGGCAACGGCGCGAATTGCGTCGCCCGGTCCGATCGCGCTGACATTACTGATCTCGGCATCGGCTGGCAGCTCGCCGAGCGGTGCGGCACGTAGCCCGCGAGCAACGCTGTATTCATTGATCACGTAGTGTTCGGCGGGCGTGCGCAACGGCGTGTGATAGACGGCGTGCTCGTTCTCGCCTTCGATGGTAAATACAAATGGCGTCAGCGCATTCGCCTGACAGGCTTCCACGACATGGGCCAATTCTTCGCCTGTCAGCACATTGCGATGACTGAAACGGTTGTGCTCTGGGTGCCAGATGACGACGCCATTCTTAAACACATGCGGCAGATGGAAGCCGTGCCCGCGCAGAATATCGCGTGACGCGTGCAAGGTGCGCCCGGTTGCCACGGTGTAGGCGATATCGCGCTCGGCGAGTAGCGCGAGCGTGTCGCGCGTGAACTCACTGATCGCCGATTCGCGGTTCAATAGCGTGCCGTCAAGATCAAAAACGATTAACTCCATAGCGCTATTCTACGCAGTTTGAATCGGCTGAGTGTGACTGACTGATCAAGCTGGCATACCCAAGCAGTCGCGGGGAGCGAGTTGCTAGCGTTGCTTGTACTGTGTGGGGCAGTAAGCACGTGTCACTTCGCGGCTGCGCCTGGCGGTGTGCTTTGTTCGGCGACCACTGACCCGCTGGCGCCACAAGCGAAAGCTGGACGTTTTCAACGTTCGCCGCATCAGCTTGATGACATCCGCCTCGCTCAAACCATAGTGACGCTCAATGGCCTCAAACGGTGTGCGATCCTCCCACGCCATCTCGATGATGCGCGACGCATCAGCAACTGTGATTACCCGATCGGGTGATTGCTTGTCTGCCGTCATCACTGCTCCCGCTCATTGTTGCGGCGTGATCCACGCGATCACCTGCGGCACCAACTTGCCATAATGCGGGGAGGATTTCAGTTGCATTGTCAACCGCGCATTGGATGTCGCGTTTAAAGGGGCGTAAACACCTTAACTGCGACGGGAGTACGGCGCATGAAGAATCTACGACAGGTCTGGGCGGCCAAGAAAACGTCCGCGGCAATCACTGACACGCTGGTTACGATTGGCATCGTCATGACTATTGTTCTGTTATCGGCCTGCGGAGGGTCGGATAGCTCTGTGACCGAGGATCAACCCACCGCGAGTGTCGACGATGGTCTGGTGTATATCGGCCTGACTGACGCAGAAGGCGACTTTGCAGCTTACACGGTCGACGTCTTGTCACTGCGTCTCGAGCGGGCTAATGGCACTACTGTCGAGACGCTACCGCTCACGACACGCGTTGACTTCACTGAACTCACAGAGGTTACCGAGTTTCTAAACATCGCCACTGTGCCTGCGGGTAACTACGTGGCTGCCAGCGTGCGACTGGACTTCACCGAGGCACAGGTTGTTGTGCAGGATGAGTCAGGCGAGGTGGCCGAAGCGCTCGTGATTGATGAGCAAGGCGACCCGATTGGCGAATATGAGGTCAGACTGCAGCTGGCCGAAACCGATGTGATAAGCATTGCTCCCGGCGTCCCGGCCGCGTTTAGCCTCGACTTTGACCTGGATGCATCAAACACGATTGATGACAGCGCATCGCCGCCTGTCGTGACAGTCGCACCTTTGTTGCTGGCTAGCGCTGAGCTTGAGGAAGATCGCGAGCATCGCGTACGCGGTGTTGTTCGTGAAGTTGACGAAGCAGCGGGTGAAATCGCATTGAACGTGCGCCCGTTCTTCCACCGCTCGGGCGACTTTGGTGCCTTCACCCTGAACGTCGATGAGCAAACCCAGTACGAAGTTGACGGTCAAGGTTACACTGGCGGTGAAGGCCTTGCCGCGATTGCGCAGTTGCAGGATCTTGTGCCCGTTGTCGCCAACGGCAAAATCACCGGCCGCAGCATGATGGCCGACATTGTCATAGCTGGGTCCAGCGTGCCGTGGTCTGACGCCGAGGTTGTTAAAGGTGTTGTAACCAGCCGGGCCGGTGATACCTTGAACATTGCCGGGGCGAGTATCGAGTTTGCGGACGGTAGCATACGATTCGCGGGAGACATCGCTGTAGTACTGGGAGATGGAACCACCGTGTCTGCGCCTGGCGTTGATAATGCCGAGCTTGATACGCAGAGTGTTTCGGTTGGTCAGCGCGTGATTGCGTATGGTGAGTTTGCAGATGACCAGACGCTCGACGCGACCGCCGGTCGAATTGTGATGCGGATTAGCCAATTCAGCGGTGAGGTCATCGACGTGCAGCCGATGCGTGCGGATGTGTTCCTGCTCAATGGCCGACGTCCGCTGGCGTTTGATCTTTCGGGTACCGGCAGTAGCTCGGAGTTTGACGCGGATCTGGCTGACTATGAAATCGACACCGGTTCGCTCTCGCTCAACGGTGTGACGGCGGGTGATCTTGTGCGCGTACGCGGCTTGGTCAACGCCTTTGGCGCCGCGCCTGCAGACTTCAATGCGCGAACGGTGATTGACGTCGATACGTCCCGACGCGCCGGTGAGCTAACCGTTGTCTGGCCGCAGGATGCGCCCTCATCGACGCCATTCATCAGCACGAGCCAGAGCAGTATTGCAGTGGATGTTACTGATTCACGCGAGCTACTCAAAGTACGTGGCATCCCACGCCTGTTTACCAATCCGTTGGATATGCTGACACTACTGGCGACTGAGTCAGGGCAGGGTACCTATGCAGTGCGCGTACGCGGTGATCAGAGCATCATACTGTACCGAAACTTCGCCGACCTGGTTGACGCGTTGCAAGCGGAGCTGGAAAGTGGCAATGCGCTGCAACGGATCAACGCGCGAGTCGGCTATACTGGTGATACCGATGAACTGACCAGCGTGCGTGCAAGCTTCGTATTCCGAGGTTTGGAAGATGCTGAGTAACAGCGGAAAGTGTCATGAGCTCAGTTGCCGTGCAAATGAATCAGTTCCTGATGAGCGTCGAGAAGAGGGCGTTCCGCATGGCTGAAATGGCGCTCGGCAATCCGGATGATGCGATGGACATAGTGCAAGACAGCATGATGATGCTGGCTCGCAAATATGCAAAGCGGCCGGCCGATCAATGGCCGCCGCTTTTCTTCCGGATCGTGCAAAACAAGATCCGTGATTGCTATCGGCGTCGAGCGTCGCACAATCGTGTGTTTGCGTTTTTCAATCAGTTTCGCGGGCAGGATGACGAGGCTTTGGATGTCGCTGAGCTGCATGCTTCGCGCAGTAGCGATGAGCCTGAGCAGCGCGCCAGCCTTGATGGCGCGACACTACAGTTGCAGCAGGCACTCGAAGTGTTGCCGCAACGTCAGCAGCAGGCATTTCTGTTGCGCAGCTGGGAAGGGCTCAACGTTGCGGAGACGGCCTTAGCAATGGATTGTTCGCAAGGCAGCGTCAAAACCCACTATTCGCGGGCGGTTCATCGGCTGCGAGAAATGCTTGGAGAGCATTGGCCATGAGTGACACTAACGACGACAAACGCATTCGCGCCGCAGTGCAGCGCGATATGGATGACACCGTAAGCCCGGAAATTGCGGCGCGGCTCAGGGCAGCCCGCGAGGAGGCGGTACTGGTCGCTGAGAAGAAACATCGTGATGGCGGTCTGGCCTGGCGACCCCTCGTGCCTCTCGGTGGTGTCAGCGCTGCCGCTTTGCTCGCTGTGGTGCTCATCAATCATTCGCCTTCCACGGCGTTGCCGGTTTTGGATGACGCTGAAATGGCTGCTGCCGCCGATCTTGAGTTGCTGGATGAGCTTGAACTGCTGGCGTGGCTTGATGATGAGGTGCTGGATGCCGGCTAGAGCCGCAGCGCAGCGTGGTCTGGCGATGCTCCTGACCGGTCTTGCGGCGCTAGGTACCGCGGCCGATACCGCAGAAGAGCCATTCGATTTTTTCGACTATCTCGGCAGCATGGTGGAAGACGATGGCGAATGGATCGATCCAGTCGCAATGGACGTTGAAGACGATGATGCGCAGGACGAGGCCGAAACGACAGATGACGAGGCGCCGCAGGCTGAGCCCGCGACGCAAGAAGGTGAAAGCGATGAGTAATTTGACAAAAATGTTGGTACTGATGATAGGCATGCTGGCGTACGGTCAGCTGGCGGCGCAGGAGTGGTCATCGTTGAGCGACGAGCAGCGCGACGCCCTCTCCCGCTATGAGTCCGAATGGTCATCGCTCAGTGACGCGCGCCGCGAGCGACTGGTGCTTGGTGCAGACCGTTGGTTGGCAATGGATGAGTCGGAGCGACGCGAGCTGCGCCAACGCTTTACGCAGTGGCAAGGCTTGTCGACCGAGCGTCGCGCGGAGTTGCTTGAGCGACTTCGCCAGTTTCGCGAGCTGACGCCCGAGCAGCGCCAGCAATTACGTCAACGATTGAACCGATTGAACAGCCTGACGCCCGAGCAGCGTCAACAATTGCGTCAACGTTTTCGTGCGTTGACACCGGAACAACGGCGCGAAGCGCTTGAGCGGATGCGCGAGCGCGCTCGTGAGCGCCAGCGCAGCAGGAACGACTAGTCGAATACGCCGTAGAACAAGTACAGCGCGCTCACAAAAACAGCGTCATCTTCAAAACCGGTATCACCGCGGCTAACGCCAACACTGATATCCAGATCGGATCGTTCGCCAACCGGCGTCAGATAGCCAACGCTGACACTATCGGCTTTGCCGAGATTGCCGGCCAACTCGTCATGTGTGAAAGCCACGCTGACGGCGCGCGATTGCTCTAGGGGAAACTCGGCGCTGATGCCATAACTGGCCTCCAGGAGCGAGCTGGACAGTGTGAGCGTTGTTGGCGAGAGCCGCTGCGATATAAACCTGCCGCTCAGCGGCGACAGATCGCGGTCATAGTCATAGCGCCGGTAGTTGGCGCCAACACTCAGCCCGTCATCCGTGCGGTAACGCGCCGAGAGACGGTAGCCAGTGGCCTCCAGCGGGATCTGCGCTTCGATTGGCTCGGCGGCGAACAGCGTACGAAACGTAAGGTCTATGTCGCGCTGCAAATAGCGACCCGACAGATTCCAGTGATCGCCGCTGTGGAACACGCCGATAGATAAGTCATCGGCATCAAAATCGTCCGGATCGCCAGACTGGCCGCCTGACACTTCGATACCAACGGGGCCGAAATCGTAACGCGCACCAAGCGACCAGTCGCGCGTGCGAACGTCTTCCGGCCGGGCACTAGCGCGCGTGGTCGCAACTTGCGCGCTAAACGACGCTCGTTCATTTAGCGACAGTTCGACCAGCGCACTCGCAGCAACACCGTCCGCGTTGTCTGCCGATACGCCGAGCCCGAGCGCATAGCCCGCCGAATCATCCGCGTTGGCCGTGGCGGCCAGCGTGACGGCAAGCGCCCCGAGCATTGCTGGCATGCGAGTATTCATGCGACAAGACTAGCTTAGCGCCAGATCGCACTGCAAACGTCGATTCGACGCGACCTTGGCAAAGCGTAGCGCTGACGGCAACAAGCTCTTACTATGGGCAGTCAGGAAACAGAGGAATACAGTTTGCCAAATCAGACAGTCAACGGAATTCGGCTGGCCTACGAGTGGCAAGGCCCTGAAGATGGCCCTGTGCTTGTGCTCATCCAGGGGTTGAGCATGCCGCTCAACGCATGGCCGCCGACATTTGTTACCCACTTCACTGATGCGGGCTATCGGGTACTCACGCTGGACAATCGCGATATCGGCCTGTCGCAGACTTTCGACTCGGCCGGTATCCCGAATATCATGTGGGAGGGCTTTAAGGCCCGGTTAAGGCTGCCGGTCAACAACAGCTATTCGCTCGATGACATGGCCGCAGATGTCAGTGTGCTGATGGGCTCACTGGGCGTTCAGTCTGCGCACGTTGCAGGCGTCTCGATGGGCGGCATGATCGCCCAGCTGCTGGCGATCCATCATCCTCAACGCGTTGATTCGTTGACCTCGATCATGTCGACCACGGGCAATCGCCGCTTGCCACCGCCTGAGCCGCCCGTGCTCAGGCATATGCTGCGCAGGCCTGCCACCGACGATGTCGAGGCGCGTGTCGAGTACGCGATGAAGACCTGGCGGTTGATTGCAAGCCCCGGTTTCGACGTCGATTTCGAATATCTTGAGCGGCGATTGCGGTCCATGTATGAGCGCGGTGTGACACGTGGCGGCGCGGTGCGGCAGATGCTTGCGATCGCCGCCGCGCCGAGCCGTGTGAAGGCACTTCGCAAGGTACGTATTCCGACGCTGGTGATTCACGGTCGCGACGACCCGCTGGTGCCCGTGGCTTGCGGCGCCGATACCGCAAACGCCATCCCGAACTCACGATTTGAGGTGATTGACGGCATGGGGCACGATCTGCCCATCGCGCTACATGAGCGCATCTCAGGCATGATGCTCGAACACATGCAAACACATGCGCCGAGCACCGCCTGAGCATTGCGTGGCGCTGCGACGCGCCAGCGCTCCCCCCGGAACGCCCGACTCCCCCCTGGAAGCATCGCGGCGAACGATAACACAGGCTGGCGCCGTGACGCGATGGCAACAATGATGGCGTGCCAGGGATAGCGCATCAGGTTGAGCCTGCAACAGCCTCAGGAGGATTCATGGCATTGGACTTTGACAGCGCACGTGCGCCGGACCCCAACCTCGGTGAGGAGCATGAGGCCTGGAGAGCGCAGCTGCGTCGATTCATTGACGATCAGATCATGCCGTATGCCGCAGATTGGGATGAGGCTGGTGAGATACCGCGCGGGCTATGGCAGCAGGCGGCGGACATTGGTCTGCTGGGTCTTGGCTATCCAGAGCGCTACGGTGGCACTTCCGACGGTATCGATATCTGGTATCACAATATTGTCGGCGAAGAGCTGGCCCGGATTGGTGTCGGCGGCGTGCCAGCCACGCTGATGGTGCACAACATCGGCTTGCCACCGGTTGTCAATTTCGCGGGCGACGCGATTCGTGATCGTGTTGCGCCCGCGGTGATTGCCGGCGAGCAGCGCATTTCATTGGCTATCACCGAGCCGGGCGGCGGCTCGGATGTGGCGCAGCTGGCGACCACGGCGGTGCGTGATGGCGATCACTATGTCGTCAACGGCAGCAAGACCTATATCACGGGCGGTATGGGCGCTGATTGGTTCAGCACAGCGGTGCGAACGGGCGGCGAGGGTCCCGGCGGCGTGTCGATTCTGCTGATCGATGCGGACCGGGACGGTGTCGCGCGCACGCTGCTGGACAAGAAGCAAGGTTGGTGGGCATCCGATACGGCGACGATCTATTTTGACAACGTGCGCGTGCCGGCAGAGCAGTTGATTGGTGAGGAGCACCAGGGCTTCAAGGTGATCATGCACAACTTCAACAATGAGCGGCTCGCGATGAGCGTGGGCATGGAAGCGATGGCGCGCGTGTGTCTGGAGGAAGCCGTGAGCTGGGCGCGCGAGCGGCACACGTTTGGCAAGCGGTTGGCCGATCACCAGGTTATTCGCCACAAGATTGCCGAGATGAAGCAACGTATCAACGCGACACAAGGCTATCTGCAGTTGATATCGCGCGCGGTCAACGAGGGCACGGTCAATGCTGGTGATATGGCATTGCTGAAAGTGCAGTGCAGCGAGACACTCGAGTTCTGCGCGCGCGAGGCGATGCAGATCCTGGGTGGCGCAGGCTACATGCGAGGCGGTCGCGTGGAGCGTATCTATCGTGAGGTTCGGGTCAACGCGATTGGCGGTGGCTCTGAGGAAATCATGCGCGACCTTGCCGCGCGCCAATACCGCTTTTAGGGTTTCGTTATGCGACTAACACAAGAACACGAGGCAATCCGCGACCTGACAGCGCAGTTCGTTGCCAGGGAGATTGATCCATTTGCCGAGGCTTGGGAAGCGGCAGGCGTTTTTCCGGCACATGAGCTGTTCAAGAAAATGGGCGAACTTGGGCTGCTCGGTATTGCCAAGCCACTGGAGTACGGCGGCATGGGTTTGGATTACAGCTACCAAATCGTGTTCTCGGAAGAGATCGGTGGCACGCTTGCCGGCGGCGTATCCATGGCTATAGGCGTGCAAACGGACATGGCGACGCCGGCCCTGGCCAAGGTGGGCAGCGATGAGCTGCGCCGGGAGTTTCTCGCGCCGGCCATTGCCGGCGACATGGTGTGCTCGATCGCCGTTAGTGAGGCCAGCGCAGGCTCCGATGTGGCCGCCATCCGTACCAGTGCGCGCGCCGACGGCGACGATCTTGTTATCAATGGCAGCAAGATGTGGATTACGAATTCCACGCAGGCGGATTTCCTGTGCCTGCTTGCCAATACCTCGGATGACGCCCCGCATCGCAACAAGTCGTTGATTGTCGTTCCCACAAAGACAGCGGGCGTCAGCTTTTCACCGCGGCTCAACAAGCTGGGTATGCGCGATTCGGATACCGCGCAAGTGTTTCTCGAGGATGTGCGTGTGCCAAAACGCTACATCATCGGCAAGCCCGGTAATGGCTTCACCTACCAGATGATGCAGTTTCAGGAAGAGCGGTTGTTTGCGGCCGCTGGCAATCTCAAGGCGATGGAACGCTGCATCGACGCCACCATTGACTACACGAGGCAACGCAAAACGTTTGGCAAACCGATTCTTGACAATCAGGTCGTGCATTTTCGTCTCGCCGAACTGCAAACCGAGGTCGAGATGCTGCGTGCGCTGGTTTACGGGGCCGTCGAAGACTACGTAGCCGGCGACGACGTAACCCTGAAAGCCTCCATGTGCAAGCTGAAGGCCGGGCGATTGCTTCGCGAGGTAGCCGACAGTTGCCTGCAGTACTGGGGCGGGATGGGTTACATGTGGGACAACCCGGTGTCGCGATTGTATCGAGACGGTCGATTGTCATCGATCGGTGGCGGCGCCGACGAGATCATGCTCGGTATTATTGCCAAGCGTATGGGCATCGCGCCGGCGCCGGGCCAGTAGCGCTCGGCTACTGTTTCTCGTAAACGTGTTGCACTGGCTCAGCCGATCGACGGCGGCTATTGCTCCGCCAAGACAGGCATAGCTGGCTAGCTATCGAATGGCCGGAACGTCATATTGAGCGCCTCGGCGGCCGCCTGATGTGTCACATGCCCGCCGTGCACGTTGACGCCTTCGCGGAAGTGCGGGTCATCGGCAAGCACAGCCAGCCCACGTTGCGCCAGCCTGTGTATGTAGGGCGAGGTCGCATTGGTCAGCGCGAAGGTCGATGTCCGCGCCACGCCGCCTGGCATATTTGCAACGCAATAGTGCACAACGTCGTCGACAATATAGGTGGGTTCATTGTGCGTGGTCGGCCGCGACGTCTCGAAGCACCCGCCCTGATCAATCGAAACATCGACCAGCACGGCGCCTTTCTTCATGCTGCCCAGCATATCGCGCGTGATGAGTTTGGGGGCCGCGGCGCCTGGGATGAGCACGGTGCCAATGACCAGGTCGGCGTCGACAATGGCGCTGCTGATGGCATTGTGGCTGGAGTAGCGTAGCGCCGTCTGTGTGCCGTAATGCCGGTCAAGTTCTTCAAGGCGGGCTACCGACTTTTCAAACAAGGTGACATCTGCGCGGGCGCCAAGCGCCATCTGTAACGCGTTGGTACCTGCGATGCCGCCGCCAAGAATCACAACTTTGGCTGCGCCAACGCCAGGCACGCCCGATAGCAACAATCCACGACCACCCGCGGCGGATTCCAGCAAGTGCGTACCGACTTGCACCGACATGCGGCCCGCAACCTGGCTCATTGGTTTGAGCAGGGGCAAGCCGCCCGCGGGCGCGGTGACCGTCTCGTAGGCAATTGCTGTGCACCCTGAGCGACACAGCGCTTCGGCCTGCGGCTTATCCGCGGCAAGATGCAGATAGGTGAACAGCGTGTGCTTGGGCGTGAGCTTCTCGCATTCTACGAGTTGTGGCTCTTTGACTTTGACAATCAGTTGAGCGCGCTCAAATACAGCGTCGGCATCGTCAACCACGGTGGCACCGGCCGCGCGATACTGATCGTCTGTAATGTCGACACCCAGGCCTGCGCCCGCCTGGACGAACACCTCGTGCCCGCTTCGTGTCAGGTCGGCGACGCCATCATCGGTCATACCGACACGTCGTTCCTGCACTTTGATTTCGCTTGGTACGCCAACTCGCATGATGATGCCCCCGCTGATTCTGGTGGCGCAATTATGTCATGGGCTTTGCTGTGCGTCGTGTGTTGTCGTCTTCGAATGCTGAAGTTTTTGTGCGGCGTGCCGCTAGCCCTGTCAGGTAGCAAATACAGGGCTGCTAAAAAATGGCACAAATTCTTTCGGCATCGGCTGGTGCGCGTGCAATGCTACTGGCGATGCTTGCATTATGGTTAACCGCCTGCGGTGGTGGCAGTTCAGATCCGGCGGCCGCGCAGTCGAGCACAGCGCAAGATCCGGACCTGCAACTAGCCAAGGCTGCGTACAGTACGGAACAGCGGACACCGGCCGGGTTTTACAGTGAGCCCACTCGCTTCCCTGGCTTCAGTGAATACCGTTTCCACGTGTTGAACGCTGACGTCGGTGTCGCGACAACGGACCCGCTTGCATGGGAAATGTGCAGCGACGATAGTGCCGAAGCGTTGCAGTGGTCAGGTGTGAGCGCGAGCGCACGCCAATTCCAAAGCACACTGAGCGGCACCGATGAAACTGAATGGTTCTTCGAGTTTGAGCGCAGCGTGGACAATGACCCGCAAGCCATGCTCATCAACCGCGTATTCAAGTGCGCCGTGCTGCGTCGTGATGGCCTGTCGGCGCAGGGCTACGCAGGCCAGCTGACCAAGCCGGCATTCAATGCCGATGATCTTAAATTCGTGAGCGAATACCTCTGGCAATTCAGTCTCTACAATAATGCGCTGCACGCGGTTGTCAGTAGCGAGCCCGGCGTCGATGGTGACGACCTGACACACACGCTGGAACGCGTTGAAGTGCGCACGGGCCAGGGTGCGGTCAATGGCTGCGACCGCATCGAGTTGTGGCATTGGGTGTACGCTGCGGATCTCGCAAGCGGGTTGTTGTCGAGCGAGCAACGCTTTGTACGAGCTTTTGATGCACGCAGTCAAAACGGTGTTGTCGATCTGTGTCAGCCGTGAAGCCGGTCACGTCAGTCTGGCCCGGCGAGATCTACACTGGTGAGCCTTCTCGACTGACAGAGCACTGAATCTTGTCCAGAACTTCGCTGATCATGGCGCTGCCCGATACGGTATTGGTGGTGCACCGCAACGCCACTGTGCTGGACACGCTCGGCGGTCGCACCTTCAGCCTGGACCTGCCTCCCGATGATGTGGTCGGGGCAAACATCGATAACGTCTTGCCAGCGCCCCTGGCAGGAATGATGCGGCGCCTGATTCCCCGTGTATTGAAGACGCGTGAGCCGGTGACGGAGCGCATTCACGATGATGCGCTGCATGTCGAGCTGCGTCTCAGTGCCCATGGGCGTGATCGCGTGCTGGCGGTGTTGCGCGACATTGCTGATCGACGAGACCCGCAGGCGTCGGTGACCGGTTGGCACCGTGAGGATGCATTGACCGGGCTGCTCGCGCGCACCGTGTTCATTCAGGGGTTGGATGTGGCCGTGAACAAAGCCAAGCTCACAGAGCACCCGCTCACGATGCTGGCATTGTCTTTCGGTGAGCTCGAATCGCTTGCCCACGCGATCGAACGTCGCGACTGGCTGGCATTGCAGCGTGCGGCAGCTGAGCGACTCGCGACCTGCCTGACCGCGAGCGAAGATGTGCTGAAGCTTGCGGATGATCCGGATCAGCTGATGCTAACGAACCTCAGTGATGGCAAGTTCGCTGCTATCCTGGCAATGGGCGCGCGTCACGGCGACCTCATTCGCGTTGCCGAGACGATTACCGACGCCTTCAAAGCACCTGTTTTGATGGAGGAGCAGGGCTACCAGTTGAGCTGCCATTTTGGCGCGGCGAGCTTTCCGCAGGATGGTATGACGGCGCAGCACTTGTTGCGCAACGCACTGGTGGCGTTGGACGAAAGCACCCAGAATGACGCTGGCGTTGTTGAGCGCTATGCCGATACCGTGCGCCTGCGCGCTAGCAGGACGGTCGATTTGGGCGACGAACTCAAATGGGCCGTTGAGAACGATCAGCTCACGTTGCAGTATCAGCCTGTTTTTAATCTCGCGGAGGCAACGCCGGTGTCGCTCGAGGCGTACGTGCGTTGGCGCCATCCGCTGCGCGGTGTGCTCACGCCAAATCAATTCTTGCCTGTGGCTGAGACGACGGGTTCGATACAACAGATAAGCGACTGGGTGCTTCGCACGGCGTGTCGCGATGCGCTGTTGGTCAATCGCGCACACGACAACAGTCTGGCCATATCCATAAACCTGTCGCGACACTATTTCTCGCGGCCTGACCTGGTTGCGCACATAGGCCGGCTGCTCGACGAGTCGGGGTTTGATCCCCGCCGGCTGCAGCTCGATGTGACCGAGCGCATGTTGATGAGGCCCGATCATGCGGGGCCGTTGTTAACTGAGCTCAAGCGTATGGGTGTTGGTTTGCAGATCGATGACTTTGGCAGTGGCTATAGCTCGCTCAAGCAGCTCAAGAAATTCCCGCTGGATGCACTGAAAATAGATGGTGATTTCATTGCTGGTGTTGGCACATCAGGCGATGCGGAGGCCGTGTGTCGCAGCGTGATTGATCTTGCCCACGCCTATGGCATGCGTTGCATTGCTGAGGCCGTTGAGACGACCGATCAAGTGCGATTTCTGCGCGCGGCTGGTTGCGATGAAGTGCAGGGCAACTTGTTTGGTGCCGCATTGAGCCTTGATGAGATGCTGTTGTTTCTCGAGCAGTTTGCGCACAGCCGCAGCTTTAGCGCATCGACAGATGACACGGCGGTCGCGTCAGTCTGACATCGAGCTAGGCACTCTTCACTGACGCAGGTCGCTGCCAGTACACAACGTCGCAAGGTCAAGAGCCTCTATCCCTGGCGCTCGCGCAGCAAAACCGAAAGCATTACACTGCTGCCGGGGACGAACAAGAAGACTGGCCAGCGGCCAAGAGGGGGGGGTTATGAGTGATGCGAAGGTTGACGTACCGCGCAGTTTTTACGTCTTCGGCGTGCTGGCGCTGTTATGGAACCTGATCGGTGTCGCGGCATATCTTGCCGATACGATGGCGACAGCGCAGACACTGGCGTCAATGCCACAAGCACATCAGGATTTTCTAGCGGCACGACCGTCCTGGGTCATTGGGGTGTTTGCGATTGCGGTGTTTGGTGGAACGCTTGGCTGCATCATGCTGCTCATGCGCAATGCGCTGGCCGTACCTCTGTTTGCTGCTTCGCTGATTGCCGCCGTGTTGCAGAATATCTATTCATTCGCATTGGCTGATGGTCTGGCCGTGTTCGGTACCGCGGGGTTGGCATTGCCCGCGATGATCATCATCGTCGCCAGCGCATTGTTGGCGTATGCGCAAGTAAATAAGAAACGCGGCTGGATCTAATGTCATTCAGTAGCCGCGATCCAGCAGCCCGACATCATGCGCGCATGCGCTGACCGCGTCGGGGGTCGCGGCCAGCGCATGGTGTCGGCGACGCGTTAGTCAACCGCAATTGGCGCTTGACCGCGGCGGCCTTTCTTCCAGCTGCCTGTCTCAAGCTCAAGGTCTGCGACGCTTGCATCCGCGCTGACTTCGCAGAGCGCCCGGTAGCGCACAGAGGCCGATGCGTC
>JBCCCC010000063.1:0-17949 GCA_039033695.1 Pseudomonadota bacterium | reverse complement strand
GAGGTCAAGCGCCGCATCATGACTGGCACCTATGTGCTGTCGGCGGGCTATTACGACGCCTATTACTTGCAGGCGCAGAAGGTGCGCCGTTTAATCAGCGCCGATTTCAGTCAGGCATTTGAATCGGTCGATGTGCTGGTCGGGCCAACCACACCAACACCGGCTTTCGGTCTGGGTGAGAAGACAGATGACCCGATCACAATGTATCTCAATGACATCTACACCATTGGTGCGAACCTGGCCGGTCTGCCGGGCGTGTCGATCCCTTGCGGCATGGTCGGTGGTTTGCCCGTTGGTCTGCAGCTTGTCGGTCCCGCGTTTGCTGAGTCACGCCTGCTGAACTGCGCGCACCAGTACCAGCTCAACAGCCACTGGCATACGCTGACTCCGGAGGCTTTCGTATGAGCTGGGAAATCGTCATCGGATTGGAAATCCATGTCCAGCTGGCAACGCAGAGCAAGATTTTCTCGACGTCGCCGACCACCTACGGTGCCGCGCCGAATACGCAAGCCAATCTGGTCGATCTTGGTTTCCCCGGGGTATTGCCTGTCCTGAACAAGGAGGCCGTTCGACTCGCAGTGATGTTTGGTTTGGCGGTCGGTGCTGACATTGCGCCGCGCTCGATTTTCGCGCGCAAGAATTACTTCTACCCGGATTTGCCAAAGGGCTATCAGATCAGTCAGCTCGAGTTGCCGATCGTTTCTGGCGGTCAGGTAGAGATTGCAGACGACACAGGCAAGCCACGGGCTATCAACCTCACTCGGGCGCACCTTGAGGAAGACGCCGGCAAGTCATTGCATGAGAATTTTCAGGACCAGAGTGGTATTGATTTGAACAGGGCCGGTACGCCGTTGCTCGAAATCGTGTCCGAGCCGGAGCTGCGTTCTTCGGGCGAGGCTGCGCGCTACATGCGTCGCGTGCACGAGCTCGTGCGTTACCTCGGCGTGTCGGACGGCAACATGCAAGAGGGTTCGTTTCGCTGTGATGCCAACGTGTCACTGCGCCGCCACGGCGACCAAGCGTTCGGTACGCGCACCGAAATCAAGAACCTCAATTCGTTCCGGTTTATCGAGAAAGCGATCGACTACGAAGTCGAGCGACAGGCCGACATCCTCGAGGCGGGTGGTGAGATCGTCCAGGAGACGCGTCTTTACGATGCTGATGCTGACGAGACGCGATCAATGCGCAGCAAGGAAGAGGCTAATGACTATCGCTATTTTCCAGATCCGGACTTGCTACCCGTGGTGTTGGACGAAGCCTATGTCGACGCTATCCGTAGCAACATGCCGGAGCTGCCAGCCGCGCGCCGCGAGCGTTTCGTCACTCAGTATGGGTTGCGCCAGGAGGACGCGGATATTCTGGCAACCCAGCGCGCCTTGGCGGATTATTTTGAACAATGTGCGTCGGCCGGTGATGCGCGATTGGCGGCAAACTGGATATTGGGCGAGGTTACTGCTGCGATGAATCGCGATGACGTTGCTATCGACAACAGCCCAGTCAATGCACGCGCATTGTCGCAGCTTATTTCGCGGATTGCGGACAGCACGATCTCGGGCAAACTCGCCAAGCAGGTGTTTGAAGCGATGTGGGCAGGCGAGGGTAGCGCCGATGAGATCATTGACGCGCGCGGTTTGCGCCAGATTACCGATACGGGTGCCATTGCCGCGATTGTCGATCAGGTCGTAGCCGACAATCCTGAACAGGTGCAACAGTTCCGCGACGGCAAGGAAAAGGTGCTCGGTTATCTGGTTGGCCAGGTCATGAAGGCCAGCAAGGGTAAGGCGAACCCGGGGCAGGTCAACGAGCTGTTGCGTGCGCGTCTGTCTAGTGGTGGCTCGTGACTGCGAATTCCGAGCCTCGCGCTGACGCGCTCATCAATTTCATATTTGATCGGCTGCCAGTGCGCGGCGCATTGCTGCAATTGGATGAGCAGTGGCAGCGCTTGCACGGCCAGCACGATTACTCCGACATTGTGCGCGACCTCTTAGGCCAAACCGTTGCTGCCAGTGCAATGATCGCCAGCACGATGAAATTCGACGGCATGTTAACCCTGCAAGTGCAGGGCAAAGGCGCGCTGGGCATGTTGATTGCTCAGTGCACGGAATCACTGCATGTGCGTGGTATGGCAGGCGAGCTGGAGCCATCGGCGCCCGCCGCCAGCTTTGCCGACTTGGTTGCGGATGGCCGGCTCTCACTGACAGTTGATGCCAAAGATGCCAAGGATCGCTATCAGGGCATCGTCGAACTTCGGCCCGAGTCTATGGCGTCGAGTCTAGCGGCCTACTACCGCGACTCGGCGCAGCTCCCGGCGCACTTTGTGTTGTTGGGCGATGCGCAGCGAGTCTGCGCGCTGATGCTCCAGCGCATGCCGGATGCCAGCGGTCTGCAAGATGATGATTGGCATCGACTCTGTCTCATGGCCGATACGCTGACCACCGAGGAGTTAGCTGCAGGTGTGAGTCATGGGTTGCTGGCCAAGTTATTTGCTGAGGATGACGTGCGCGTGTTCGATGCGCGCGATGTCGCATTCCGCTGCCGTTGCACCACCGCACGCGCCGAGCGTGCTGTGCGTATGCTCGGGGAGCAGGATGCGACCGCGCTGCTGGCCGAGCGCGACAATCGCATAGAAATCGTTTGCGAGTTTTGCAATCGTAAGCGAGTGTTGGATGCGATTGATGTGGCTCGGTTGTTTAATCCTGCTGCCATCCCGACCGATGCAGGTGTTCAATGATACGGCTGATGGAGGTTGTAGGTTATGAGTAGATTCATCGATCCTGAGCGCGCGCAATTCGAAGCGTTTAAGGCTTTACCGCGAGACGAGCCAATCCAGATGCTGAACCTTGTGCGATTTAACGCTGAGGCACAGTACGACGATGGCACGGTCATGAGTGGCGCCGACGCATACCGCTTGTACGGTGAGGCCAGCGCCCCCGTGTTTGCTCGCGTCGGTGGGACGATTGTCTGGCGCGGAAAACCGCAGGTCGTATTGATCGGCCCAGAAGACGAACAATGGGATACCGCATTTATCGCGCGATACCCCAATGCCGGCGCATTTCTAGCGATGGTGACCGACGACGAGTACCGTAAGGCGGTTGTCCATCGGCAGGCGGCAGTCCTGACCAGCCGCCTCATTCGGATGGCGGAACTGCAGGTCACGCCTAACTTTGCCGACTGATTGAGGCGCCGGTAGGTTGCGTTTTGGCGCGGCTCGACTTTAGAATATAAAGATATCCTTATATTTTGAAGTCAGCGCAGGACTGCAACGATGCCGCAACTGGACCTAAAACACAGCGAGCAAATATTTCGCGCGGTTGGTGAACCCACCCGTCTCCGACTGCTGCATCTGTGCGCTCTCGGCGAGCACACCGTCTCTGATTTGATGTCGGCCCTCGAGCAATCGCAGCCGCGTGTGTCACGCCACCTCAAGATTCTATGTGATGCCGGCTTGCTTGAACGTTTCCGTGATGGTCATTGGGTGTACTTTCGCGTCCCTCTGTCTGGCCAGGGCGCGCTTGCTGCATCGCATGTGCTGAGGATTACCGCTGACGACGACGCCCGGCTCATCCGGGACCGGGAGGCACTCGCGAACGTGCTGGGTGATCAGTCAGCCAGCGGCGACCCGGAGCTGCGGCGCTTTAACCGGTTGGTGGTTGACGCTTTCTTATCGCATCCGGTGGGTGACTTGCTCGACATCGGTGTGGGTAGTGGCGCGATTCTGAAGCTGCTGGCGGCAAAAGCGACGAAGGCGGTCGGTGTTGATATCGACAGTCAGTCACGTCGCGCAGCGCGACGCGCTTTTGCGCGGGCATCGCTGGCCAACTGCACGGTGCGACCTGGCGACATGTACCGACTGGATCTCGCAGACGAGAGTTTCGATACGGTCGTGCTGGATGAGGTGCTTCTGGATGCCAGTTCGCCGCAGGCAGTGTTGGCCGAGGCCGGTCGTACGCTGCGCGCAACGGGGCGGATGTTGGTGGTTGAGCATGTCAGTCGAGATGCCACTGAAGCGACGCACGCGATTCCAGAGTTGCTCGCCGCGGCGCAGTTACATTGCGGCCCGATACGTCAGGCGTACGATGGTGATGGCCAATATCTTTTGGCGATGGCCACGCCAGCAAATGACACGCAATCACGGAGAAGTGCATGACGACGGCAAACGCCGCCAGCCAGCCTATGCCGGCTCAGGACGATATTCAGGTCTCTTTTGAGTTCTTTCCGCCGGGTAGCGAATCAATGGCCGATACGCTGTGGACATCGCTTCAGCGCCTGGCGCCATTGTCGCCAAGATTCGTGTCGGTAACCTATGGCGCGGATGGCTCCACGCGGGAACGCACACACGGACTCGTCAACCGGGTGCTCAAGGAAACCGAATTGACACCTGCCCCGCACCTCACTTGTATTGGCGCCAGTCGCGGTGAGATTGACGATATCGCGCGGTCGTATGCCGATGACGGTATTCGTCACATTGTTGCGCTGCGCGGCGATGCGCCGCGCGATGCCACGCGTTATCACCCGCATCCGGATGGCTATGCATATGCCGCGGATCTCGTTGCCGGCCTGACGCGCATTGCCGATTTCGATATCTCTGTCGCGGCCTATCCCGAGGTGCATCCTGAGGCTCAGTCGGCTCAGCACGATCTCGACAATCTCAAGCGCAAAGTCGACGCTGGTGCGAGCCGTGCGATTACGCAGTTTTTCTTTAGCGTCGAGCACTATCTCGGCTTTCGCGATGCGTGTGTTGCGGCGGGCATCAACGTGCCGATCGTGCCTGGCATTTTGCCGATTACACGATTCTCCCAGATGCTGAAATTCGCCAACATGTGCGGTACTGAAGTACCGGACTGGCTGCATGAACGTTTCGGCGGTCTTGATGATGACCCGGAAACGCGCAATCTGATCTCGGCCAGCGTTGCGATCGAGATGGTCAATCGATTGCGCGCCGAGGGTGTCAGCGAGTTTCACTTCTACACGCTCAATCGCGCCGAGCTCACGTTCGCCATTTGCCACACGTTAGGGCTGCGCTGTGGCTCGGTACAAACAGCATGAGTATTGATTTTTCACGCTTTGACCGTCTCGAGTCTTTGCTCGCGGAACGTATCGTTTATCTTGATGGTGCTATGGGCACGATGATCCAGGCATACCGTCTGACGGAGAGCGACTATCGCGGTGGCCGGTTTGCTGACTGGCCATCAGATCTCAAAGGCAACAACGACCTGCTGACGCTCACGCGGCCCGACATTGTCCGTGCGATACATGACGAGTTTCTAGAGGCTGGGGCGGACGTGATCGAGACCAATACATTCAACTCGAACACGCCGTCGCAGGCGGACTATGGTATGGAAGCGTTGGTCGTCGAGCTGAACGAGGCGTCGGCGCGATTGGCGCGCGCCGCGGCCGATGCGGCGGCGCAGGCGAGCGGCAGCCCGCGATTTGTTGCTGGTGTCCTCGGCCCGACTAACCGAACGGCGTCGTTGTCACCTGACGTAAACGATCCAGGCTTTCGAAACATCACCTTTGACGATTTGGTTAGTACCTATCGAGATGCGGGTGAAGCGCTGCTGCGCGGTGGCGCCGATTTCCTGATGGTAGAGACCATTTTCGACACACTGAATGCCAAAGCGGCGCTGTTCGCGATCGACGCGATCGGCCAGTCGCTCGGCGAGCGTATTCCCGTCATGATCTCCGGGACTATCACAGATGCTTCCGGGCGCACGCTGTCCGGTCAAACCACAGAGAGCTTCTGGAATTCTTTGCGCCACGCACGGCCATTCATGTTTGGTCTGAACTGTGCGCTGGGCGCATCTGACATGCGGCCCTACATCGCCGAGCTATCCGGCCTGGCCGATACCGGTGTCAGCGCACACCCAAACGCGGGGTTGCCCAACGAGTTTGGTGAGTACGATGAGTCGCCGGAACAGATGGCCGAAGTGGTCGGCGAGTTTGCCGCCAGTGGCTTTCTGAACATGGTTGGCGGATGTTGTGGTACCACACCAGCGCACATTGCCGCGTTGCGCGCAGCCTGCGAGATTTCGCCACCAAGGAATGTGCCGGAACGGCCGGTGGCATGCAGACTGGCAGGATTGGAGCCGCTGAATATTCTGCCCGATGCGCTGTTCGTGAATGTTGGCGAACGCACGAACGTGACTGGATCTGCCGTGTTCC
The DNA here is from genome assembly GCA_039033695.1 of Pseudomonadota bacterium. Lineage (GTDB taxonomy): Bacteria > Pseudomonadota > Gammaproteobacteria > Steroidobacterales > Woeseiaceae > CALBPI01. Next base: position 11,787 of record JBCCCC010000063.1, on the reverse strand, counting down.
GCCGCCTCATTGAGGCAGACGACTATACCGCTGCGATCGAGGTAGCGCGTCAGCAGGTGGATAACGGTGCGCAGATAATCGACATCAATATGGATGAGGGCATGCTCGATTCTGAGCAGGCGATGGTCACCTTCCTCAACCTGATTGCTGCCGAACCCGATATCGCACGCGTGCCAATCATGATTGACTCCTCCAAGTGGTCGATCATCGAGGCTGGCCTTAAATGCGTGCAAGGCAAGCCGGTGGTCAACTCGATCAGCCTGAAAGAGGGCGAAGCTGAGTTCATTGCGGTCGCACAAAAGGCGCGTAGCTACGGTGCTGCCGTGATTGTCATGGCGTTCGATGAGCAAGGGCAGGCTGATAGTATCGAGCGCAAGGTGGCGATATGCGAGCGCGCATACCATTTGCTCGTTGATCGTGTCGGCTTCGCGCCCGAAGACATCATTTTTGACCCGAACATTTTTGCGGTGGCAACGGGCATTGAAGAACACAATGACTATGGCATCGCATTCGTTGAGGCCACGCGTCAGATCAAAGAGAAGCTGCCTCATGCAATGGTTAGCGGCGGTGTCTCTAACGTGTCGTTTTCGTTCCGCGGCAACAATACAGTGCGCGAAGCGATTCACTCCGTGTTCCTGTACCACGCGATTCGTGCGGGTATGGATATGGGTATCGTCAATGCCGGACAGCTAGCGATTTACGAGGACTTGCCGGCTGAACTGCGCGATGCGGTTGAAGCCGTTATTCTCAACACGAGCCCAGAGGCTACCGAGCAACTGCTGGATATCGCCGAGCGCTATCGCGGCGATGGCAAGTCGGCTGCCTCAACAGTGGACATGACTTGGCGAGAGCTGCCAGTCAATGAGCGTCTGCAGCATGCCTTGGTCAAAGGGATCGATGCGTTCGTTGTTGAGGATACCGAGGCGGCGCGGCTTGCGGCAGTGCGGCCACTCGATGTCATTGAGGGTGCGCTAATGGACGGCATGAACGTTGTCGGCGATTTGTTTGGCGCCGGTAAGATGTTTCTGCCGCAGGTCGTCAAGTCTGCACGCGTCATGAAAAAAGCGGTTGCGCATCTGATCCCGTTCATCGAAGCCGAGTCGGATGGTGTCAAGCAAAGCAACGGTAAGATCGTCCTCGCCACGGTCAAGGGTGATGTGCATGACATCGGCAAGAACATCGTCGGTGTCGTGCTGCAATGTAACAACTTTGAGGTTGTCGATCTTGGCGTAATGGTGTCATGCCAGGACATTCTCGATGCGGCGAGCCGCGAACAAGCTGACATCATCGGTTTGTCAGGTCTGATTACCCCGTCGCTCGACGAAATGGTGCATGTCGCATCGGAGATGCAGCGGCTCGATCATTGCCAACCCCTGTTGATCGGCGGCGCGACGACCTCGCCAGCGCACACATCCGTCAAGATTGATCCGGCCTACGGTGGTCCCGTGGTCTATGTGAAGGACGCATCGCGTGCTGTTGGCGTGGCGCAGAATCTGGTAGGGGATGGTGCTGAGGCGTTCGTGAGGCAGGCTAAGGCGGACTGCGAGCGCCGTCGCGCAAGCCACGCGGGTCGCAAGCGCAAGGGGCCAGCGCTGAGCCTACCCGCAGCCAGGCGCGCGGCACGCCAGATCGATTGGTCAGGCTACACGCCACCTGTGCCGACGTTCACCGGGACGAGAGTCGTTGATGACCTGACACCGGCCGACCTGGTTCCCTACATCGACTGGATGCCGTTCTTCAATGCCTGGGAGTTTCACGGCACGTATCCCGCCATCCTCGACGATAGTGTTGTCGGTGAGGCTGCGAGCGCGCTGTTTGCTGACGCACGATCCATGCTGGAGAACATCATTGCCGAGGACTGGTTGCAGGTATGCGCGGTGGTCGGCTTCTATCCTGCGAATTCGCGGGGCGACGATATTGTCGTTCATGACAACGACGCCCGGAAAGCGACGCGCGCGACGCTGCATTGCCTGCGTCAGCAAAAGCAGCGCAGGGATGATCTGCCGCAAGAGTGTCTTGCTGATTTCGTGAGCCCGGACGGCGAAGACTTCGTCGGCGCTTTCGCGGTAACGGCAGGTCTGGGTGTTGAAGCACGTGCGGCCGAGTTCGAAAAGGACAACGACGACTACTCCTCGATCTTGCTCAAGGCGCTGGCAGATCGTTTTGCCGAAGCAGGTGCTGAATACCTGCATCTGAGAACGCGCCGTGAATGGTGGGGCTATGCGCCGGATGAAGATCTTAGCAACGCATCATTGATCAAAGAGCAGTATCGCGGCATTCGGCCTGCACCTGGCTATCCGGCGTGCCCGGATCATACAGAGAAGGCCACGTTGTTTTCACTGCTGGATGCGACCCACGCAACCGGCATGCAGCTTACCGAGAGTTTTGCCATGTCGCCGGCAGCGTCGGTTAGCGGTTGGTATTTCTCGCACCCGGATTCACGATATTTTGCACTAGGCCAAATCGATGCCGATCAGGTTGAGGACTACGCTAAACGCAAAGGTATGACGCGTGCCGAGGTCGAGCGCTGGCTGGCGCCTAGTCTTGGCTATACGCCATCATTGGCGAGACGCGCCGATGCGGCGTGAGCACTAACCCGCTGGGCGCAGAGACTTGGGGCAGGATGGGCGAGACAAATGATGCTTGGAGTAGCTTCGCAGGGGCTGCGGCACGTCAATGCCTACAGCGATGGCCCAGCCGATAATCTGCACAAGCATGATGTCTATGATCGTAAAGCGTGAGCAACAGGCGTATTCGCCATCGTCCACTAGATGCTTGAGCGCACGCATATTGCGCGTGGCGAGTTTCAGTGCCAGGGCGTCCGTATTGTCAGGCCATGGGTAAAATTTGCGCAACGGCCCGGCTTGGTTAGCTACCCACAGGTAAGCCTCGATTTCCGTTATGGTGAAGTGCATCAGCCGGCTGTAGGCGTAGTGTTCGTCGGCTGTCTCAGGCAGCAGTTGAGGTTGCGGTTGGCTTTTCGCAAGATACTCGCACATGGCGATCGACTCGGTGAACACGCGATCGCCGATGGTCATTACCGGTATCTTGCCGGCCTTGTTCAAAGCCAGAAACTCCGGGCTCGCAAGCTCTCCTTTGCTGGCGTCCAGGCGCTTGACGGTATGTTCAATCTCGAGTTCTTTGAGCGTCCAAAGCACCCGCTCCGCGCGCGAGCGGAACTGGTGAGCGTATAGCACGATGGGTGTGTCAAGCATGGTTAGTCTCGCTGCGGTTGGCAAACAGGGCAGTCAGGTCTCTTGTTGACGTTCAGGGTCTGCCAGGCGCCAAGTCTGGCATCGTACATCACGAAACTACTGGGCTTGCCAATGCCAGTGATCGTCTTGATCGCTTCACTGGCCATCATCTGGCCGATACTGCCGGGTAGTGTTGCGAGCACCCCTGCGCCTGCGCAATCGTCGAGGCTCTCGTCGTCATCGCTGTAGATGCATCGGTAGCAAGCACCTTCTGTGTAGTCTGGTCCAAACACGGCCAACTGACCTTCCCAGCGAATTGCACTGCCCGAAACCAGTGCTGTGCCGGTCGCCACGCATGCTGCGTTGATCGCGAAACGCGTGGCGAAATTGTCGCTGCAGTCGAGTACCACATCGGCATCTTGCATCGCTGCGCGCAACGATGTGGCATCTAGTCGGGTCGGTATCGTGTCCACTGACAGCGCAGGGTTTTGGTCGCGCAGTCGTGCCGCGGCAGCATCCACCTTGAGCTCGCCAAGTTGCGATTGCGAGAACAGGATCTGGCGCGACAGATTACTGGCATCAATGCGGTCGAAATCGTTAAGCACGAGCTCACCAATGCCGCTCGCGCCCAGCGCTTGTGCGGCACTGCAGCCGGTGCCGCCAACGCCGATGATCAGTGCGCGGCCTTTCGCGAGGCGCCTGACACCACCTGGCCCGAAGTCCGCGAGCGACAGATGCCGCGCCTGTCGATCGCTAATCGGCGCGGCGCACACTGATAATCGTGACAGGTTCTACGGGCACGTCACCGTGTGGCCCCTGGTTGCCGGTCTTAACCCCAGCGATCTTGTCGACGACATCCATGCCATCGCTGACTTTGCCGAACACGGCGTAGCCAAAGTCACGACCGCCATGGTTCAGGAATGTGTTGTCACTCAGATTGATGAAGAACTGCGACGTCGCACTGTCAACAACGCTGGTGCGCGCCATCGCGACACTGCCGCGTTCATTTGACAGGCCATTGTCTGCTTCATTCTTGATGGGGTCGCGCGTCGGCTTGCTGGCCAGCGATTCGTCCATGCCACCACCTTGAATCATGAAATTCGGGATCACACGGTGGAATACCGTGCCGTCGAAGTAGTTGTCATCCACATAAGCGAGAAAGTTCTCAACGCTGATGGGTGCTTTGTCGGCATCAAGCGTCAGCGTGATGTTGCCGTGGTTGGTTTCAATGATGACCATACTTAAGTCGCTCCTGGTGGAAATTCAATGTCTTCGTTGCGCCTCGGTGACGCGCGGCTGGCCAGCCAGATCCGCATAGGTCGTGATCGCGACGAAATCGTTAGCGCGAAGGATACCGGACAGCGCGTCGGCCTGCATATGGCCGTGCTCCAGCAACAGATAGCCACCTTCAACGAGGTGCCCGCCGGCGCACGCGCAAATGCGGCGCAGATCATCCAGCCCATCGACGCCGCTCGCGAGCGCTGACCTCGGCTCATGCGCCAGCTTATCGTCAAGGTCGGCGAAGCCGCTCTCGACATACGGCGGATTGCTGACGATGACCTCATAGTCTTGCCTGCCCAGTGCGGCGCACCAGTCGCCAACGGCAAATTGCACATTGCCGATCGCGTGCGACTCGGCATTTTGTCGTGCAAGGGCAAGCGCAGCGGAACAGATGTCGGTTGCCAGAACGTTGGATCGTGGTCGCTCACTGGCAATTGCCAACGCGATAGCGCCCGTGCCGGTGCCAAGGTCGGCCACGTGCACCATACGTTGCGGATCAATGCGCTGCAAAGCCTGAGTGACCAGCAGTTCGCTGTCAGCGCGCGGCACCAACGTATCGCGCGAAACGGCCAGGTCCAGCGTCCAGAAGGGCTGCGACCCCGTCAGATAGGCAAGTGGCACATGGTCGAGTCGCTGCGTCAGCCAACCGTTCAACTTCTTGACCTCGGCGGCTGCGAGCAGCTCGTCTTGATGTGTGACTAACCACGCCTGCGATTTGCTCAATGCGGCACTGAGCAGCCACTGTGCCTCGCGCAGCGGCGTATCCGTGATCGGCGCCAGGTCCGAGGCGGCACGCTGTTGCCAACCTGCAATAGTTTCAGGTTTCATCAGGTCAACCGTATTCACGGCGGAGGATCGAGTTGGAGTACACTACGCGCCGCCCATCAGGAGAAGTTGATGAAAGTCTACACAAGTGTGCTCGATATGGTTGGGCGCACGCCAATGCTCGAGGTCACCCAGTTCGATACTGGCGTCTGCCGCCTGTTTCTGAAGCTCGAGCTAAACAACCCCGGAGGTTCGATCAAGGATCGCATCGGCGTGTCGATGATCGAGGAAGCCGAGCGCCGCGGTGACATCAGTCCGGGCGACACGATCGTCGAGGCGACGGCTGGCAATACTGGGCTGGGATTGGCGCTCGCGGCGGCGCGAAAGGGCTATCACCTTGTGCTGGTCCTACCCGATAAAATGAGCCAGGAGAAAATCTTCAACTTGCGCGCGATGGGCGCCGAGGTCGTACTTACGCGTTCGGACGTCGGGCGCGGTCATCCAGAATACTACCAGGACCTTGGGCGTAGCATTGCCGCCGAGCGCAAAGCCTATTTCATCAATCAGTTTGGCAATGCTGACAACCCCCTTGCGCATGAGCGCACCACGGCGCCGGAGATTCTCGAGCAACTCGACGGCAAGGTCGATGCGATTGTGCTCGGCGTCGGATCCAGCGGTACGGTCAGTGGTATGACGCGCTATTTTCGTGAGCATGCGCCAGACCTGAAGCTGATACTCGCAGACCCGGTTGGCTCGATTCTCACCCAGTACATCAACGAGGGCACCATGGGTGATAGCGCGAGCTGGCTGGTTGAAGGTATCGGCGAGGACTTTATCCCTGACATTGCGGACTTCTCAATGCTGCACAAGGCCTATGCGATCAGTGATGCCGAGTCATTCGACGCGGCCCGCGCACTACTGCGCAAGGAAGGCCTGCTGGCCGGCTCGTCCTCCGGCACATTGCTTGCAGCGGCATTGAAGTATTGCGCGGAACAGACTGAGCCACAAAACGTCGTGGCGTTCGCGTGCGACACTGGCAATAAGTATTTGTCCAAGTTGTACAACGACTTTTGGATGGAAGATCAGGGGTTCATCGCCCGCGAGCAATTCGGAGACCTGCGCGACCTGGTCGGCCGTCTGCACGATGAGCGCGCGACCATCACGGTAGGTCCAGCCGATATCTTGACCACCGCGCACAACCGACTGCGCAATGCGGGCGTGTCGCAATTGCCTGTCATGGATAATGGCAAGCTAGTAGGCGTGCTCACCGAAGACGACATTATCCGGTTTGCTTTCGGCAAGCCGGAATTGCTCAACGCGAATGTCAGTGAAGCGATGCAAACAGCATTCATCCGGCTCACGCCGGAGACCAGTATCAACAACCTTGTGGCGATGCTGCAGGTACAACAATACGCGGCGGTTACAGAGGGTGATACGTTCTACGGATTGATCACGCGATCTGACGTATTGAATCACTTGCGAAAACAGATCTAACGGGTCGGTATACGGCCGGAGTTACTTGCTATGACAGACAGCACGAAGAAGCGATTCGGAACACGCGTGATCCACGCCGGACAGTCGCCAGATCCATCGACAGGCGCGATCATGCCGCCGATCTACGCCACGTCAACCTATGTTCAATCCAGTCCCGGCGTGCATCAGGGTTACGAGTACTCGCGCTCCCAAAACCCGACTCGTATGGCGTTCGAGCGCTGCATCGCTGATCTGGAGTCCGGCACGCATGGATTCGCGTTCGCGTCTGGTTTAGCGGCGATCGGCACCATCCTGGAATTGCTCGACAGTGGTGATCACGTATTGGCGATGGACGATCTGTACGGCGGTACCGTGCGTCTGTTCAGTCGTGTTCGGGAGCGCTCTTCCGCTCTATCTTTCGACTTCATCGATTTTACCGACCTGGCTTCGGTCGAGGCCGCGATAACACCGAAGACAAAGATGCTCTGGGTCGAAACGCCGAGTAATCCGCTGCTGAAGCTGGTTGATATGCAAGCGGTTGCCGCGCTCGCCCGCAAGCATGAGTTGGTGCTGGTCGCGGACAATACGTTCGCGACGCCATGGGCACAAAGACCTATCGAGCAGGGCGCCGATATTGTTATGCACTCGGTAACCAAGTTTCTTAATGGTCACTCGGATATGGTCGGTGGTATCGCGGTGACCGCAGATCCGGCGCTGGCCGAGCAACTTGGGTTCTTACAGAATTCGATCGGTTCTGTGCTTGGGCCGTTTGATAGTTTCCTTGCGTTGCGCGGCTTGAAGACGCTGAACATCCGCATGCAGCAACACACGCAAAGTGCGCAGCAGATTGCGGAATGGCTCGAGCGCCATGAGAAGGTCAGCAAGGTGCTTTATCCTGGTTTGCCGTCTCATCCGCAACACGCGCTCGCCGAGCGCCAGATGAGTGCGCCGGGGGGTATCGTGACATTCTTCATTGACGGCGGCCTCGATGCGGCGCGTCGCTTCCTGGAGCGCGTTGAGGTGTTCGCGCTGGCGGAGAGCCTGGGCGGTGTTGAAAGCCTGGTCGATCACCCTGCGATCATGACGCATGCGTCAGTGCCCGAAGCGCAGCGCGCGGCGATTGGTTTGACCGATGAGCTGATTCGACTGTCGGTCGGCATTGAGGATACCGACGACTTGATTGCGGATTTGGCCAGAGCGCTCGGCTGATCGAACTATGGCACCTAGAGCGCGAGCCAGTCGGGCAAATCGATGCCACGGTCCGCGAGATACTCGCGATTAAACAACCGTGCTTTGTAGCGCAGGCCGCCGTCGCAAAGGATCGTGACGATGGTGTGGCCGGGACCTAGCTCGTGGGCCAGGCGGACGGCGCCAGCCAGATTGATGCCACTGGAGCCGCCTAGCACCAACCCTTCACGGCGAATCAGGTCATAGACGATCGGCAATGCTTCTGCGTCAGGAATCTGGCAACTGAAATCGATATCAATGCCTGCCAGATTGTCGGTTATGCGTGAGTTACCGATACCCTCGCTGATTGAGCTACCCGTGATTTTGACTTCGCCATGCGCGAAGTAGTGGTGCAGGCCGGAGCCGTCTGGGTCAGACAAGCCAATCTTTACGTGTGGTTTTCTTGCGCGCAGTCCATTGGCAACGCCCGCTAAGGTCCCGCCGGTGCCGACGGCACAGATAAAACCATCGACCGCACCGTCTGTTTGCTGCCAGATTTCGGCTGCCGTGGTCTGCGCGTGAAAGTCACGGTTGGCGGTATTATCGAATTGATTCGGCCAAAACGCGCTGCCACTGGCATCTGCGTTCATCGACTCGGCAATGCGCCGCGACTCATGGACAAAATGCGCGGGGTTCTTGAACGGCACTGCAGGGATTTGTCGAATCTCGGGTCCGTACGCTGCGAGTGTCTCGACCTTTTCCTTGCTTTGCGTATTCGGCATCACAATCAGCGACTTGAAACCGAGCGCATTACCGACCATCGCCAAGCCAATGCCGGTATTGCCGGCTGTGCCTTCGACAATCGTGCCGCCAGGTTTGAGTTGGCCCTGATCGATAGCCGATTGCAGCATGCCGAGTGCCGCGCGATCCTTCACCGAGCCACCGGGGTTCATGAATTCGGCCTTGCCGAGAATCTCGCAGCCCGTTAGCTCGGACAGGTAGTTGATGCGTATCAGCGGTGTGTTGCCGATGGCGTTTACCAGCCCGAAACCGGTGCTCATGTATCGCTGGCCTCCAACGCGGCGAGTTGGTCTGCCTGGTATTCCTGGGTGAGCGGATCGATCACCGGCTCGAGGCCGCCTTCCATGATTTCTGCAAGCTTGTACAGCGTGAGATTGATACGGTGATCGGTGACGCGCCCTTGCGGGTAGTTGTATGTGCGAATGCGTTCTGATCGGTCGCCACTGCCAACCAGCGACTTGCGCTTTTCGGCCTGTTCGCTGTCCTGCGCTTCCCGCTGGCTGTCGAGCAATCTGGCCTTTAGCAGTGACATGGCACGAGCCCGGTTCTTGTGTTGAGAGCGTTCGTCCTGGCACTCAACCACAACCCCGGTAGGCAGGTGAGTAATGCGCACGGCCGAATCGGTTTTGTTAACGTGCTGACCGCCCGCGCCCGACGCCCGGTAGGTATCGATACGCAGGTCAGCTGTATTGATATCAATGTCCTCTACTGCTGCCACCTCTGGCAGCACCGCGACGGTGCAGGCCGAGGTATGGATGCGACCTTGCGATTCGGTTTCCGGCACGCGCTGAACGCGATGCGCGCCAGACTCGAATTTCAGGTGCGAGTAGGCGCCTTGACCGTTTACCAGGCTGATGATCTCTTTGTAGCCACCATGTTCGCCATCGCTGGTCGACAGGATCTCCACGCGCCAGTTTTGGCGCTCGGCATACTTGCTATACATGCGGAATAAATCGCCCGCGAAAATAGCCGCCTCATCGCCGCCGGTGCCGGCGCGGATCTCAAGAAACAGGTTGCTGTCATCGTGGGGGTCGGCCGGGATCAAAGCCTTTTGCAACTCAACCTCGGCGGCTGCCAACGACGTACCTAATCGCTCAACTTCATCGCTACCCATTTGGCGCATGTCAGGGTCGGAATCGTTGGCGAGCTCTTCGGCTTCGGCCAGGTCGCTGGTTTGCTGTTGATAGTCAACGAATAGCTTCACGACAGGTTCGAGCTTGGCATATTCCATCGACAGATCACGAAACTGATTCTGATCGGCAATCACGTCGGCGTCTGACATTAGTGCGGCCAATTCCTCGAACCGTTCGGCCAGCCCTTGCAGTTTGCTTTCAATAGAGGCTTTCATTGGATTGTGCTCGTGGCCCGGCGCCTAGCGGCGGGCATTGACCTGGTTGGTCTCGGCCTGTGTGGGTTCGTCTTGCGAGTCTTGCTCAGCGGGTTTGCGACCCAGAAACAGCTCGCGCGCAATTTCGAAAAACTGCTCGTCCGATTCGGCGGCGGCCTCGCGCAGGCGCTCGGTTGGCTGGTGCAGGATGCGTTGGGTCAGCGTGTGCACCATCTGTTTCATGACGTCCTCAACGGGGTGCCCAGCCGCGACCCGACGAATGCCCGCCTCGAGTGCTTCATCGCGTACGCGCATTACCGATTCGCGCACGCTCAGGATCGTGGGCGTCGCGATGCGCTGGCGCTCTGCCTTGTGAAAGTTCTCAAGCTCGGTGCGGATAATCTTGTCTGCTTCAAGCGAGGCTTGCCGGCGTGTTTCCTGACCATCAGTGATGACATTGTTCAAATCATCAATGGTATACAGATAAACGTCGCTGAGTTTGCCGCACGCGGATTCAATATCGCGCGGCACGGCAATATCAACAGCGAATAACGGCTTACGCCGGCGACTATTGATGGCCGCAGCCATCATCTCGTGAGTGATTACCGGATCGGGGCTGCCCGTGGACGAGATCAGGATGTCGGCGTCGGGCAGGGCTTGCGGCAGGCGAGTCAACGGCATCGCAAAGCCGTCGAATTCGTTCGCGAGTTTTTGCGCGCGCGACTCGCTGCGATTTGCGATGTAGATCTTGCGAATGCCATGCGTGCGAAGATGTCGTGCGACCAGCTCAATGGTCTCGCCGGCACCCACGAGCAGCGCACTGTGATTTTCAAAACCCGCGAAGAGCTGCCTGGCGAGGCGAACCGCCGCGTAGGCCACAGACACCGGGCTGGCGCCAATGTTGGTGTCGGTCCGGACCTTCTTCGCGATGGAAAAAGCTTGTTCGAATACGCGACCCAAGTGAGCGCCTACAGCGCCGTTTTGTTGTGCGAGCCGGTAGGCGTTTTTGAGCTGACCGGTGATCTGGGTTTCGCCCAGCACCATCGAATCCAGACCACACGCTACGCGAAACAGGTGCTCTGCCGCATGCTTGTCGCTGCGACTGAAAAGCGAGTTACGAAAGCCACTGCCAGTATGCTCGGATTTTTCGAGTAAGTCGGCGATCAGCTCGGCAGGCTCCTCGTTGCCGGCCCAATAAATCTCGGTGCGGTTGCAGGTCGACAAGACAATGGTCTCGGTGATACCGGGTAACTCACGGATATCACGAAGCGTCTGCGGTAGCGCAGACTCGGCGATCACGATTTGCTCACGGACCTCGACTGGGGCCGTGTTATGGTTAATACCAATTATATTGATCGTCATTGCCCGAGAACTTTCGTGTCCCCCCCGCATCGGAACCTCTATGATATGCGAACTCGTCCGGGACTGCCGCAATTGTGAGCCTGCTTTGAACCTAAGATATCCAATCCAGCGCATCGCGCGCCCAATTACGGCTACTGCGGTGACCATTGTCGCAGTCTTGTTGTCTTGGTCGGCGCAGGCTGACACCGCAGGTGAGCCGTCCGGTGAGAGTTTGCTGGCCGATGCCGAACGCGCCATGTCTGATGGTGACTACACGGAAGGCGTAGCGCGCTATGTGCAGGCCGCCGCGCGACGCGATTCGGTCGAGACGGCGCGTCAGGCGACCTTGGTAGCGTTCGAATTTGGGTTCGATCGCCAAGCCGTCACCGCGGCGCAACGCTGGGCCGCGTTGTCGGCGTCCCCGGATACGGCGCAGCT
>JBCCCC010000062.1:0-17985 GCA_039033695.1 Pseudomonadota bacterium | reverse complement strand
TACCAATGCAATCGCAGCATCAACACGCCCCTCCATAGACCGAGCGGCCTATCGGCAGCTGACTGCGCCAATCTTCTTCAGCCGGAACTGCTTCACAACATCTGACCGCCAGCACAGTTACACTTCGCGTTATGTCAGATAGCCCTGTCCACAACATCGCTACGCCAAGTGGCAAATACGCCGTACTTGCGATATTCGCTGTTTCCAGCGTGATTGGCCTGTTTCTTGCGCTGCAGTTGGGTAATGCCAGCTTGTATGAGGGCGAGTATCACCCTGCCGGCAATGACGCGTTTTATCATGCGCGGCGCATTATCGACACGGCCGGCGAACGCGGCTTTTACGAATTTGATGACAAGATTCATGCGCCGGAAGGCAGCCAAATCGTCTGGCCATGGGCGTTCGACTTCACGCTCGGGAAAGCACTGGGTGTCTGGCAGGTGGCAAACCCCGAAGCCCATCCCATGCACTTTCTGGCGATGATCCCGCCTTTCTGGCTGATACTTAATGTCGCGTTGTTTGTGGCATTGACCGGCGCGGTCGGATTGTCCACCGGGCTGCGCGCCATCGCGTCGCTCTGCTACGCCCTATTTCCGTTTACACAGCTCATGCACGGCACTGGTGCCATTGACCACCACTTCATCGAGCACACCTTTGTGCTGGCATCGACCTTGCTCGCAATCACCTGGGCGCGACAATTCAGCGCACGCGGTACAGCGATCGCGCTTGGCATTGTGCTGGGCCTAGCGCCAGCGTTCCACAGCGGACTATTCATATTGCAGTTACCCGTGTTGCTCGGCTTGGGTTTGCTGTGGCTGAAAGGCGAGACCTTCGACCACACAGCAGCACTGCATTTTTCGATTGCACTGACCGTCACGACACTGATCAGCGCATTGCCTAGCGCACCACTACGCGATGGCGTCTTCGACTTCTCCTTGTTGTCCTGGTTTCATGTCTACGTAGCCGCCTGTACCAGTGTGATGACGGTGTTGATGAGTCGCATGAAGCACAGCGGCAAGGCGTTGGGCCGCGCCTTCGCATTGGCCGGCGTACTCGCCGTACCTATCTTGCTAGTGTCCGCAACGGGGTTGGCATTCATTCGCGGCGATATTCTGTTGCTTGATCGTATCGAAGAGGCGCAAAGCCCCGTGCAGATGATGCTCACCGAAAGAGGTGTCGGCCTATTGCCCAAACTGTACAGCTCGCTGTTCTACTTAGCACCACTGCTACTCATTTGGTACACGGTACTCGCGGCTCGCTCGCAGTCTGCAGCGACGGTCATGTTCGGCGTTGCGGCCGCATTCGGCCTCGCGCTGCTCAGCGCGCAGATTCGGCTACAGTATTTCGGCAGCTTCGCGTTGCTGATCGGGCTGCCGCTGTTATTACAACACTACTTGCCCGCCATGCGCAGTCGTGAGCTGGTGGCGACGTTCGTCGCGTTGATCATCGTCTTCATTGCATGGCAAAAGCCCTTGAATGATCAATTGTTCGCCGGACAAAACCTCTCGTTTGATATTGAGTACGAGCTCGGTGTCGACCTGTTCCCCGTCTTGGCCGATGCCTGCGCCAACACGCCCGGAATCGCACTGGCCACCAATAACATGGGACACCCCGTGCGCTATCACAGTGAGTGTTCGGTGATTGCCAACAATTTCCTGCTGACAACGCAGCATGAAGAGAAGATCCGGGAGCTAAATGCACTGTGGGCAATGCAGCCAGACGAACTGGCGCTGAAGCGGCCAGACGTGCGCTTCGTGTTGGTGATTCTCAGCGACGTTTATCTGAAGACCGACAGCGGCTTGCGCGAGCCGACGATGCGCGAGTTGGCCAGCGTCAACCCGCGACTTGCGATGTCGCTGGTGTTCAATGAGAACCTGCCCGAGTCGTTTGAGCTACTGGCCGAAAGGCGGCTTGATGATGGACGAGATTTTGCGTTTGCACGGCTGTTCAGGATAAACCCGCCGCCCGTGATGACCGGAGATCTATAACCCGATGCGCGAACACAACCGAACGCCGGAAATCGCCGTGCTGGTGCCCTGCTACAACGAGGGCAGCACCATCACGACCGTAGTGAGCGAATTCAAAACGGCATTGCCCACCGCCAATGTCTATGTCTACGACAACAACTCCAGTGACGATACGATTGACAAGGCACGTGCTGCTGGCGCGATCGTGCGCACCGAGACGCGCCAAGGCAAAGGTCATGTCGTTCGCCGGATGTTCGCGGACATAGAGGCGGATATCTATGTACTGGTCGATGGCGATGACACCTACGAAGCTGCTGCTGCGCCGAAGCTGGTTGCGCGGCTAATTGACGACAGCCTGGACATGGTGACGGGCACCCGCGCAGCAAGCTCTGAGGAGGCATATCGCCCCGGCCACCGTTTTGGTAACAGGCTGCTGACAGGTTTGGTGGCCTACAGCTTCGGCAGCCAGGTCGCGGATATGCTGTCCGGCTATCGGGTGTTATCACGTCGCTTTGTGAAATCGTTCCCACTGCTGAGCGGCGGCTTCGAGATCGAAACAGAAATGACCGTGCATGGACTAGAGCTGGGCATGCCGCAGGCCGAAGTCACGACCGTCTACAAGGAACGCCCGGAAGGCTCAGAGAGCAAGCTCAACACTTTCGGCGACGGCTTTCGCATTCTCACGACGATCGTACGGATGCTCAAGGAAGAGCGCCCGTTCGCTTTCTTCGGCAGTATTTGCGCGATTTTGGTCGCGATGGCGATTGTGCTGGCTATCCCGATCGTCATGACCTTTCTTGAGACCGGCCTGGTGCCGCGTTTCCCTACTGCGATCCTGGCCACCGGCATGATCCTCCTGGCATTTCTGTCATTGGCCTGCGGGCTGATACTGGCAACCGTTACTCGAGGGCGGCAGGAACTCAAACGCCTGCGTTACCTGCAAATCCCGGGCGTTCTGCGGCCCAGTGATGAGCGCAACAACTAGAAAGCGGCATGCGCCAGCAGCTCATCTATTTCACACTAGTTGGGGCGTGCGGTTTCGTCGTTGATGCGGCGCTGTTGCAAACTATGCTGTGGCTAGGTGCCGGGCCAATCACGGCACGATTCGTGTCATTCCCTGCCGCGGCACTAGTCACCTGGACACTGCATCGAAAATTCACCTTTGCGCATCGACGCTCCGACCAGCGTGGTCAGGAACTTGGCCGATACCTTGGCGCGCAGATCTTCAGCGCAATGATTGGCTTTGGCAGCTACGCACTTTTGGTATTGAACGTTGCACTGTTCCACACCTACCCATTGTTGGCACTGGTAGTGTCTGCAGTCTTCAGCACGGTTAGTAATTTCTTGCTCAGCCACTTCATCGTCTTCAGTCAGCCGTCGCGCGCGCCTCAGAACACGCCTGAGTAGAATCCGCGCAAGCGTTATATTTATTGGGGCTGATGCTGCGCATGCTCATATCACGACTGGCATGGGGATGGCGTGTATTGCCGAGCGCGCGGGTCAACCTGCATGCCACGGGCTCAGCGAGTAGCTACAGCCATGGGCCGTAAATGCAACTGGCCGTGGCGGCTGATCCGCCATCTAGCTTTGAATTGTCGACTGGCTGTGTACAAATGGCGCACACGACCTGTACGAAGTGCGGCAATATCGCACCATTGCCGCTGGACGCAAGAACCGCTGCGCAACGCCGCAGATAACAATTAGTTGCCCGACGCGGTTGAACAACGGGCCGGTCGCGGCGATCGGGATATACTTGATGGCCACGACCGGTAGGGCATGGGTTGTCGTGAGGCAGACCAGAAATCTACGCCAATCACTCACGCCCGCATGAAGAGGTTATTGCACGTGTCGAAAATGTCTGCCCGAGTCAGTCACACACTTAACCTGATAGCGTTCCTGGCACCGACGCTCGTGCTACTGTGGCTTATGCGTTCCGGTGCGCTGGCAATTTGGGACCGGCATAGTCCTGTCAAGGAAACGGCGGCCATACCTTGGCTCATCGCAGTGCCGGTAGCTATCGTCGGCGGCGGCTTGATCATGCCCCTGCTGGCGTTTCAAATTTCAGTGCTGGTCGATTGGTGGCGCAACCGACGTCGGGGTTAAGTCTGTCGCGAAACCAGGACCTGTAAGTTAGCGTGATCGGGCGTATCGCCTAGAGATCACACATCGTGTTGCTCAGACCAGACGCGCAGTTGGTCTAATACGTCGAGCGCCGAGCGCCCGAAGTCAGTCATGGCATAGGCGACCGCAATTGGCCTCGTGCTGAGTACCCGCCGCTCTAGCAACCCTAGTTGCTCCATCTCTTTCAGACGTTGATTGACCATTTTCTTGCTGGCACCCCCGAGCTGACGCGCAAGGTCATTGAACCGCACAGGCCCGTCTTTTAGATGCCAGAGAATTGAGCCTTTCCACTTCCCACCGATGAGCCGCATACCGCGCTCGATCGGGCATGGTTCCAGGCATGGCTCAGCGACGCGTTTGCGGCCTTGTGAGTCAACAGAAACGGTTGCTTTCATCGCGCTATAAGTTACTAAAAGTATACTGGTTGATAATGGTTATCTACTCTAGCAGTATTCCGTTTCCCAAACCAACCGAGGTCATACCTGGTATGCCGAATGCACTCGTGATCAACGCGCATCACCCCAGCAGCTTTTCAAGCGGCAAGCTGAATCGTTCGTTGGCTGAAAAGGCCAGCAACCTGCTCGCGCAAAAAGGCTACACAACTCGCCAGCTGCACGCGCTTGAAGACTGGGATACTGAAACAGAACTGGCAAACCATCAGTGGGCCGATGTCATTCTGCTGCAAACGCCGGTGAATTGGATGGGCATGCCATGGCGATTCAAACAATACATGGACGATGTCTATAGTGCCGGCATGGCGGGCCAGCTTTGCGACGGCGATGGTCGCTCGCGTACGGACCCGACCCGGCAATACGGTGCCGGAGGTACACTTAACGGCAAGAAGTACATGTTGTCGTTGACATTCAATGCGCCGCGCGAGGCTTTCGACGACGCGAAACAGTATTTGTTTCAGGGTAAGAGCGTTGATGACCTGTTCTTTCCAATGCACATGAATTTCCGCTTCTTCGGCATGCAGGCGCTCGAGACATTCGCATGCTATGACGTGCTGAAAAACCCAGAGATTGACAACGATTTCTCACGCTTCGAGGCACATATTGCAAAACACTTTTGAGGACACTTATGAACACCAACAAGATGCATGCAGGCGCCGACTTTCCGGCTTTGAGCGCGAGCAGCGAACGCGATGAGTTGACCGATATCAGCAAGCCGGCCGGTGATGCCGACTGGCAACTGCTGGTTGTCTATCGTGGCCGCCATTGCCCGCTCTGCACCAAGTTTCTGAACAAGCTGGCCGATTATCGCCAGCGATTGCTCGACATTGGTGTCGACATTGCGGCTGTGTCGGCCGACAGCAAGGCGCAGCTGCGAGAACACCAGTCGCGGCTCGATGTGAACTTTCCGCTGTATTACGGCCTGACGCTTGACCAGATGCAGGATCTGGGCTTGTACATCTCGATTCCGCGGTCGGAGAAAGAGACCGACCATAACTTTGCAGAGCCGGGCTTGTTTGTCATCAACTCGCAAAGCAAAATCCAAGTGGTTGACCTGTCGAACAACCCATTCGCAAGACCGGATCTCGATGTGTTCGTCTCGGGGCTTGAGTGGATTCGAAACCCGGAAAACAACTATCCGATACGCGGCACGTATCGGTAGTCTCTTGGCCTAGCTTACGGACCCGAAGCGACTGAAATTGGTCTGAAGGGTTCGCAAAACCCTGCATTGCTGTAGCAAGTCATCTGGACAACCGCGACAGCTAACCGAGATCGCCATACCAATGCTCAACCAAACGGTTGCGCGACCTAACCTGCTCTGCCTGATCGTAAGTACGAATAATGCAGAGGGCCGCTTCAACTGCGGAGGAAGCGGCCCTCGAGGTAACTCAGTTCGGTCGGTGCGCTAGGCAGAACGAAACCACTCAACGACCTGCTGAGTGGCATTGTCAATCACTTCGGCCTGATCGTAATAGGCCAGGTGAGGCGTCTCATCCCATACGGTCTTCGTCTTGGTGGACGCTGGAACTGCGTCCATGTGGCGACGCGCCGCGCTTGGCAAAAAGCAGTTGTCGCCATGAATCATGAGCCAAGGCGACGTCAATTGTTTCGCCGCGCTGATGGACTCGTAAGACAGCAGGTCGGCATCGCTCATGACAGCATACTGATTTGCCCAAAGTCCGCGGTCCGCCCAGGGCTGATACCACTCCCAAACAAAATCGCCGGGCATTCCGACATTCATGTCAGTCTGATCAACGCCCTTGATGTAGTCGACTGTGCCGGTGGCTTCGAATTTCGCTTTAGCGGCCTCTCCCTGTGCTTTGCGCGCAGCATAGCCTGCTTCGGTCAGCCACTCGATATCGCCCTCTTGGTCTCGGTAGTGACCGGCGATGGTTGCCAGGGCGTGAACATCGTCAAGCTCTGCCGCTGCCCGAAACGCGACTGAGCTACCCTGGCAAATGGCAAGAACCGAGACACGCGTCGGATCAACGTCGTCGCGTGACTTCAAGTAAGCGACTGCGGCTTTGAGATCGTCGACTTTGTGCATTGGGTTTTCCCATGCCCGGGGCTCGCCGCCGCTCTCGCCGCGGTAGCGACTATCGTAGGCAAGCGCTACGAAACCCTGGTCAGCCAAGCGTTTGGCGTACTCGGTCGGAGCCTGCTCCTTCTGATAAGTCATCGGGCCGATTATGGCAACCGCAGGCCGGCAACCCGATTCTGCGGCGCCATACAGATCACCAACCAGTTGGGTGTTGGCAACGGGGAATGATACTTTTTCCATGATTCGTGCTCCTTTCGGGACGGTAAGTAATGGCTGTGCAATGGCGGACGGGAGTGACGCGACCGATGCGCCGGCAAGAATGGCTTGAAGAACGCTTCGTCGGGTGTGTGCTTTGCGCGTCATGGCTAATTGCCTCCCAGACTGTGTGCAATTGATGTCTTGAGCTTGGGATAACTGTAGCTTTGGGCTCGCTCGCCGTATTGAAAAGGCCCGCTCAGTTTTTGAATATTCCTGCTCGATCGGCTCATGCGGATCGTTAGGCAAGTCCGTCCCCCAAGAACCGCGTTCAGCCGTCATACCAAGCTGATCGATTGTCCGATGCCGCGATTCGCACCCGTCATCGGCCGAGTTCGACTTATACTGATCCCTTCGTCTTTTCTTCGATCAGGCGAAACTGAGAACGAGCGGTTGTAACGCAACGATTCGGGCTCCTGGCCAGTCTGATTCGATGCCTAGAACGCCTGTTCCGTGGCAGTCTCAACACAACACCTCACCGGAGAGCCAGATCATCGTGCCAAAGCGTTATCGCGACATGTTCCCCAGCGAGCCGCTACTGCGAAATGCCCATCAAGGCCGCCCATCCGCAGCTGCCCTCATGACGCTCAACTACTTCAGGATTGCGCCGGCTGAAATGCCTGTCGAGACCTATGCCGAGCACCATGTATTGATGAACCTGAATGAGACGCCGCAGCGGGTATTGAACTGGCGAGACGGCATCGAATTCGACTATCAGTTCAAGAAAGATGATGTGGTGCTTACACCGGCCGGCATCAAATCGGGATGGCGATGGTTTGATGAGGCGCACACGATCGTTGCGACGCTGGATCCCGAGCAAGTGAAATGGTTCGCAGAAACCGAGCTCAGTATGATCCTGTCACAGCAGCAGTTGGCAGATAATCAGTTGCGATCCGACCCGGAGATCTGTGCGGCCGCGAGGATGATACTCGATGCCATGGGGTCGTCCGATAAGGCATCGGCCATTATGTTTGAGTCTCTTGCTCGCGTATTCTTGGTCAAGCTGCTGCAGACATACGGTGATACCGAGCCTGAGATCAAAGCGCTATCTTCCAAGTTCACGGCAGATCACTACCGCGCGGTACTCAATTACATCGAGAGCAACCTGAGCGAGCCGATTCTCCTGGAGGATTTGGCCGCGCAAACTGCAATGAGCACATCGCATTTCTCACGGGTTTTCAGGCAGACCATTGGTTCAAGCCCCGGGCAGTACGTGATCAATTACCGCGCCGAGCAAGCAGCGAAGATGCTCGGCGACCCGACATTGCCGATATCAGAGGTCGCCATTCGCTGCGGCTTTTCTGATCAACCTCACCTTACGCGCGTCTTCAAGAAATCTTTTGGAATAACCCCGCGATCATATCGTGCACGGAACGCTAGCTGATTCAGATTAACGCTTGCGGAAGTCATCTACGAGTCGACGCACGACTTAGATGGCGAGCTGTCGCGTACTCAATTTGTCGTCCTGAGCCAGCGTAGACCGAACAGCAGACGGACTACTTCTGAAGCCAAGGCCATCGCAAACAACGGCATCGAGCCGCAATCACACGACCTCACTAAGCCGTCGGGGGCCTATTCGATTTCTCGACGAACAGTGGGACCATCGAGCTCCAGACACCGTCGCCAAGATACCGGTGATAGATGGCGCCGACAATATGCACGGCGATTAGTGTAACGCTCGACCAATAGACGGCTTCATGCAACCACATAGTGACTGCAAACACTGCGGATTCATCTAGTCCCGCGGCATGCAGCCCACCGATTGCGAGACCCGAAACAGCTAGCAACCCAAGGCTGCCATACATACCAAGATGAACAATCCGCGCCAGGCGCCTAATTGCAACCGGCGTATGATTTCGCAGTGCGCTGGGCTGCGTGCGCATGTAGACAAAGCGGGCGAGCAAAAGTACAAGGAAGAACACGGCAAACACAGTCTCCTTCAGCAGGAATACGGTGTCGTCCAGCTCGACGACCTCGTCGACTGGCGTGACCAGCGCGTACGCAAGGACGACCACAAACCCCCAATGAAAAGCTCTCGCCAATAAGCTGTGTTGGATGACATCTACAGGTGCGTGGCCGGTTGTTCGCGGGCTGTCGCTGAGAATCAAGGTCCTCTTCTTGAGTAGCTTGAGAAACGAATAAACCATCGCGGCAAAGACTGCGCCCGCGATCGATAACCGCTCCTCATATAAGGAGAACTCATCTTCGGCGACGTCTCCGACCAACCCAAATACACACAACACAAGCAATAGCGCAAACAGCCCGTTCTTCTCCTGTCTGAGGACCTTTCTCCAGCTGAACCGCCGGCTCGGTGCAACGTACTTCGAAAACGCAGGCAAGAACGCAGGCGTCCTGACAGCCCACGCCAGATATGGACTGCCGAACTTTTTGCGCAAGAAAGACTCTTCGGCAAACACGATTCTCTCGTAGAAGATCCAGAATGCGAGAGAGAATACGCAAACAAACCAGATATTCCCTGTCGTCATGGCGACAGCAATCCACATGAAATAGTTACCCAGGTATAGTGGATTGCGGGTCATCGAATAGGCCCCCGTCGTATTCAGGACGTCCGCCAACTGACCCGCGCCCGTGTTTCTTCCGGAGGTGTTATCGGGCGTAAACCCAACCGTCGCGACTCGAACGGCAAGCCCAAATAAGCCAACAGCAAGCGCAGCGCCCTCGAGCACTTCACCAACCAATCCCTCACTGGCCAGTCCATTGAATCGCTCTTGATAGATTTTCACCCATAGGCCTAACGCGAATAGGACCAGCGGCAAGTAGCTTCTGTACCGAAACAGGAAGTCACCCTGGTGCTTCAGATCTTCTTGTAGTGCCACTTTGTCGGCCTCCTGGAATGCCCGCGGCGCGATCGCCGGATACCGATATCCTAGGCTTTCAAGTAGTCAGCTACCCGCGACTATTCATGAGTTGCGAGTGACTTTCATGAGCGGTCACCTTTTCTATCGTGAGCGGTCATGTTCCAGGCGAAGGGCGTCTCTGAAGACTATCCGATTCCGTATGTTTCTTTCGGATTCTCATAGGCGCCAACCTCCAGCATCTCGCAATTGGCGGGCATCGACCTGTGCGCCGCAACAATAGTCGCGATCGCAAAGTCGGGCGGTTCTTGAGGCATCTCTGATTAGGGCGACGCCGCAGCGACGTCAGGCAGCTTGATCCAGTCGCACCTGATTGCGGCCATTCTGCTTGGCCAGGTAGAGCGCCTTGTCGGCTCTGGAGAGCAACTCGGCGAGGGTTTCGTCCGCGGCACAGCCGAACGCAACGCCAAAGCTGGCTGTCAGCGAGAGCCGCGCATGGCGGGTATCGATCGTGAGGCGCTCGAGGTTCTGCCGGGAACGTTCGGCAATGGCGGTGCCCATTTCGATGGATGTTGCGGGAATCAGCATGACGAACTCCTCGCCGCCCCAGCGGCTCACCGCGTCCTTCTCGCGTAGCTCCTGGCGAAGCACGTCTGCGGCAGCCTCCAAGGCACGGTCGCCAGCATCATGACCGTAGGTATCATTGATCGACTTGAAGTGATCAAGATCAATGATGATCGCGCACAGCTCAGCGCCCGAACGCCGCAGCTGGGCAAACCGGCGTTGCACATAAGCACGGTTGGGCAAGCCAGTCAGTGGGTCTGTCTCGGTGGACTTCTCAAGGTTGCGCTTGTACACCAGCATCAGGAACAGGAACAGCCCCGCCAGCACGACCAAAATCGACAACGCAAAGAATGCGTTGCTCAGAAACGCCCGGGTAATCTGCGCCTGCCTGGCTTCGAGTGGCACTAGCAGCAGCAAACGCCAACCGAGTTCCTCAATACGGAACTCGGAGATCAGAAAGTCGGCCTCATCCACCTCGATGATTTCGCTGTCATGAATGTGTTGGTCAGAATTGCCATGTGCAAACCAGTCCAGCGTGTCGAGGGTCGGAATGTATGCGTCGGTCACGACCAGGTCGGGTAACGAAGACAGCAGGATCTCATCGTTCTCGTTGGCAAAAACGAAATCAAAGCCATAGCGCGACTTGTAGGTATCGAAGGTATCGAGAAACTGCTGAATACGTTTGCCAACGCCCACATAGCCCAAGAACTCCCCGTTGGCGCCACGGATTTTGACGTCGTAGAACAAATGCACATCGCCGACCTGACCGAGGTCCGCCATAAAGTCTTTGTCGCGAGCCTTAGCCTCAAAATACCAATACACTTCGCCTTCAATCAGATCCAGCGTTCTTCCCGTTGAAAAATACTGCTTACGCGTTTGCTCACTGGCGACAAAGAAGATTAGCCCCAGATCTTGCTGCATTCTCTCAAGCTGGCGAATGAGGGTCGCTTCATCGAAGTTGCCGCTATCGATTGCAGTTGTCAGATCGATCGAGCTGGCGAAGGTCTCGGCGATATACAGCGGCCGCAGAAGCTCATCGCGCACCAGCTTGTAGACCGGCGAGACAGCCTGCTGCTGAATGCGGCTTTGTTCTGCCACGATATTGTCGATGACTTTGTAGGTGGCGTAGACAAATGCCAGAGCAGACGCGGCCATGAGTGCAGCAATAATGCGGCGATTCAATAGCGATAGTTTCAACATCGTAAGTCCATGAACACGCGCAAGAGGTCACTACGGTAGATGAGGTACCAATGATACCGTTCTTGATGCGGCATGCCTGTGACTTGGTCCTCAGATGCCGCATAGTTTACACCCATCGCGACGGACATTCCCGCTCGCGATGTGCGGCTCGCAATTCACGGTCGAGACCTATAGCCTTGGGTTCGTAGCGACAACGCCAACTTTGCATCGTGTCGCGCGACGTGAGTATAAACTTTCGTAAACAACCGGAAAACCTGGCGAACCGAATAATGACTAATGCCAACAGACTCTTTACGATCGGCCTTATCTTGATGCTGCCCTGGAGTGCGGCTGGGGCCCAGGAACACGACCAGGCAAAGTTGCTGCAGTCATCGACCTGGTCGGGCACACTGACCTGGACGGCTGACCAGACTCAAGAGTCCGTCTCAATAACGTTCGAACGCGCCTCCGGCAAGTTGCTGATGCGCACTGAAGGCAGCAAAGAACCCTGCTTTGCGAAAGTGCAGGAAGTCCAGCGGATGAGCAACGGGACGTTCGTTTTCGCGCCGACCCAGCCTGAGTCGTGCACCGCGCCTGTGCGCGCGATGACCATTGCGCGCAGCAGCGAGACCGAGATCGGCCTTTTGGTCATGAGCTCAACCGACGCACTGCTGCAGGGCCGGCTCAGGATGGACAATCCATCGGCAGAGCAGCTGGAAGACCGCGATACGCTCAAGCGCAAATTGCCAGAGTCGCTGGGCGGTTTGTATCGTGTCTCCGAATCAGGCTTGTTGCTCAAGCTTCAGCGCGTCGATGCAAAGAGCCAACCCATGGCTGAGATCGTCGAGTATCGGATTGTCTTGCCGGACGCATACAGTGAGGATGCCGGCCAACGGCCCGGGGACCTGTACGGGAGAGGGCGCTACCTGCCACTGGTCGCCGAACTGACCCTGTCGGAGGTGGCCATGTTCTTGCCGGAAGAAGCCGAACTGGTCAGCCACTGCTCACCGATTTTCGTGCCATCGATTAGCTATCGGATTGCCAACGCGCGGCGCGCAGAACGCGGTGACTCCAGCGTGCCAATGCTGGCGATGCGGCCGAGCGGCGAGCGCTATTGCTCAGTCCTTAGAACTGACCCGAAAGCATGCCGGGTCGTGGGATGCAGTGCCTACGAGCCACTCGAGCGCAAAAAATCCATGTTGCTTGCGGATGAAGTCGTCGCTCGGCAACTCGCGTTGGTCGCACGTGCCGCGTACGAACCTGATACGACGTATGCGGAAAGGCTGGCCGACCTGCGCCAACGCACATCCGCGCGCAAGCTCGCTCGCCAGCGAGCTGACTCAGGCGAGAGCAAAGGCTACTTCGATCGCGGTGGCGCCTGCGGCGCGATCAGTTGTGAGGAAGAGGACACGCTGCAGTTTATTGTTGATCAGTATTGGTAGGCAGCAACCGATTGCAGTAAACCGCGGGCACTTTGGCAATTTCTGACGAGTGCGAAGGCGTCTGTCAAGCGACCGTATCAGCACATAACCGGATCGCGAGTGGTCACGGGATTGGGTTGTGGAGTTACTGCCTGTTGGACGCCGCGGCCTAATTCGTCGCCGAGCCTTGTCGTCTGATGTGGCACGGGTTACCTTTCAGGAGGATGTCTGCACATCGTTCGAACACCACTATTTTAGGTCTGCCTCTTAAACTCACACCAGCGCCATGCGCGCATGCTGGCTGAATCGTCCGATTCGTGCGAGCAATGGCTTATTCGACAAAGCAGACTATCGGACTAATATCGTACTTTTTGGGTCTCGCGTTACTCTGGTAAGCAACAACAAAAAGAGAGGCAGCACATGTCCGTTTTCAACGAGCTTAGACGCCGAAACGTCTTCCGTGCTGGTGCTGCCTATGTGGTCGTAGCCTGGCTGATCGTCCAGGTTGTCGAGACGATCTTTCCCGCATTTGGTTTCGACGATGCCGCGCTCAGGATAACGACCATCGTGCTGGCGATTGGCCTGATCCCTGCCTTGATTATCTCCTGGGCGTTTGAACTTACGCCCGAAGGACTGAAGAGAGAGTCTGAGGTCGACAGAACGCAGTCGATCACCCCCGAAACCGGCAAGAAGCTGGATCGCCTGATCATAGTCGTGCTGGCGTTAGCCGTTGGTTACTTCGCGGTCGACAAGTTTGTGCTTTCCGAGTCGCGCGAGTCGACAATCGCTGCAGAAGCCAGGCAGGAGGGCCGCGCGTTGGCACTGGTCGAGTCCTATGGGGATAAGTCAATCGCAGTGCTTGCCTTTGATGACATGTCGCAAGCAGGTGATCAGGAGTACCTCTCGGACGGCCTTGCCGAGGAGTTGCTAAACCTGCTGGCCAATGTTCCCGAGCTGCGCGTAATCTCACGGTCCTCAGCATTCTCATTCAAGGGTAAAGATCTGCCGCTGACCGAAATCGCCGAACAACTGGACGTGACGCACATCCTTGAGGGCTCGGTCAGAAAAGCCGGTAATCGTGTGCGGATTACGGCGCAATTGATCGAAGCACGTTCTGACACGCATCTGTGGTCAGAGACTTACGACCGCGAACTGGACGACGTCTTCGCCGTCCAGGATGACATTGCCACGACGGTCGTCGAGCAACTGAAGGTCAAGCTACTTGGTACGACTTTGAGCGTTCAAAAAATTGACCCCGAGGCGTATACACTGTTCCTGCGAGCACGACACCTCAGCAATCTAGGCAGCGCTGAGGCTGTGGAGTCCGCCAACGCGCTGTATCAGCGGGCCATAGTCATCGAGCCAAACTACACCGCGGCCCGGAATGATCTTGCAGTTAATCTGCTCAACCAAACCATCATAGGCGCACTGCCTGCTGAGCGAGGCATTGCGCTGATTCACGAACAAGTAGACCGGGTGCTGGAGGTCGATCCGAGTAATGCACGCGCTCACGTCACCCTTTCTGTGGTTACGAGACGCTGGGGCAACGACTCATCTCAGGCGGCCCGCTACCTCGAACGCGCACTGGCATTGGAACCGACTAACCTGAAAATAATCGGCAACGCGGCTATACAGCTGGCGTTACTGAATCGATCGGATGAAGCTATTGCGCTACTCGAGTTCTACACCGCCCGAGACCCAGTCAACCCTGTTGGCTACGCCAACCTGGGCACGGCCTATTCTGCGATTCGGCGCTGGGATGAGGCTGTTTCGGCTTATAGAACTGCTCTCCAGCTGAGTCCGGATATCCTCAGTATACGATCCTATCTAGCATTAGCCCTGATGTACCGGGGCAACCCCAATGAGGCATTAGTCGAAGTAACGAAGGAGCCGTTCGAGGCGATGCGACTGGCTGCGAGCGCCATGGTTCAGCATGAGCTTGGGAATCAAGAGGCCTCGGATACCGCATTAGCGGCGCTGATCGAGAAGTATGAAAAGCAAGATCCTGTTTATATTGCCCGCGCGCTTGCATACCGGAACGAGAATGATCGGGCATTCGAATTTCTCGATGCATCCGTCAGGATCAGACAGTCAAGCATAGACTTCATCACTGTCATTCCGGAGCTTGCCAATCTCCATGACGATCCTCGCTGGTTGCCCTTCCTTGAGTCCGTTGGCAAATCCCCTAACCAACTTGCAGCAATCGAATTCGAGGTAACACTGCCAACGGAATAATGGGCCCAGCAGTGTTGAACGATTGCGGTATAAGAAGCGGCAGTATCGCCAGTGTCAGCGGTATGGTTCGATATGCCGCCTCCAAAAATGAGAGAGGATCACCGAATAGTCGCCACCCGATGAAGGTGAACACCGAGGTTCGTGCGATCCCGATCAGTACCGACACCAGCACAGTCAATCTCGGACGATGGCTCCGCACGAACAGTCGACGAAGCCGCCATGCAACCGGCATCAAAATCGGCCACGCGCCGAAACCAGCTAGCGCCCAGTGTTCTCACATGTCTCTGGTGTAGCGTGTCTTGAGATTGGACCGAAAGCCGCGAGACTCTCGCAGGGGTCACCTATTGGAAAGCTGGCGGCACAACCCACGACAACGCCACCTTGAGCCGCTCGGATATCTCGCCTGGTAGCATTGAGACGCTAGCGATCGCCCGCGCTGGCGGAGACCGCTGGTCGCTCACCGCTCAGCGACAATGGTACTTGTCTCAATCACTCCTCGACGAACCCTTGCGGCGTCTCGGAGCCTTCACCGAAGAAGAACTTTTCCATTTCGGTCTCGAGAAACTTGCGAGCCTCGGGCTCGATGGGTGTCAGCCGATACTCATTGATCAGCATGGTCTGGTGGCCCAGCCATCGCTGCCAGGCTGCTTTTGACACATTGTCATAGATGCGCTGGCCAAGCTCGCCGGGGTATGGCGAATAATCCATACCTTCGCTCTCTTCCCCCAGCACAACGCAATTCACCATTCTGCTCATCAGGCTTCCCGTAGTAGATCTGCCGTTGATTGTAACGACTCCACGATGCGCCCGACAGGTCGCGGCACCCCGAGGTCTGCCAATTCGGATAAACCGATCCACCGGCTGTCGTTGTCAGCAACTGTATTGACCGATGCTGCGCTAACCAGCAGCGGCTGAATGGCCAAATCGAAATGCGTGAATTTATGGGTAAACGCTGGCAATTGCTCTACCGGTGCGCGCATGGTGATGCCCAACACTTCGACGGCCGCCATCGTGTCATCCTCTGGCGCGATTTCCGGAAACGCCCAAAGCCCACCCCAGATGCCG
The DNA here is from genome assembly GCA_039033695.1 of Pseudomonadota bacterium. Lineage (GTDB taxonomy): Bacteria > Pseudomonadota > Gammaproteobacteria > Steroidobacterales > Woeseiaceae > CALBPI01. The sequence continues at coordinate 1,872 of JBCCCC010000062.1, read as the reverse complement.
CTTTCCGGCCTGCGCAGCAGCAGAAGCTCGCCCTCCGGATTGCGGATAACCAGCATACTTGTGCTGCGCCGCGGGTTGGCCTTGCGTGCACGCTTGCCGGGGAATTCGGCAATACGGTTTTGAGCCCGCGCCTGGCAGCTGTCTTGCACGGGGCACGCATGACACGCTGGCTGACTGCGTCGACAGACCGTTGCACCAAGATCCATCATGGCCTGATTGAAGTCCGCGGTTCGGCGTGCCGGCGTTACTGCCTCGGTCAGTGCCCACAGTGCATTCAGTACCGACGTCTTGCCCGGCCAGCCTGCCACCATGTCATGCCGCGCGAGTACACGTTTGACATTGCCGTCGAGAATGGCATGCGATTGATCGTCAGCCAGCGACAAGATGGCACCGGCGGTGGACCTGCCGATGCCGGGCAACGCGACGACCGCATCGAAGTCGCCGGGAAAATCGCCACCATGATTATCACGAACAGCGATCGCCGCTTTGTGCAGGTTGCGAGCGCGCGCATAGTAACCCAGGCCCGCCCACAGCCCGAGTACGTCATCCAGCGGTGCATCTGCCAACGCAACAACGTCCGGGAAACGCTGCATGAAACGTTCGTAGTAGCCAATAACAGTTGCCACTTGGGTCTGTTGCAGCATGATCTCGGAGATCCAGACACGGTAGCGCGTCTTGTCCTGCTGCCACGGCAGGTGTTTGCGCCCGTGCGTGTCAAACCATGCAAGCACGCGCACAGCAAAAGTGTCGCCGTTGGCCGATGCAGTCATTGCTGAGCTTCAAACCCCGCCAGACCGCGCGATGCAAACACGCTGCTGTCAGCAGTAGACTCGCGCGCCAGCGCCTCGATTCGCACGATGGCATCCTCGCCACCTTTTCGGAGCTTGCGCTTCATGACATACGGTCCGATCAGAGGTGGCACCCAAAACGCGGGCTCCATTTCGACCGCATAGACCACCAACGTGCCACCATCTTTTTCAGACAGCTCCCAGATCGCCACGCTGTAGTCGAAATCCGAGGACCCTTCCTCCGTCGTGGCACGAATAAAGCCCAACCCGTCCGCTTCCAGGCGCTCAGTGCGTGACATGGTCTGGCAGAAAAACAGCACGCAGCCCTTAACTGTCGTGTAGACGCGCGTGGTGCCGTCTTCGGCCGGTGGCTCGAATCGTGAGTCCTCGTAGATACTGGATATCCGGTCAAAGCGCTCGTAGTCGGTCAACACGTCGAACACGCCAGCGCGCGGCGCATCGAACCAGGTTTCGGAGCGCATGAAATAGCGCCCATCCTCATGTGTTACATCAATGCTGAGAATCTCTGCTGCGCCGGCGGGCGCTGCCAGCGACAGCAATAAGAAGGCGCGCATGATCATTATCAGAACAGATCTTTGAGCTTTTTCTTGAGTTCGTCTTCGACCGACTCTTCCTCTTCTTCGTCCTCTTGCTCTTCCTCACCAATGCCCAGACGATCAAGCAAGCCGCGCTTCAGCCGGTCCTTTTCCTCATCGATCTTGTCCTGCACCGCATTGCGCGCCATGCCGGCGATATCCGGGCGGATGGTGGGCGCGGATGCATCGCCCGTGATCTTCAAGAGAATCACCGCCTCGGTGTATTCGTCCAGCTCCGCCTCGCTGGCTCCGGTCAAGAACTCAGGCCGCTCCAGGACACGAGCGTTGAGGGTGTAATCGAGCGTGGCGTCGGCCAGATTGATATCGCCACTGCCGGTCAGCTGCAGGAACGGTAGCTGGGCCTGAAAATCGTCGTTGCGTGCAACGCCATCGGCGACCACGGCGCTGCCGCTAATATTCGAAAACTCGGTGCGTGCCGGGGACGGCGCTTCGGGCGGCGTCTCCTGTTTGAACACGGCACGCGCGCG
>JBCCCC010000061.1:0-18385 GCA_039033695.1 Pseudomonadota bacterium | reverse complement strand
GCGACAGCGCCGCACTTACACTATGAGTATCGGCTCAACGGTGTACACCGCAATCCGCGCACCGTGCCACTACCACAAGCTTCGCCGATCAAGGACGAGTACCTGGCCGACTTCCAGCGCGTGTCTGCGCCGGTATTGGCCGAGCTGGAACGCTTCAAGAACACGCAGCTTGCCAGCGCTGGCAATAGCCCGCGCGGCGCGCTCTGACCAGGCGGTCTGTGCGCGCCATGCGCACCAAAAACTCAGGACATCTCGATGAGCGATGAGCGACTATTTCTAGGCCTGATTTCGGGCACTAGCGCGGATGGCATTGATGCGGCGCTGGTCGGCATTGACGATAGTTCGCTGCGGACAATCGCAGCCGACACCATCGCCTTCGACGGCGAGCTGAAAGCGCGCTTGGATGAGGCGCTTGCTGCCCCGGACGCGATCACAGCCCAAGCGCTCGGTGAGATAGATAGTGCAATGGGCGATTCGCTCGCAGCTGCCGCACTGACACTGCTAAGATATGCAGGGTTCCGTGCCTCGGACATCACCGCCATCGGCAGCCACGGTCAAACGCTGTTTCATGCGCCTGAGGGCAACCCGCCGTTTACACTGCAGATCGGCGACGGTGCACGCATCGCGCAAGGCACTGGCATTACAACCATTAACGACTTTCGTCGCGCAGACCTCGCGGCCGGCGGCCAGGGCGCGCCGCTCGCGCCGCTGCTGCATGATCAGCTACTGCGCTCGCATGTTGAGAACCGTGCGGTTGTGAACCTGGGCGGGATCGCCAACGTGACATTACTGCTGCCAGAGCAACCAACGGTCGGCTGGGACACCGGGCCGGCCAATACGCTAATGGATACATGGGCGAAGCTGTGTGGCGTGGGCGACTACGATGAGGGCGGCGTAATAGCCAGTAATGGCACCGTCGACCAACCGCTGCTGGAGCGCCTTCTAGCAGAACCTTACTTGGCTGAGCCGGCACCTAAGAGCACAGGACGTGAGCTATTCAATGCAGATTGGTTGCTCACCAAACTGCGGATGAAACCCGCGGCAATTGACGCCATGAGTGCGGCCGCGCAGGCCGATATTATGGCAACCCTGTGCGAATTTACGGCGGATACCGTAATACGCGGCATCCACGATAGCGCCGAGCCGGTTAATCGTGTGATCATCTGCGGCGGTGGTTGGGCAAACCGCAATCTGCGAGACAGGCTGGCAGCCGGGTTACCTGATGCAGCACTGACTGGCAGTGGTGACTTCGGGCTTGACCCTGAGTTTGTTGAGGCTGTGCTGTTCGCCTGGCTGGCGGCGAGACGCTGGGACAACCTAGCCATCGACACAACGACGATAACCGGCGCAAGACACAGTGTTGTTGCCGGGTGTATTCATGCAGCTGACTAAACTCGAGTATGGCAACAAACCCAGAAATTGCAGCAGAACCGGTGCCTACCCAGGATGTCGAACGCGATTCGTCGAAGCCGGAGCATTTCTACAACCGTGAGTTAAGCCTGCTCGATTTCAACGAGCGCGTACTCGCGCAGGCGAGTGATGAACGCATTCCATTGCTCGAACGACTTCGCTATCTGTGTATCTCGTGCACCAATCTCGATGAGTTCTTCGAGATCCGTGTGGCTGGCCTCAAACAGCGAGAAGAGATTGGCACGTCGCCGCCGGGACCAGACAAACTCAGCGCTCAGGAAGTGCTGACCGCCGTATCTCGCCGCGCGCATGACATTGTCGCCGCGCAATACACGGAGCTAAACGAACAGCTGCTGCCCGCGCTGGACAAGGCTGGCATTCGCTTTCTACGGCGCGCCGATTGGACCGCCGCGCAACGCGCCTGGCTATACGAGCATTTCAAGAATCAGATTCTGCCAGTACTCACGCCGCTGACCCTGGACCCCTCACGTCCGTTTCCTCAGATCCTCAACAAGAGCCTTAACTTTATTGTCGGCTTGCGCGGTCGCGATGTGTACGGCCGGCGTCGGCATCGCGGCCTGGTGCAAGCGCCACGCTCGCTGCCGAGATTGATTCAAGTGCCCGCTGACATTGAGGGTGTCGGTGAGGAGGACTATGTCTTTCTGTCTTCGATCATCCATGACTTCGTCGACGACCTGTTTCCCGGCCTCAAGGTTGACGGCTGCTATCAATTTCGGATCACGCGCAATGGCGACCTTTATGTTGACGACGAGGAAGTCGAGGACCTGATCCGTGCGCTGGAGGGGGAACTGGCCGCGAGTCGCTATGGCGCAGCCGTGCGTCTTGAGGTTGCATACGAGTGCAGCGACGAACTCAGCACGTTCTTGCTTGATCACTTCGAGCTCACCGAAGATGACCTGTATCGCGTACGAGGGCCGGTCAATCTGAACCGGCTAAGCATGGTTGCCGATAGCTCCCCGAAAGCCGATCTCAAATTCCCGGCGTTTACACCCAATGTGCCGGAAGTACTGATCAATGCGGAGAGCGTGTTTGAGGCGATGGCTAAGAAAGACGTGCTGCTGCACCATCCTTTTCAGTCGTTTGCGCCGGTCATTGACCTGATCGCCAGCGCGGCGGTCGACCCAGACGTGCTGGCGATAAAGCAAACGCTGTACCGTACCGGCCCGCAGTCACCGATTGTGGATCACCTGGTTGCCGCCGCCAGGGCTGGCAAGGAAGTCACTGTCATCGTCGAGCTAATGGCGCGCTTTGATGAAGCGGCCAACATCGAATTGTCGTCGCGACTACAGGAAGCGGGCGCGCACGTCGTGTTTGGCGTCATGGGCTACAAAACGCATGCGAAAATGGCGCTGATCGTGCGCCGCGAAGGCAGCGAGTTGCGCCGCTATGTGCACCTGGGCACCGGCAACTACCACCCCAAAACGACCCGCGTGTATACCGATTATGGGCTGTTGAGTTCGCAGCCAGACATTGCGGCCGATGTGCACAACGTGTTCATGCAGCTCACCAGCCTGACGGCCATTGAAGGCAACACGCTACTGCTGACCTCGCCGTTTGAGCTGCACAAGAAACTCATGAGCTACATTCGCAAAGAGCGCCGCAACGCGCTGGCTGGCAAGCCAGCGGGGATCACTGCAAAGTTCAACTCGCTCATTGAACCGAGCATCATCAGCGCGCTTTATGCGGCGTCGCAGGCCGGCGTCAAAATCGACTTGATCGTGCGCGGTATATGCATTTTAAGGCCGGGCATTCCCGGGTTGTCCGAGAATATCCGCGTGCGTTCTATTGTCGGTCGCTTCCTTGAACATTCGCGTGTGTATTTCTTTGTTAACGGCGGCAAAGAACTGGTTCTGTGCGCAAGCGCAGACTGGATGGAACGCAATTTCTTTCGGCGCATTGAAGTGTGCTTCCCGGTACGGCGCAAGTCGCATGTTGAGCGCATCAAGAAAGACCTCGCGCTCTATCTGGCGGACAATACCGAGGCATGGGAGATGCAGGCCGACGGCAGCTATGAGCGGGCGCAACCCAAATCAGGCGATGCCGAGCTCAGTGCGCAGCGCGCGCTACTGGAAATCTACGGCGCGCAGTTTTAGGTAAGCTCAGTCAAATTCGAGCTTGAGGCTCCAGTTCGCGAGTAGTTGCTGCTCGCGTGCAAGATCTGCGCGCGTCAGCGGGTTGTTGTCCAGCCACACAGGATCAAATGACACGCGCACTGTGTCATCTCTAATGCCAATGCTGACCGGCTGCATGGGCGCATCGCTGCGATTGCGATTTATCAGCACCGCCAGGCGCAACAGCAACGTCAACAGCCGCGCGGTTGATTGCCAGCTTGCATCGAGCATGGGCACTGAATTCCCGGAGGGTCGTTTGCGCTGATTGGACAACACGTACGCCAACAGTTGTTGTTCCGCGGCCGGAAAGCCTGGCAAATCGGCGTTGGCAACAATATAGGCACCATGCAAATGGAAATCGGCATGCGCGATATCCAGCCCAATCTCATGCAGGTGCGCGGCCCAGCGCAAAAGCAGGCGGGCAAGCGACGTCTCGATACTGACGTGGTCCGCGACCTGGTCAAACAGCTGCATGGCTGTCTCTTTAACGCGCGCTGCCTGCTGCTGATCGATATGATAGCGTTCACCCAGGGCGATCACGCTGCGAACCCGAGCATCATCGTGTTGCAAGCGCCCGACGAGGTCGTACAACACACCCTCTCGCATTGATCCGTCCGATGCCAACAGCGATTCAATTCTGAGCGTATGCATGAGCTCAACGAGAATCGACAGGCCACCGGGCCATACCTGAGCCCGTCGTTGAGACAAACCAGGTAAATCGAGCTTGTCGATATGCCCGGTCCCTATCATCGTCTCGATTAGTGATTCCAAATGGGATACGTGCAAGCGCTCGGACGCCTTGATCAGCCCCATCTCGCGCGCAACGGAAACGGTGGAGCGCACCGTGCCGGATGCACCGATCGCGGCGTCCCAGCCAGACTTACGGAATACCGCCTTCACCGGGCGCAGTTTCAGCCTCGCTGCCACGCGCGCTTCCTCGAATCGCTCAGCGGTAATTCGCCCATCAGGAAAAAACAGCTCGGTCTTGCCGACGCAACCCATGCCCAAGCTCTCCAGCGCGATCGCATCACGGCCTTCGCCGACAATCAACTCGGTGCTGCCACCACCGATATCAAGTACGAGGCGACGCCCGGGCGGCGGCGGAAGACTGTGGGTCACACCGAGATAAATCAGTCGCGCCTCTTCCACCCCCGCGATGATATCGATGCGGTGACCGAGTGCTTGCTGCGCCTGATTCAGAAAGTCGCCGTCGTTGCGAATACGGCGCATGGAGTTGGTGCCAGCGGCACGGACGTTGTCGGCCCGCATCTCGCGAAGCCGTTCGCCAAAGCGTTGCAGACAGTCGATTGCGCGGGTGCGCGCCGCGGGCGCCAAACCCGTATCGCTACGCAGCCCTTCAGCCAGACGCACAGTGTCACGCAGCCGATCAATGATCGTCAGTTGGCCGTGACGCAGCGTCGCGACGACCATGTGAAAACTGTTGGAACCAAGATCAACGGCGGCAATAACACCGTCCGGAACGGTCTCCGGATCAATTGCGTGCGGGTCAGCTGCTGAACTAGGCAATGGGGACGGGCATCAATACGGGCAGACGAGTCGCTGCCGCCGGCGACTCAAACTGAGAACGAAGAGCCGCAGCCGCAGGTTGTTGATGCATTCGGGTTACGAATGATGAACTGCGCACCTTCAAGGTCTTCCTTGTAGTCAATTTCTGCGCCCATCAAGTATTGCACGCTCATTGGATCAACCACGAGCGTCACGCCCTGATTCTCGATCATGGCGTCGCCATCTTCGATCTTGTCGTCGAACGTAAAGCCATACTGGAACCCAGAACAGCCGCCGCCGCTAATGAATACGCGCAATTTGAGTTCCGGGTTGTCTTCCTCAGTAATCAGTTCGCCCACTTTGCTGGCCGCCGAATCGGTGAAGACGAGCGGTGCCGGTGCCTGGGGTGCTTGTGTATTCGCTTGCATAATCCTGGACCTTGGTTCGTGTCGGACAAAATGTCGCCACACCGCATTACTATACTACGGATATCGTGTTTTTTGCTTGTCTTTCAAGCATCGGCGGCGTCATCGACAACCGCAGCTGGCGGCTCGCCGTCAGCGCCCTTATGCACCAGCTTGCCGTTGATCTCTGCACCGATGGCCATTTCAATGAGGTTGTAATAAACGTTACCGATAACCCTTGCCGTTGGACCAAGCTCCACCCGGGTCGACGCAACCACGTCGCCCTTCACCAGACCGTTCAGCACCACATGAGGCACGTTGACATTGCCGTGGATCTCACCATGCTCACTGACACTGAGCGCTGACGTACCATCGGCGTCGGACGCAACATCACCATTGATAATGCCGTCAACATGGCTGTTACCCGTGAAATGCAAATCACCGCTCACGCGCGACGCTGCGCCGACCAGGGTTTCGATGGATACGTTCTTTCGGTTCTTGCGACCTAGCATGCGAATTCTCTTCAGTAGTAAATCGGACCGGGCGATTAACCCGTTGAAGTAGACCAGTCAAAAGTCTGTTTGATCCCTTTGTTGCCAGCGCCGCTCGGCGCAAGCTCCACGGTGATCTTTTGTGGCCGAAATCCGTCCGGCATGCGCAGCTCGCGCTCGAAATCCTGAAAGTAGCGAAATCCATAGTTCCAGCGCGATGACGCGCCGTCCGGCAGAAGCCTGGCAAGCGGCAAACTGACGACCTCTCCATCCATCGCACCATCGATGGATACCTGTACTCTGCCATAGACCTGGCGATGGTGCCGTTTAACCTGAACCAATACCATTCGCAGCCTGTAGTCGGACTCTTCAGTGCCGCGCACAACGTGCAGATCCTGTATTCGCAAGCCACTTTCGCTCTCCTCGGGCGAAATGATGCCGCGGTAAAAGGCAATGGCCTCGCGCTGCTCCTGGATCTTGGTCTGCAGCTCACGCAACGTGCCGCTCACTTCTCGATAGGTCTCCTGCTCCGTCTTGGAGATCGTGTCGAGTTGAATCAATTGTTCGCTCAGTGAGCGATTCTCACCTTCAAGGGCATCAATGCGTGAATTGAGTGCGTCGAACTCAGTGCTGGTTGCGAACCGATTGAAGCCGGCATGGATACGACCCATTTCATACAGCAGATAGCCGCCACCAAGCATGGCCACGACGACGAGTGCCAGCAGCACGCGATTGCGGGTACTTGATGCATCTTTGATAACGAGCTTGCGTGCGCTCAATTGCTTGCCTGCCAGAGATTCGGATCAACGCACATGTTACGCTTGTCTGGCTCGGCCGGGAAGTGAGATCGCTCACGCTTTGGCCAGTCTGCGCTTTGTTTAACCGATGTGAACGAATGACCTACCTTACGCTCAAAGCCGTGCATATCATCTTCATGGTTACCTGGTTCGCCGGCCTGTTCTACCTTCCAAGGCTGTTCATTTACCATCGGGCTGCTGACGACCAAATCAGCCTCGAGCGTTTCGTCGTCATGGAGCGGCGCCTGTTCGCCATCATGACACTGGGCGCCTTGGTGACACTGGTGCTCGGACTAGCCTTGCTCGCGATCAACCACGGTCTGTTCCGCAGCGGCTGGTTTCATATCAAGTTAGCGTTGCTGGTCGGGCTCACCGGTTATCACCTGTACTGCCTGAAAATCATGGGCGAGCTCAAACGCGGCGAGTGCCAGCGTTCGGATCGTTGGTTGCGTTTGTATAACGAAGTACCGGTGCTGTTTTTGTTTCCGATTGTGCTGCTGGCGGTATTGAAGCCGTTCTAGCGCGACGGCGCGTCGAGCAATCCCGCCCGTTTGAGATCCTTGCGAAATGCGCTGCGCCAACGGTGTGGCCACCAGCGCGGCTGCGGCGGTGCACCGTCAGGGTGAACGTAATTGGCTAACTCATGCAACGCCCGAGCGTACACCCGTCGCTTGAAGTAGATCACCTCGTTAACAGGCCGCCAGTAATCGACCCAGCGCCAACGATCAAACTCGGGCTTATCCGTCAGATCGAAGCGCACCCGATGCTCCGCACCGACCAGGCGCAGAATAAACCAGCGCTGCTTTTGGCCGATGCAGATTGGCCGACTGTTGCGACGCACATAGCGGTCCGGCAAGCGGTAGGGAATCCAATCGGACGTGCAGCCGAGAAGCTCGACATCGTCGGCACTCAGGCCGAGCTCTTCCTCAAGTTCGCGAAACATCGCCTGTTCTGCCGTCTCGCCTGGGGCGACACCGCCCTGCGGAAATTGCCAACCCTTGCGGCCAGCGCGACCGGCGAGCAACAGCTTGGCACTATCGTTGGCCACAATAATGCCAACATTCGCGCGATAGCCATCTTCGTCGATCTGATCAGAACTCATGCTTTCGTACTCCAGTGACGGTATTCTTTCACAATCACCTGTATGGCTCCAGCCAGCGTGCCAGGACAGCCGCCAGCCCGCCATGAGCACAGTTATGTCATCAAGTTTACCGCCGCGCCGACATCGTGGCTGGCTATTCGCGCTGCTAATACTGCTAGGTTTCGCGAGCATTGCGTTTGCGGCAATCGCCGGAAGCGACGGCGTACGACCCGCGCTATTGCTGCAATGGTTCAGCAATTCCCTAACCGCGCAAGACAGTCTGGTCGTCGCGCAGTTGCGAATACCGCGCGCACTCAGCGCGTTTGCCGTCGGCGGCCTGTTGGCCATCGCGGGCGTACTGATGCAAGTACTGCTGCGCAATCCCCTGGCAGACCCCTATATTCTTGGCACGTCTGGTGGCGCAGCCGCTGCTGCGCTGTTGGCGATGCTGCTCGGTATGGCTGGCGCGGTCGTCGACGTAGCCGCATTTGCAGGCGCGTGTCTGGCCACGTTTATTGTGTTTGGCATCGGCGGCGTTCGAAGTCAGTTTTCACCGGTAATGCTCCTGCTCACGGGCGTGGTGCTTGCCAGCGGCTTTGGCGCCCTGGTCAGTTTGATGCTCGCGATTAGCCCGGACGGCACGCTGCGCGGCATGTTGTTTTGGTTGATGGGCGATTTCAGCCTCGCGCTCGATCCACTGCCAGTGATGCTCGTGCTTGCGATAGCGCTCATCGCTAGCATGCTCGCGAGCGTCCAGTTGAATGTGCTCGCGCAAAGCGAGACCAGCGCCCGTCTGCTCGGCCTGCCGTTGATACCGATGCGCATCTATGTGCTGTTGCTGGCATCGTTATTGACGGCGTTTGCGGTCACGCAGGCGGGCTCAATCGGATTCATTGGCCTCGTGGTGCCACACCTTGTGCGGCGCTTCTCAGGCAATGATCACCGCGTGCTGTTGCCGAGCGCATTGCTGGCCGGGGGCGCGCTGCTCACGCTGGCCGACACGCTGTCGCGCACACTGCTCGCACCACGCCAGCTGCCGGTCGGCACGCTGACGGCGGCCATCGGTGTACCGCTGTTCCTGTACTTACTGCGCAATAGCGCGCGCGCACGACGCTAGCGCGCAAACACAACCATATGCTGCGTGTCGATGCGTATGCCAATGCGCTCGCCAACCGCATGATCGTGATGGCTCGGCACGATTGCGCTTAGTCGAATGCCAGGCGCAGGCTCTACCTCGTAGACGAAGGATGCGCCGCGGAATTGCTTGTCCACGATCACCGCTTTCATTGGCGCATCGTCTTCATGAATCACGTCATCCGGACGCAGCAAGACGTCAACGCTGTCGCCTGCGACCGCGCGCTCACTGACGCTGCCGCACAACACACCCAATTGTGTCCGCACGCAGGTCGGATCGACAACCGTACCCGGCAGCCAGCTGCCGCCGCCCACAAACTGGGCTACGGATCGCGAAGCCGGCCGGTGATAGACGTTGTAAGCGGAATCCCATTGCGCCAGTACACCATCTTGCAGCACACCCACATCGTCGGCGAGTGAGAACGCTTCCTGCTGATCATGTGTGACAAAAAGCGCTGTCATGCCAAGCCCGCGAAGCACGCTGCGAATGTCTTGGCCCAATTGGCTGCGCAAACGCGAGTCCAGGCTGGAGAACGGCTCATCCATGAGCAGCAACTTGGGCTGCCTGGCGAGCGAACGCGCCAGCGCGACGCGTTGTTGCTGACCGCCCGACAACTCATGCGGCATACGTGCTGACAATGCGTGCATGTCCACCAGTGTGAGCATCTCAGCCACTGCGGCATCGCGCTCATCGGCAGGCTTGTCGTGTAGACCGAAGGCGACGTTTTGCGCGACCGTCAGATGCGGCAACAGCGCAAAATCCTGGAACACCATTCCGACAGGCCGAGACTCCGGAGGCGTAGCGCTACGTTCAGTGCTGTGCACAACACCGTCGATGCTGATGTCGCCACCAACAATCGGTTCAAAGCCGGCAATGCAACGCAACAGCGTGGTCTTGCCGCAACCCGAATCACCCAACAGACAACCGATACGGCCAGGTGCCAGTGACAGGCTCAACGATGTCAGCACATCTTTGGCGCCGTAACGTTGTGCCACATTGCGAATCTCAAGCATGCCCATTGGCCCCATGACTGCGGCGATGCAGCCAAATGACCGGCGCCAATCCCGCGGCTACAATCGCCAGCGCGGGAATTGCGGCTCTTTGCCACTCACCTTCTGTGGTCATTTGGAAGATACGCACGGCCAGCGTGTCCCAACCGAATGGCCTTGTGATCAACGTAATGGGAAGCTCCTTCATGACATCCACAAACACCAAAAGCGCAGCCGTCGCGATACCACCACGAAGCATTGGCAGATGCACGCGCCGCAGCAACTGTGCGCCGGTCACCCCAAGTCCGCGCGCCGCATCATCCACCCTGGGTGTGATGCGTTCGAACGCACTTCCCAGCGGGCCGTATGCGACCGCCATAAAGCGCGCAGAATAAGCCAGCAACATCACGAGCAACGTCCCGGTCAGCGTAATAGTGACACCTCGGCCTGGCGCCAGCCAACCGGCCATGGCGGTCAGTGCGTGACCGGCACCCGCCACTACCACGAAAAAGCCGACCGCCAACACCGTGCCAGGCAACGCATAGCCGAGCGTGGCGACGCGCGCGCTCCATCGGGTGATGACACCTGGCGCACGTCGCTCGCTATAGCCGAGCATGACTGCCATCAATGTCACCAGCCCGGCCGATGCCAATGACAGCAACAGACTCGCGCGAAAATACTCCAGGTAGCGCGCACCCCATTCGCCCGCAAGGCTATTCCAGGCCCAGAAGACTAACTGGCTGACAGGCGCGGCGAATGCCAGTGCAAACAGCAGCAAACAGAACCCACTGGCCGCGATCCTGGCGCCGCCCGAAAGCTGCATGCGCGGTGCATTGGCAGCGGAACCCGCACTGGTGTAGCGCGCCTTGCCGCGAAAACGATACTCAAGCGTCAATGCGACCAGCACCAGCACCAGCAGCATTACGGACATCTGCAGTGCAGCAGTCAGTGAGAACAACCCGAACCAGGCGCTATAGATTGCGGTCGTAAACGTGTCAAAGTTAAATACTTTGACGGTGCCGAAGTCGGCGAGCGTCTCCATGCACACAAGCGCAACGCCAGCTGCCAGCCAGGGCCGAGCCATTGGCAAGGCGACACGGAAAAAACCGCGTCGTCGCGTCATGCCGAGCGACTGCGCTACTTCCAAGCTGCGAATACCCTGAGTCAGAAAAGCCTGTCTTGCGAGCAAGTACACGTAGGGGTAGAGGGTCAACGACAGGCAGATCGTGCTGGCAACCCCTGCCGAGAATCGGGGCAGTTCGACAGCCAACGATTCGCGCAGATAACTCGACAAGGGTGCGCCATATTCGAAGATGCCGGTCAGCGCGAACGCAATCACGTAGCCTGGCATCGCCAGCGGCAGGAGCAACGCCCAGCCAAGCCATCGGCGACCGGGAAATTCACAAGTCGCGGTCAACCAGGCAGCAGCAGCGCCCAACAGTAGCGTAGTCAGTGCTACCGACACCGTTAACCACACGGTGTTGGCGACAACGCGAGGCAGCACGAACTCGGCAATGTGCGACCAGACCTCGCCCGCCGGTGTAAACACCGAGCCCACCGCAACAGCAATGGGCAACAGCATCAAGGCTGCAATCAGGACTGCCGGAATCTGCCAGGCACGCGTGCCTGCTCGCAACGTCACCGACTAACGGTAGCCGACTCTGTCCATCAGGCGCACAGCATCAGCCTGATAACGGCCAGCATCGACTAGCGATTGCTCGCTAGCATCAAAATCGCCCCATGCTTCGACGATGGGATCATTGGCGGTTGATCTTAGTACGGGGTACTCGAGATTCTTGCTGGCAAACAGAGTTTGACCATCCGTTGCCAGCCACTCGAGCAACCGCGCAGCGCCTTCGGCATTCGCGGCATGCTTGACGATACCCGCGCCAGAAACATTCACGTGTACGCCGCCGAATTCGGCGGGCTGCCAAAAAATACTCACGGGCAAGCTTTGCTCACGCTGTAGCCGACCCAGATAGTAGGTGTTGACGATGCCGACTTCGCAACGCCCATCGGCGACCGCCTCGATTAGCCGCGTATCGTTGGAAAACGGCTCCTCGGCAAGATTGCTTACCCAACCGCTCACGACCGCTTCGGTCTGCTCCTCACCCACAGCCGCAATCATCATCGCCACGAGGGACTGGTTGTAGACCTTCTTTGATGTGCGCAGACACAAACGCCCCTGCCACTTCTCATCGGCGAGATCCTGATAGCCGATCAGGTCTTCAGCAGACAGCTTGCGGTTGTCGAAGATGATGGTTCGAGCGCGCAGCGACAGCCCGAACCACTGATTCTGCGTGTCGCGCCAATACGCTGGCACAGTCTGCGTCAACAACTCAGACTCAACGGGTTGCAGTACGCCCTGCTCTGCCGCAAACCACAGATTGCCAGCATCAACTGTCAGCAGCACGCTAGCTGGTGTGACGTCGCCCTCTGCCTGCAATCGCGCGATCAGTGGCTGTGGGTCGTCGGTCACATACTCCACCGGGATGCCCGTGGATTTGGTGAACTCAGTAAAGATCGGTTCGATCAACTGCTCTGCGCGAGACGAATAGACAACCACAGGTGCCACGGGCGTTTCAGCACCGCGTTCGCCGGATTCTGGCGCATCAGCGCCGCAGGCCGCCAGGGCAAGCAATGGCAGCAGCAACGCTGCGCGGGATGCATTGTTCACGTATTCACCTTTGACTTAAATGAGAATCATTCTCAATTATCGCAGAAGCCGGCGGCAGGTCAAGGATTCAACTCGCGGCCGCTGCAAGGCGAACGCAGTTGCGCCCATCTGACTTCGCCGAATACATCGCAAGATCGGCTTGCCTAAGTAGTCGCTCGCCTATCGTCTTATCATCACCGTCAAGCGTCTCGACATCGATACTGGCAACGCCAATCGACACCGTGACCGTGATGTCGCCACCACCGTGAACCGAAAACGGCGTGCCGCTCACTGCAGCAAGGATACGGCCTGCCAACCGATGGGCGTCCTCTTGCTCGGTCGACGGCAGCAAGATCACGAATTCCTCGCCACCATACCGAGCAGCCACATCGCTGCTACGAACCTGCGCATCAATTCGATGTGCGCACTCAGACAGCACGACATCCCCCGCATGGTGTCCGTAGGTATCATTGATCCGCTTGAAATGATCGATATCAAGAAACAGGCAGCTCAACGTCGATCCATGACGGCGCGCTCGCGCGAGCTCCTCGGCCATGCGCACCTGCAGGTAACGTCGGTTATGCCAACCCGTTAACACGTCGGTAAAACCACTACGCAGCAACCGCGCGCGGTTGACCGTGTTCTCAAGCGCGAACGAGGTAATCACACCAAGGTGGGCAAGGAAGTCGCTCGCCAAATCGCGACTGTAGCGGTCGGCGTCGCGGCTGGCCAGATTCAGGCTGCCGATGAGTTTTCCCTGACGCCGCAGGCCGATCATCGCAATGCTGGCGAAGCCATCTTCACCGAAAATGAGCTGGTGATCAGCCGCCTGAAAGCGGCCAAGCCATGGCCTGCGCAGATTGGCATATTGCGGCGCCAACCCGGTAAGTGCGTCGAAGAAACGCACACCCGCCGGCGGCTCCCCCGTGCCCCCTTCGGCAATCAGCAGATGGCGGATCTCATGGTCCGGGTCACACAACACCAGCGTGACCAACTCGACGCCGAAACTGGCCGCGAGTCCGTGCGTCAGACAGTCGAACAACGCATTGAGATTCGCGGCGGCCAAGATATCCAGCTCGCGCTGTTGTGACTTGCGCAACAGCGCCTCGTTGTTGCGCGCCTCTTCATGCATCCGCCGAATCTGCGCACGCAACCTGCGGTTATCGCTGTCACTCATGCGCGGCGCCCGGCAGCGTCAGGACTAACGCATTGTCGAAATCGGGGCGCATATGACGGCTCCACTCTCATCCGTCGGTAATGTCTCACAAAGTGGCGAAATTGTCTGCGCGCAGGATCACCCGCTATACGTTATGTCGTTGAGACTGACACGATCCGGGAACGCGTCAATCTCACCAGAGGGGCACGAATCAGCACCAGTGAGTTGGCGCAACGCTCGCAGACGCGTCTGCGGCAAACGTGGCGCCGGGGCCTAGCCGGCGCCGCTGTCGCCACTGGTCAGTCATCGAAAACCTCATGCACGATTTCGTAGGCCAGCGCTGTGGCCAGAGCCGCTTCGAGTGTGCCGAAGTACGCATAGCCATTGTGGTAGTGACGATGTCTCAGACGGCAGTGATGGCCGCGCGCATGCTGGCGATAGTAGCGCGGCACACGGTAGTTGTGACGATAATAATGACGATCATAGTAGCGATCACGATGTCGCCAGCGCTTGTTTGCGTGACGATGCAGATACGCATGTTTGCGCTGCGCCTGCAGACGCTTTCGATAGGCTTTGCGATGCGCCTTTCTGTGGTTGTGTTTGTAGTGGCGCTCGACGCGATCCGACCGGTCATAATGACTGCGGTGGTCATGTGCGTTGCCTGCGCCGGAGGCAAGCATTAGGCCGACGGCGAGTGCCAGCATGGTGGTTGGCTTGTACATGATGTAACTCCTTTGTCAGATTTTCATCACGCAGCCAGTCTGCCTGTCGATCAATGAACGCGCGCTGAATCAAACAGCGACGGGTACTGGCGCCAACGCCACGCCCATGCGAGCATCGCAACTCATTTTATTGAAGCCTGACCATGACTCAAGTCGCCGTCGCCACTACCTCGCAAGTCGCCGCCGATGCCGCAGCGCAAATCGTTGCCGAAGGCGGCAATGCGGTTGATGCAGCGCTTTGTGCGTCACTGCTGACAATGAACACTGAGCCAGGGGTCTGTGCGCTTGCCGGTGGCGCTTTCGTCACCATATGGCCCGTTGACGCCGCGCCGGTCACATTCGATGGCTACGTTGCCGTACCGGGGCTGGCCAGTGACGGTCGCGTTGCGAATGCAGGTATTGATGTCAGCATGCAATACGGCGGCGGCATCACCACCACGATTGGCGCCGCCAGCGTTGCCGTGCCAGGTTCATTGGCCGCGGTGTCCGACGCAGCTGCAGCGTTCGGGAATTTGCCACTTGCCGTATTAATGCAGCCATCCATTGATATCGCACGATCGGGTTTTCCGCTGTCCAGTGCCTGTCACCATTATCTTGAATACTCCGGCAAACCCATTTTTGGGCGCGACCCGGTGTCGCGCCGAGCGTTGCACCCGAACAATGACACGCTGTTGGACGCGGGCGAGCTGGTGCACCTGCCAGGGCTGGCTGATACGCTGCAGGCGATCGCCGACGAGGGGCCGGCGCTGTTCTACAAGGGCGAGTTGGGCGCACGTATTTCGCGCCACATCCTCGATGCCGGCGGCGTCTTGACGCGTGAAGACCTCGCCAGCTATCAAGCGTTGCGGCGCGATTGCTTGCAGATTTCGGTTGGCGATTGGGAAGTGGCGCTAAATCCACCCCCTGCCATTGGCGGCACAATGCTCGGTGCATTGCTGCTCGGCATGACTGCCGATGAGTCTTTACTGCCGGCGATGCGCGCGTCATTACAATACCGCCGCCGACAACTCGACTTCTCGACCGACCTCTCGCGGGACTGCCAGTTGCTGCTCGACAGCGCACGCACTGACGGTGCCCTTCTGGGCAATCATGTCAGCGGCGCTACCGTTCACACGTCGGCGGTCGACAGCGATGGCATGGCATGCGCTATCACGGCCTCTGCAGGCTATGGCAGCGGCGAGATGCCAGCCGGCACCGGTCTGTGGCTAAACAATTGCCTCGGCGAGCTTGAGCTTAACCGTCGCGGTCTGTCAGCGGCGCCGGCAGGCCTAAGGCTGCCCTCGAACATGGCGCCAACGACGGCGCGATCGCGCGATCAGGTCCTGGCGATTGGTTCGCCTGGCGCAGATCGGATTACGAGTGCCATGGCGCAAACGCTGCAGCAACTGTTGCTGCGCGCGGAGCCTTTGGACGCGGCAATATCGGCGCCTCGCCTGCATGTCGAGGTTGCGCTAGAGGCTGATGAGGCGAGTGGTCACTACGCAGAGATTTTGTGCACGGAGCCGGGTGCGCTGGTGGAAGACAACCCGGGCATCAAGGTCAGGGCGTTCGATACGCCCAGCATGTATTTCGGCGGCGTCGGCGCGGCATTGGCGTTGACTTGTCCCGACGCGGCACCCGTGCTGTCTGCTGCCGCCGATCCGCGCCGCACAGGTGGGGTCTGCGTAGTCGGCACGCCCTGAATCAGGGCCGCGCCTATGCAATAATTGTTTGCGCAGTATTACTGAAGGTAGACCACAAGTGACTGACAACGTAGCAGCAGATTTTCTGCCCGATGAGCTACCCGACAATCCAATGCGTATGCTTGAGGCATGGCTGGATGATGCCAGGCAGCGTGCGCTGCAACCCAACACGAATGCAACGACCCTCACAACGATCGATGCCAGTGGTCGGCCGAGTGCTCGGGTCGTATTGTGCAAAGCGTTCGATGCCGAACAAGGCATGCTGAGCTTCTATACCAACTATCGATCACGCAAGGGGCAAGAGATCGACGCCAACTCGAACGTGGCGTTGGTGTTTCACTGGGACCACCTGGGCCGGCAAGCGCGCATTGAAGGGCTGGCCGTGCGTTGCGATGCGGCGCAGAGCGACGCGTATTTTGCCAGTCGCCCTCGCAATAGTCAGATCGGCGCTTGGGCCAGTGAGCAAAGCGCACCCGTGGCCGGCCGGGAGGCGATGGTATCGCTGTTCGAGCAACGCAGCGGCGAGTTCACCAATGACGATGACATACCGCGGCCGCCTCACTGGGGTGGCTACAATGTCTGGGCGCGAGCATGCGAGCTCTGGGTGGAAGGCGCCGGTCGTGTGCATGACCGCGCGCGTTTTGAACGGGAGCTCGAACTCGACTCTGATGGCATGCGCTGTGGCGCCTGGTCGGCTACGCGCTTGCAGCCGTGAGCTATACGCTCAGTGAGCGCTGTATTGATTGCCCGTATTGTGGTGAGTCGATCGACATCCTGATAGATGCGTCAGCAGGCGGCCAAAGCTATATCGAAGACTGCCAGGTCTGTTGCCAGCCCATTCAGATCAGTTTTAGTGTTTCCGAGGACACCATTGACTATATCAATACTGAGCGCACCGATTAAGCGCGTAGCTGTATTGGTCGCCCTGCTGCTTGGCTGCGTCGGCGCATCAGCCGGCCAGTTGATGATTACCGAAGCCAGTCGCTTGTCGTTTGATATTGATACGCGCGGCGAGCGCATCGTCCTGAGCATTCTTGATCAATTGTGGTTGCTACCGGCCAGCGGCGGCGTCGCAGAACCTGTCACTCCCGAAGGCCTTCACTTGCGTAATCCGCGCTTGTCACCGGACGGTCGATCCGTCGTCGCCGAAGGCGGCTGGGACCATGAGCGTCAGCACTTGTGGCAAATCAGTCTTGTGGATCGCGAGGTCCAACGGCTGACTCGCGGTGCATGGCGCGACCACAGCGCGAGCTGGCACCCGGATGGGCAGCGTCTGTTGTTTGTTTCCGACCGCGGTGGCTCCGACGATATCTGGGAGCTGGATCTTTCGTCCGGCACTGCGCGGCGCTTGACCAGTGCGCCCGGCAGAGAGTTCGACCCAACATTTTCCAGTTCTGGCGCCCAAATCCTGTACATCGCGCAGGACGGCGATGAGTACCGCCTGCAACGACGCTACTACGCTGGGCAACCGCATATCCTTGTGCGCAGCGAGCGCCCGATCAGCGCGCCTGCCGTACGCAGTGATGGGGTGCTGATTACGTACCTGACGCACACGGAAGACAGCCAGCCGATCCTGCAAATGCTCTTGCCTGTGCGCGAGATGGTCACCAAACCGCTGCTGAGCGCCCAAGGTATTGAGCGCCAGCCCATCCGTTGGCTTGACCGGACAAGATTTATCATCGCCATTGACGGCAGGCTGGAAATCCATGAACTGGCAGGTGAACGTTTGGGAGAGGTTCCGTTCACGGCATGGGTGAGCGTCGCGACAGCAGATCCGCCATCGACGCACACGCTACCGACAAACGATAATGCAGGCGCGAGAATCGTGCTGCGAGCGGCGCGCATCGCCAACGTCGAAACGCAGCAATACCTCCAGGCAACCGATGTTCTCATCGAGGATGGCGTGATTGCAGCTGTCACCGCAGAACGCGCGTGGCCAAACACGCAGATTCTTGATCTTGGTGATACGACCATCGTACCGGGACTGATTGATCTGGCTGCATATGATACCGGCAAGCAGCAAGCCGGCAACGAAATGCTGGCAGCCGGCATCACGACCACAACCAGTCTGCGCGTGGGTAACCCGGCCATCATCGAGCCGGGATCACTGGGGCCACGACGATTACCAACACCGGTTCTGCAAGACATCAGCGGCATGCGCGACAGTCGCGAACGCCTGGCTGAGATTGACGCCGCTCGCGGGCGCGGCGAACGCATCCTCACG
>JBCCCC010000060.1:0-18462 GCA_039033695.1 Pseudomonadota bacterium | reverse complement strand
GCGCGCCCGCGCAAGGCTAAGGGCAGCATTCAGTGCGGCATCGCCACGGTCATCGGTATGACCCTCGACGATGATGTCCGCCGCTGGGCACCACGCGGCGATTTCGGCAATGCTGTCGACGACGCCCAGATTGGTGCTGCGCAGGTTCGACGTGCCCGGCTCAAATTCAATTTGTTCGCGCACAAGCAGGTAATTGATACGTTCATTGCAGTATCGCCGCGACTCATTGGCGCTGACCTGAATGAACGCGGCGGCGCACAGTAACAGGCAGGCGATGCGCGCAAACATTAGCGTGAGCCGAGACGCTCAACCAATGATTGTGCCTGCTCGATCCATTGATCTCTGCGTATGCGCCCGGGAAACTTCATTTGCGCATCAAGCTCGTCTGCGTCGGCCTCGGTAAGGTCGGCTAATTGTTGCAAGCGATGAATACCCAACGCGTTCAGCTTGCGTGCCAGTGCCGGGCCGATGCCGCGAATCTGCTGCAGGTCCTCCGGATCAACTGCCCGCGCAACGGGCGCTGTCGACGGATCCGCACCGTTGGCGCGCGCGTCGGCCGTACGCCGAATGAGTAGCTTGAGCTGTCGCTTCAAACGTCGCTCGGAGGACTTGCTTTCGGCAAGTTGGCTGAGCATCTCCTGGAATCGCTTCTGGCTTTTTCGAAAGCGAGCAGCCTGCTCGTCGAGCGCCTCGCGCATGCTGGCGAGCTGGCGCTTTTGCTGATGATGCCCGTGGCTGGCATCGTCCACCTTCGCCTGCAGCGACTCGCGTTGCCGGTGCAATTTGTCGATTTCGGTTTGTTGGGCGTTTAGCTGATCCTGTTGCCTGGCGTGGCGCACGGCTTCCGCGCGAGATTGACGCTCTCCACGGAGCAGCCAGCCAAGGCAAACGCCTGCCAAGCAACCCAGTGCAATCAGCAGAATTGTTATGAGGTTCAGTCCATTCATCGTTGGCCGCTAATAAATCGAACAGCTGCAGTCTAGTTGAGATTGCAATGCTGAGGCCAGTGATCCGTTGGCAAAACAGTCTCAAATCGGCAATGGCCGCAGATCCGAAGCTCAGCGCTGCCTATCCTCGCCATGTAGAATGGCGACCTTCAACAGGCGAATCTTTATGCATGAAGACTACATCTCGATAGGCATCGTATTCGTTGTCGCACTTGGTATTGGCGCACAATGGATGGCATGGAAGCTGCGACTGCCTGCGATCGTGCTGTTGGCAGCAGCCGGCCTTATTGCCGGCCCTGGTCTTGGCCTCATTGACCCAAGCGCACAACTCGGCGAGTTGTTGCGCCCCTTGATTAGCCTGTGTGTTGCGATCATCCTGTTTGAGGGCGGCCTTAGTCTCAACCTGGCCGAACTCAAGCATGCGGCGAGTGGCGTGCGTCGACTGGTATATCTCGGCGCACCGCTGGCATGGATGTTCTCCGGCGCCTGCGCGTATTTCATTGGCGGGCTCGACGTTGCGACGTCGCTTGTTTTTGGCGCGATCATGGTCGTTACCGGCCCAACAGTGATCATGCCATTGCTGCGCCAGGCTGCGCTTAACAGGCGTACGGCGTCGTACTTGAAGTGGGAAGGTATTGTTAACGATCCCATTGGCGCATTGCTTGCGGTGCTTGTGTTCCAGTTCTTCGTGTTTTCTGGCCAGGGCTCGGGTGTTGGGCAAGTCGTGCAATCACTTGGTCTTGCGATATTGTCCGGTCTACTGTTCGGCGGACTCGGTGGCTGGCTCACTGGTAGTGCCTTTCGAGCCGGCTGGGTACCCGAATACCTAAAGAGTCCTGTCATGCTTGGTTTGGTGCTCATCGTGTTTGTCGCGTCAAACTATATGCAGCATGAGGCTGGTCTGCTGGCGGTAACGATTATGGGTATCGTGATTGCCAACATGAACCTGCCGGGCTTTGGTGACATGCGCCGATTCAAGGAGTACATCACCATCATGCTAGTGTCGATTGTTTTCGTGCTACTGACATCGGACCTGGATCTGTCGTCGCTGACGTCTATCGGTTGGCGTGGTATTGCGCTGGTGGCCGCGCTGCTCATCATTGCGCGTCCGGCCGCTATCATGCTGGCAACCATCAACGCTGGCATGGAGTTTCGTGAGCGGTTGTTGCTGGCGTGGATCGCGCCGCGCGGTATCGTGGCTGCAGCGACCGCTGGTGTGATGGGCCCACGACTGGTTGACGAGGGCTATGATGCCAGCGTGCTGTTGCCACTCGTGTTTGCGGTGATTTTCACGACAGTTCTGCTGCATGGTTTTTCACTCAATTGGCTCGCGGCGCGTCTTGGTTTGGCGTCACGTCATCGTGACAGCGTGGTGATCGTTGGCGCCTCGCCATGGTCGACCGAGCTTGCCCGAACGCTGCAAAGTCAGAACGTTAACGTACTGATTTCTGACTCCAGCTGGCACGCCCTGCGCGATGCCCGTTTGGCCGGGGTGCCAGTCTTTTATGGCGAGATTTTGTCGGAGTTCGCTGAGGAGACGGTTGAGCTTGCGCACGTGCGAACCGTTCTGGCTGCGACCAGTAATGACGCGTACAACGCGCTGGTATGCATGTCGATCGCTCCTGAAGTAGGTCAGGGGAATGTGTTCCAGCTTGCCATGGGCCGGACCGACAAGGAAGACCCGAAAGCCGTGGCACGCGAGGTCAGGGGCAATATCGCTTTCGATAAAGACGCAGTGTTCGAGAAGCTCTGGCGCAATCACGTGCGTGGCTGGACGTTTGCCAAGACCCGGCTTAGCGAGAGCTACAGTTACAGCGACTTCCTTGGCGATGTCAGTGCGGACGCACTGACCATCCTCGTGATAAAGGGAGAGGGCAACGTGCAGTTCGTTTCGTCGCAAACCGAGCTTGAACCCAAGGCAGGCGACACCATTGTCTATTTCATGCCGCCAAAACCACAGACCATCAAGGAGCTCGATGAGGATGCCCAAATCAGTTCGGCGTGAAACACCAGAGATTAGCGGACCCACGGGCGTCATAGAGGCTCTTGTGGAGATGCCATCGGACGATCTGGCAACAGGCGACGTTGCGGTCGTTTGTCATCCACATCCAGCGCATGGTGGTGCCATGACCAATAAGGTCGTGCATACGCTGGCGCGTGCGTTCAATCTGTCCGGCATCGGTGCCGTGCGCTTCAATTTTCGTGGCGTCGGCGCAAGTGAAGGCAACTATGATGAGGGCCGCGGTGAGCTCGATGACGCGCTGGCTGTCATCGAGTGGGCTCGGGCGCGGTGGCCGACCGCCAGCCTGTCGCTAGCCGGGTTTTCGTTCGGTGCCGATATCGCGTTGCGCGCCAGCCAGCAATTCCTGCCCGAACGTCTCATACTCATTGCGCCACCGGTCGGCAGGATCATGGCGGCCGAAAGCCGCATTCCTGACGGCTTGCGAACGCTGATTGTGCAGGGCGAGCAGGATGAGTTGGTCGATGCCGACAATGTGCTGGATTGGGTGAACTTGCAGCCTGTCGGTGTGCGGATGGCATTGATGCCCGGGGCGGATCATTTTTTTCACGGGCAATTGCCAGCGCTGCGCGATATTTTGGTGACCGAAATTGAATCGTCTGCGATTGCTGCGGTCGAAACGAATGGTGGCCATACCCACTGAATTGCCTCAGGGTTAAAACATGTTATCTGCACTCAAGAAACACATTGAAACGTTACTTGTCCCGGATGCCAATGGTGATAACAGTGCTCGCCGCGAGCATGGTATCCGACTCGCTACGGCAACACTAATGGCCGAAGTCGCGCGCGCCGACGACGTGCTTGATGTTCGCGAACTGGCGCAACTGAGTGATCTTCTCCGTGAGCGGTTTTCGCTGACTGAGGACGAAACGCGCATGATTGTGAACGACGGGCTGCGCGAGTCAGAGCAGTCGGTGTCATTGCAGGGTTTTACCCGACCTTTGCACGAAGCACTGACGGCGGATGAGAAGTCCGGCATCATCCGCATGCTGTGGCAGGTAGCCGGTGCGGACGGTACGCTTGATAAACACGAGGATGCGCTGATCGCACGGTTGGGCGAGCTGTTGTATGTGCCGCGAAGCGAGGTATTGCGCCAGAAGCACGACGCCGGCTTTTAATGCCGCTTCGCGGCAATCGAGCGTTTGTCGTCTGGTATGAGGGGCAAAAAAAAGGCCCCTACCGGGGCCTTTTTGTCGATCAATTGGCGCGAGCCAATTAGACCATGTCTTTCAGCCCTTTCAGCGCTGCGACTTTGACGACCTTCGAAGCCGGCTTGGCTTTGAACATCATCTCTTCGCCCGTGAATGGGTTAACACCCTTGCGCGCCTTGACCGCTGGCTTTTTGACGACACGCATTTTCAGCAAGCCGGGCAGTGTGAACGTGCCCGGTGCGCCACGACCGCCAAGGTTCTTCTGAATCAAACCAGACAGTGAATCGAAAACCGCGGCGACATCCTTGCGCGTCAATCCGGTGTCGTCAGCAATGTGCCGATAGATTTCGGATTTTGTAGGTGCTTTTTTTGCGGTTGCGGTTGCTTTTTTCTTAGCTGCCATCTGGTACTAACTCCTGGATAAAAATACAAAACGGGCATTGCCCGTCCCTGAAAACGGCAGCAAAGATACCATAGTCAGATCGCGAACGGTATTTAAAAAACAGGCTTTTTCTGCACTGCGGCGCGCCTTTTTGGGGCAGCGCTAGTCGGTGTAGTAAATGCGCTGTGTGCGCACTTGGTAAGCGTCCTCGCTACCACTCGGTGTGACCGAAATATCGAAAATGATCGTCTCACGATTTGCCACCGATAATTCGCCAAGATAGTAGATCGCATCGCCTTGCTCTACCTTGCGCATTGTCATCTTCTTGAGCTGACCGGTCAGGTTGACAGCCTTAACCTGCACGTCCGCCTCCACAGCCTGGCGAGAGTCGGTCTCTTGAACAGAGACGTTGAGCATCGCCCGGTTGCGTGCGCGAACAATACCGACAGATCTGGCAACATCGGCTGGCACCTCATCAGTCGTCACAGAGTGGAAATGCACGGTGAAGTCGCCAAACATAGCGGAGTTTTCGGGCGCTGTTTGCGCTTGCGGGACGGTTCGCTCATTGGGGCTGCCGCCGCACCCCGCCAGTAGTGCCGCGCAGGCCAGCGCGGTGATTTGAATGTGTCTTTGCATCATGGTTTCCCCCAGGGCAGCCATTGGCTTGATCGTCAGCAGAGAATAGGCGAGCGCTAGCTCAAACGCCAGCAGCGATGCCTATTGCATTGCGCCTCGCGGCTAGTACAGGAACCATGCCGAAAGGTTGTCAACGATTATCGTGCCAACGCCTAGAGCCAGCAATGCACCGATCGGGCTGAAGTCAAAGCCTGAAACCGGCGGTATCCAGCGCCGGAATGGCGTCAGGATGGGCCGCACCAGTTCGTCAATAAGTTGCGAGGCTGGGTTGTAGGTACCTGGGGCGACCCAGCTCAGGACAATGTTGATGATGATCGCAAATATGAACAACTGCAGCGACAAGCGTGCCAGCTCAAACACCGCCAGCCCGAAGATAGCGCCGCTGACGTCGATGCCACGCAGCAAGAACAGAGCTGCCAACAAGACGACCTGGATCGCATAAGCCACGAGCAGGGTTGCCGTATCAATCTGACCAATCGGCGGAACAAAGCGGCGTACCGGCACGACCAACGGCGAGGTAAGTTGGACGATCGCCTGTGCCAGCGGATTGCGGAAGTTGGCACGCACCAGTTGCAGATAGAGCCGCAGCAACACCACGATAATGATCAGGTGCGTCAATGAGCGCAGTAGGAACTCTGAAATATCGGCTAGCATGATCTGGTTTAGTCCTCTGCGGCCTGGTCGGCCAGCTCGACAGCACGGTTGCGCGCCGCATCCAGCGCCTCATGATATAGATTCGGCAGGTCATGAGCCAAAAGATGCGATATGGCGGCGTCCGTTGTGCCGCCCGGTGAGGTGACGCCAGCGCGCAATGCCCGGATATCGGCATCGTCAGCGCTAGCCATCGCGGCGGCGCCAATTGCTGTTTGCACAACAAGTCGCTGCGCCTGTGCTTCGGTAAGCCCGAGCGAAACCGCTGCATCCTGCATGGCTTCGATAAGCAGGAAGAAGTAGGCCGGCCCGCTACCCGAGACCGCGGTGACAGAGTCCATCGCGTGCTCATCCGTGACCCAACACACGTCGCCAGCCGCGCGCAGGATGTCGGTGGCGAGTGAGCGCTGATGACGGGTGACCGAAGCGCCAGCATAAGCGCCACTAACACCCAGCCCGAGCAGTGCCGGCTGGTTTGGCATCGCGCGCACGACGGCTGCATCGGGACCGAGCCAGCGTTCTATATCCGTTGCGCGAACACCGGCGGCGATAGAGATCATCAGGGGCATGCGCTCAATGCCAGCGATATCGAGCTCGCTGACAACGCGTCGCAGGATCTGTGGTTTGACGGCCAGCACGCAGGCATCGACGCTGGTCAACAGGCCATTCGTATCAGTGGCTAGCCCGAGTCCGCCGGACAGCGCGCGCAAACGGGTGAGCGCTGCCTCGCTCGGGTCGCTGACCTGGATAGCGCCGGGTGCTACCCCGCGTTTGATCAGACCGGCGATCATTGCGTGGGCCATGTTGCCGCCGCCGATAAAGCCGATTCGGGTTGCGTGATCGAGGGTTACATCGCTCATGCGGCGATTATCTCACAGGCGCTAACGCAATCCTTTGCTAACGGCCCGAGGCGGCACCGCCGCGATCGGCGCTGAGATTGCCGCCATCAGGTCAGTACTTTTTGTCGCCTATGGCTCGCGCGCGCCGAATATCGCCGTGCCAATTCGCAGTATCGTCGCACCCTCGCGGATGGCAGCCGCCATATCGCCGCTCATACCCATGGAGAGCGTGTCGACCGATGGTAGCGTTCGACCTAGCGATTTGGCGAGATCCGCCAATGCCCGAAATGGCGCGCGCTGCGACGCTTCATCATCACGCGGCCTCGGTAGACACATCAGCCCGCGCAGCTGCAGCCCGGGCAACGCATCGATAAAAGCCGCAAGCTCAGCCAGGTTTTCGGCATCGATGCCGGCTTTTTGCGGCTCGTTGTCGATGTTGACCTGGATACAGACATTGAGCGCGGGCATGCTCGCTGGCCGCTGGCGGCTAAGGCGGCGCGCGATCTTCTCCCGATCTACCGTATGAACCCAGTCGAAATTGGTAGCAATATCTCGCGTCTTATTGGATTGTATTGCACCAATGTAGTGCCACACGATGCCTTGGTCGGCCAGCGTATCGATCTTGCCCAGCGCCTCATCGACGAAATTCTCGCCGAAATCGCGTTGCCCCGCGTCGAAAGCGGCCTGGATGGCGTCGACGCCATGGCGTTTGCTGACTGCGACAACCGTTAAGTCACTGGCTTTGCGACCTGCGACCTCTGCCACATTCTCGACCTCCAGGCGCACGGCGGCAAGGTTTTCCGTGACCCTAATCACGCTTTGCCGGAGGTGCTTCGCTATACTTCATGGCCATAGTTTATGGTAAATCCGATGCCGGAAAGCGTTAAGGAACTCGTATGGCCGTTGATGTAGCGCAGTTATTGTCTTTCGCCGTCAAGAATAATGCGTCTGACCTTCACTTGTCAGCTGGTGTTCCACCAATGATTCGTGTTGATGGCGACATCAAGCGCGTCAATATGCCCGCGTTGACCCACAAGGAGGTCAACAGCATGGTGTACGACATCATGAACGATAAGCAGCGCAAGGACTATGAAGAGTTCCTCGAGACTGACTTTTCGTTCGAGATTCCCAAGCTGGCGCGTTTTCGCGTTAACGCGTTCAACCAGGCGCGAGGTTCTGGCGCCGTGTTTCGAACCATTCCATCGGAAATCCTGACACTGGACGATCTCGGTGCGCCGGCGATCTTCAAAGATATTTCGATGCAGCCGCGCGGCATTTGTCTCGTCACCGGCCCGACAGGCTCGGGTAAGTCGACAACACTTGCGGCGATGGTCGACTATATCAATGACAACAAGCCAGACCATATACTGACCATTGAAGATCCGATCGAGTTTGTGCACGAAAGCAAGAAGTCGCTGATTAATCAGCGCGAGGTGCATCGCGATACGCATGGTTTCTCAGAGGCGCTGCGCTCGGCGCTGCGTGAGGATCCGGATGTCGTGCTGGTTGGCGAGCTGCGTGACCTTGAGACCATCCGGCTGGCGTTAACAGCCGCTGAAACCGGTCACCTGGTGTTTGGCACGTTGCACACGAGCTCTGCGGCCAAGACGATCGACCGTGTTGTCGATGTGTTCCCGGCGGCCGAGAAAGAGATGGTTCGGGCAATGCTGTCGGAATCGCTCAAGGCGGTGATCTCACAGACGCTGCTCAAACGCATTGGCGGAGGCCGCATTGCGGCACATGAGATCATGATTGGTACGCCAGCTATTCGAAACCTGATCCGCGAAGGCAAGATTGCGCAGATGTACTCGGCAATTCAGACCGGCCAGGGGTCGGGCATGCAAACGCTCGATCAGAACCTGTCGGAGTTGATGCTCAAGGGTCTGATCACGAAGGAAGAGGCCCGCTTCAAGGCAGCGAACAAAGAGAACTTCTGATTGCCGGTGGCAATGAAGCCGCAGGTCACTGACACGAGATGTAACGATGGATAGAGAACAAGCCGCGAAGTTGATGCAGAACCTGCTGCGCAAAATGAACGAAAAGAGTGGTTCGGATTTGTTCATCACGGCGGGCTTTCCGCCAGCCATCAAGATCGACGGGGAGATTCATCGCGCCAGCGACTCGATCCTTAAGCCGGAACAATGTTCGATCCTGGTGCGTTCCATCATGAACGACAAACAGGCGCGCGAGTTTGACGCGACACGCGAGTGTAACTTTGCGATTGCGCCCAAAGGCATTGGCCGCTACCGCGTCAGCGCCTTCGTGCAGCAAGGTAACGTTGGTGCCGTATTGCGGACGATCACCACGACTATTCCGACGTTTGAGGACCTGGACCTACCACCCATTCTCAAAGACGTTGTGATGAACAAGCGCGGCCTGGTGATTATTGTCGGCGGTACGGGCTCCGGTAAATCAACTACGCTGGCGGCGATGATCGGTCATCGCAACGAGAATTCGCGTGGCCACATCATTACGATCGAGGATCCGGTTGAGTATGTTCACCCGCATAACGGCTGCGTCATTACGCACCGCGAAGTCGGCGTCGATACCGAAAATTGGCATGCCGCGCTCAAAAACACACTGCGTCAGGCTCCGGACGTCATTCTGATTGGCGAAATCCGTGACCGCGAAACCATGGAATACGGTATCCAGTTCGCCGAGACAGGCCATTTGTGTTTGGCAACATTGCATGCCAACAGCGCTAACCAGGCGTTGGATCGCATCATCAACTTCTTCCCCGAAGAACGTCGCTCGCAACTGCTGATGGATCTGTCGCTCAACGTGCGCGGCCTGATTTCACAGCGCTTGATACCGCGCGAGGGTGGTTTGGGACGGGTTGCCGCCATGGAAATCATGCTGGCGACGCCGCTGATTCAAGACCTGATCTTCAAAGGCGAGGTACAAATGATCAAGGAGATCATGGCCAAATCAACTCGCCTCGGCATGCAGACCTTCGACCAGGCGCTGTTCGCGCTGTATGAGGAGGAGATTATCTCCTACGAAGATGCAATGCGTAACGCAGACTCGAAGAACGAGCTGCGTCTGAACATCAAGCTGAATAGCAAGCGCGAAGGCGGCCTCAGTGAGCAGCAAGCTGCCAGTCTGAAGATCATGGAGGAGGAATCCGGCGAGACGCTGTTGTTCTAACGCCCCGGCACACGTTTATGAATGTAAAACCTTTGTTTGAACTGATGGTGGAGAAAAAGGCGTCAGACCTCTTCTTCGCGCCTTATGCGCCGGTCAAAATCAAGATCGACGGCAAGATCATGTCGGTCAACAAAATGGAGCTGAGCCCGAAGCAGGTGCGCCAGGCCGCCATGGAGATCATGACGGAGGAGCAGCTGGAGGCACTGGCGCGCGACCTTGAGATCGATTTCGCCTTGTCAGAGACGGGTCTCGGCCGCTTTCGTGTGAACGTATTCCATCAACGCGGCAATCTTGCGATGGTGCTGCGCTACATTACGGCGGAAATGCCGACGCTTGATGATCTGGGCATGCCGCCGATTCTCGGCGACCTGATCCTGAATCGCCGCGGGTTGATTCTGATGGTCGGTGCCACCGGTAGCGGTAAGTCCACGACCATTGCGGCAATGATCAACTACCGCAACATCAAGACCGCCTCGCATATCATTACCGTCGAGGACCCGATCGAGTTTCTGCACAAGAACAAGAAGTCTATCGTCAACCAGCGTGAGCTCGGTCTGGATACGCGTTCCTACCACAACGCACTACGCAGCGCGTTGCGTGCTGCTCCCGACCTGGTCATGGTCGGCGAGATCCGAGACGTGGAGACGATGCAGGCGGCGATCAACATCGCTGGCACCGGTCAATTGGCGATAGCCACGTTGCACTCCAATAACGCACCTGAAACGCTCGACCGCATCATTAACATGTTCCCTGTCGAGCAACAGAAACAGGTCTTTATCGACTTGTCGCAGTACCTGAAAGCGATCATCTCGCAGCGTCTCGTACGTAATCGCGAAGGCAAGCGAGTGGCTGCAGTCGAGTTGATGCTGAATACGCCGCATATTGCCGAGCTCATTGAAAAAGGCGATATCGTTGCCGTGAAAGAGGCGCTTAAGGATTCGAACGAGCAGGGTATGCAGAACTTCGATCAGGCGTTGCTCAAGCTCTACCGCATGGGCACAATCACCCTCCAGGAAGCTCTGGTCAACGCGGATTCTCGTAGCAACCTGGAAGCACAGATCAACTTCGGTTGATGCACCGACTCTAGGGTCTTTCAGGCGAACTCAAGCGTGGAGATTGCCAGGCTGATTGTCGGGCAGGCGCAGCATGGCCTGCGGTAGCTGCGAATCACTCCCTATGCCGGCATGTCGACCGTCTACCCGTCGTTCGTCGCGAGCCAGATCCCCGCGGTTGCAATGTGCGCCATTCGGGATGTGCTGTCGGACCGGGTTTCTTTGCCCAGGCCACTGCAATATTTCGCGCTGTGCACAGGTCAATATCAGTTACGTCTGCCAGTGTTTAGGAGCAACTCATGACCGCGATCGACGATCTTCTCGCCAACAACCAAGCGTATGCAGGTAATTACAATAGAGGCCAGTTGCCAATGCCGCCTGCCAACAAGATTGCGGCCGTGGTTTGCATGGACGCTCGGCTGGAGACCGGCGCCTTGCTGGGTCTCGCCGAGGGCGAAGCGCATGTCATTCGCAATGCCGGAGGCGTCGTGACCGAGGACGTGATTCGCTCACTGACGATTTCGCAGCGGCTGTTAGGCACGCGCGAAATCATGCTCGTGCATCACACTGACTGCGGCATGCTCACGTTCACGGACGAGCAACTGAAGGCTCAGGTTCACGCCGAGACGGGTATCAAGCCTGGATTTGCAAGTGAGGCATTCACGGACCTTGACGAAGACGTTCGTCAGTCAGTCGAGCGCATCAAGGCTAGTCCTTTTATACCGCACAAGGATCATGTGCGCGGCTTTGTTGCGGATGTCGCGACAGGCGCATTGCGGGAAGTTCTTTAAGGCCCCAGTCAGGCCATGATTCGCAGTGCGATATAGGGCGCAAAGTTGAGCACGATAACGGCGAGCTTGAAGCGCGCCACATACTCTAGCGTCATTTTCGCGTAATCAGCCTCGCTGACTTTGAAGATCCTGGTGCCGATACGGGTCGATAAATCGCGCATGGTGAATAGTGCCAACACGGTGAACACGTAGAAGGCGACATTCAGTACGGTGCACCAACCGAGGAAGGTCGTTAGCGTTTGCAAGTCATTCATTGGGGTTACTCCCATGGTGGTAACTGGAACGCTACGCGTTTACCGCAGACTTGCCAATACGTAGTCGCCTTTACCTGGCCTCACCATGCGGGCGCGGCAATAGCGCGTCGGGCGGTCTCGCTCGAACTCAGTTGGCGAGTTTTACCGCGTCTGCATTGGCCGCACCATTGTGCCGCGCTGGGTCAATACGAATTGCCGATGGCTTGTCCGACAGCGTGTCGTCTGATGCGTCGCTTGTCGCGCTATTTTCGGTGGCCTTGACCTCAGCGGACTCATCGTCGAGTGCTGCAGTGGTTGCCGATGCGGCCTCAGCCTTCTCCGTGTCGCCACCGGGTTCTTCTGTCGAGTCTGCGGCAAACGAGGGTTGTGTCTCAGCCGCGCGCGGTGTGTCCTCGGCCGGCGACTCGTGAGTTTGCGCTGCAACCTCAAGATCGTCGGCGAGCGCCGCATTTGTATCGCCATCGGTTGTAACCGGTCGTTCGTCGCGCTCCGCGGTGATATCGACAGTCGCTTCGGCCGGGGTTTTCGCTGCAGGCCCTGCGGCGATGCGCGGAAAGCTAAGCTGGCTGATTTCGGCGTCGCCGCCGAGTAGGTCCTCGGCCCCGCTGGCCATGTGCTCATACAGCGCGCGATACTCCTGCCCGATCGCGGCAAAGTGTTTCGCCGTATCCATGAAATGCAGGTCTACCTTGTTGCGATACGCATCGAACTCCTGTTGGACTGCATCGGCTTTGGCGGCATCAGCGCTGCCGCTCATGCTCGAGTACCAAAGGCCGATACCGAGTCCGGCTGCGAGACAAACCAAACCGATAATAATGATGCCAATCGTCGAAACCATAGTGTTGCTCCTTGCCTGGCCTGCCCCGTCGAGGCCCAGTGTATCAGCAATATACGACCCTTCCGCAAGCCAAGGGTTCGGCGATTTGTGCATAGCGCTTAACCGCGAAAGGGCCTCGACAAGAGGCCCTTTCGCGTCATGCGACGTATTGTGAGATGAAACCGTTGCTCAGGAGCCGACAATGCCGCCGCGCTTGCGGCGTACGACCAGCGTGCAGTCGCGCGGAATCGTGACGCCGTTGAACGGTGCAGGGAAGTTGGTCGCTTCCGGGTCACCATTGCCGGGATGCTGCGTGTTGGTGAACAACGTCTGATAGTCAGGCGTTACGGTCGTGCCGGTGATCTCATCCGAGTTCACACCCATCAGCAGGCGTTTGTATTCGCCAGTAGCAGTGTCGATAACCACCATCTGGTCCTGCAGTCCGTCCGGTTGGCCGCCGTCTGTGCCGATAAACAGGCGACCGAATGGATCAGCCCAGGCCGCATCGGGGTCAGTGAACACATTGGCTCCGCCGTCCTCCGGTGCCGCGTAAGCCGCATAGGGGACATCTGCCGGATCGGCGCCCGGGTCTGTTCCGCGGGTGTTACGCGTGATCAGGAACATATTCCACTCGAACTTTGTCGCGCTTCGATCCACCGTGCTGATGATGTAGCCATCTGTATTCTCGAACACAGGGTTAACTTCGTTGATTTCGCCCTGCTGGTCATCCTTGCGATCGTTGTTGGTTAGCGTCCAATAGACTTCGCCGCGCGTACCAACGGTGGTCCATTCGGGCCGGTCCATCTTTGTCGCGCCGACGGCATCGGCTGCTAGCCTCGCATAAACAAGGACTTGATCCTGCGTGACCAGACCTGCCGCGGCAATGGCCGGGTTCTTGTAGGTCAGCTCGATCCACTCACCGCTGCCGGTGCCGTCGCTTCCGTCGCTGCCCTCGTCGAACCGAGCAACATAGAGCTTGCCTTCATCCAGTGGACTCTCTCCGGCATCGATGCATTGGCGCCACGGGTATTTGGACTCGAACTTGTAGCAGTAGTCACCCCGCTGATCATCGCCCATGTAAGCGGCAACGCGTCCATCGCGAAGCTCACGAAATGCAACGGCTTCGTGCTTGAATCGGCCCATTGCTGTGCGCTTCACCGGTTTCCTGTTAGGACGGAACGGATCGATTTCGACGCACCAGCCGAAGCGGTTTGACTCGTTCGCATACTTGGCATTGGATAAATCAAAACGCTCGTCAAACACATGCCAGCCATAGCCAAAGCCAGTGGTGCTAAAGCCGTAGCGCGCATAGGCTTGATCCTGCAATGTGTCGAAGCCGCCGATCGCCTCAGTGTTGGAACCAAAATAGCCGTTGAAATTCTCTTCGCAGGTAATGTAAGTACCCCATGGTGTGGCACCCGAACCGCAGTTATTGACTGTGCCGAGGGTATCGTTTCCCGCAGCGTTTTCCAGCAACGGGCTCTCGGCGGCTGGCCCTGAGAATGTAACTGCCGTGTTAACGGTAACGCGACGGTTACGACGAGACGAGACG
This sequence comes from Pseudomonadota bacterium, assembly GCA_039033695.1. Taxonomy (GTDB): domain Bacteria; phylum Pseudomonadota; class Gammaproteobacteria; order Steroidobacterales; family Woeseiaceae; genus CALBPI01. The sequence goes on along the minus strand of JBCCCC010000060.1, from coordinate 4,223 downwards.
ACGTTCCACTTACCATTGCGGCCGCGCTCACGAACGCGGACAACACTGACGCCATGTGCCGCTTGCGACAATCGCACGTCCTCGAGATTCTCCGGGGCTGGCTTGCCCAAGACGTGCGGGTTAGTGCCGAACTCATGATTCACGCAAATGATGCCGGAGCGGCTATTGAGGATGCTGCGACGAAACCGCGGCGGTAGCTCACGGCCTAGGCGTTGCTCCCAGCGTAGGACGCGCCGCAGATTGTTGGGATAGAACCACATTCCGTCGTGGCCGATGCCAATCATTTGCTCCTGTTCTGCTGAGGTCGGCCGTGTGTTCGGATCCCCCTCATAAGGTGTGATTTCTGAGCGCGGATCGATCGGTGTGCCCCATGGAATGAGTACATCGTACTCGTAGTCCGAAGAAATCGTGACCATGCGGCCTTCGCCGGCGACAGCTTCTTCAGTTGACAATGGCGTAAACCCGATGAGTGGCTTTTTCTGTTTAGGCTGCCACTTTTTGTAGTATCCGTAGCCGCCAGCATGGCTTGCCTGCGGTGCCAGGAATCCAACGGCCGCGGTTGCCAGCGAGCCCTGCACAATCGAGCGTCGCGAAATCCGGGTATTGGCTACTTCATGAAAGGTCCGGTTATCGGTCGGGTTGGTGGAAACATCCTCCGACGAGTCGTCCAGCTCTGGCAGCTGCTCTGTCACATTTTGCATAAGACTATTCCCTGCGGTTGTCGGTTAATACGTAAAGCCACGGGTGCTGTCGACCAGGTTCTGCGACGAACTCGAGTCGTTGCGGTGAAGCACTTGTAGTGCGGTCGCTGACAGCGCCACGCCGACACGCTAGAACCTTGTCGTGACCGCGCGGTGAACATCCCATTACGAAAAAATGACCGCCGCATTTCGCGCCAGTGACAAGCAGATGACAGGCAGGTTGCAGCTCCGAACGCAGCCTTTGTCGCGCAGATGCTTACGCGATTCTTCGCATGCAGTGCTTCAGGTCTTAGCACGCTCTAGAAACGAAGCGTTGGATCGGAAAAAACTGTGCTGCCCGGCCGCCATCAGGCTGATATCAGTCGCGACGACCGGGTCTCTATTCGCGTGCGCGCAATACCACTGGGTGGCAGCCGCGGTTAGCGAGTCCGACCATTGGCATAGTCTGCCTCGTGCGCAAATCTGATGCGTTAACCGCAACGCTCTGGTTGCGCCGGTGACACGGCCTACACGGTGCTGATGCGGCAACTGCGACACACCAAAACCCGTTGCGGCAAGTCGCCGTGCGTATCGGCATAGAGAAGCGCATCGCCGCGTTTCGGCTTTTTCGAAGCACAATCGTGCGCTTGACTGGCACTCACTCGCGGACAGTGCTGCCAAAACCGCCTAGCGAAGACCTATCGTTCGTTTTGAACACGCTCGCTAATCGTGTGACGCAGCGCGCAAAAATCTGAACTCGCTACATGACATTGTTCTGCGTTGTGCTATAGCTAAGGTCACATACGATTTCGTGCCGCGACGATCGCGGCGCCATTGCAACGTTCGGAAGCCGGACGCGAAAGGGACTGTAGCGCAAAGACGAGGGTAACAATATGGTCGATCACACATGCCAGCAGCAAGTACTGCACGTGCATAACTTGCGTGACTTTTTCCGGTCATCCATTGATGATGTGCTTGACCGGCAAGGTGTGCGTGTCGAGCCACAAGCGACGCAATACGTCGTTAACCTGATGACCATGTACGCGCGGTCCGAATCCCTCTTCGAACACAATGAAGACGTCTACGGATTGCGACCCCTGGCGCTGATGCTGGCAGACGCCGCGGACGCACCGAGCAGCGAGGCGCGCAGTCAGTTGTTGCAACGTATCGGCGATGTCGCGCTTTTCATGGGCGGTTTTTTAATCGATGGATTGGCAGATAATGCCGTCGACGTCGACTACTACATCAACATGGGTGAGAGTGCCTACGGTTCGTTGTCGCAGGAAATACGCGGCACGCTGCGCGGTGATGCATTTGCGCCGATCTATCAGGAACTCGCCAGCAAGTTCTCACTCGTCGTGGACGTGTTGAATGAGGTGCGCGACGGCTCTGCTGAACCGCAATCGGATATCCTGAGAGTCTATGAAGTCTGGCGTAAAACCGGCAGTGCGCGAGCGCTCGCGCAGTTGCGAGCGCATGGCATCGAGCCGCTGTTGGGCGCCGCCATGCGTCATCGCCACTAGTGATCGGTCGGTTACAACGCCAGCACAGTGCCACATACGGTTTGGCGGGCGATCACGATATCCGCGACTTCCTGATAACCAATCGCGTGCTTGCACAGGGTATTGGGCAGTGCGCGTTGCCCGCCGGTAGTGGAGAGACGCTGTTTGTTGCCGAAGACGATGGTGAGCTGGGTATGTCGCTCTACCTTGACGAAGGCTTGGTCACACGTGTTAGCGCGCGCGATCTACCTGACAATCTGCGGCGATCTGCGCTACCGGAATTTTGTCAGATTCTGGAAGGTGTGAGCCACTTCAACTGCATGGCGTTCAAGGCGAGTCATGACCGTGAGGTAAGTCTGCTTGAGCTGGAGTTGCAAGGCGAGGTCGACAAGTTCGTGGTTTGTATGCAGATCGCGGCGCGCCACGACGATCATGATTCGGTAAGGCACCTGCATCAGTGGTTGTTCGACAATGCGCGATTTCACGCGGAGCTCGGGCCTTGCGCGTTGGAGCGCTACCGCGTCGCCAGCGATTACGCGGCGCGTTTTTGCCGCCACTTACGTCCAGGCTTACTTGACGATACGCCAGCGACGATCGAGGAGCTGCGACACTTCTTTCGGCTGCCGGTTGCAGACAAAATGAGCCTCATCCATAGCCGTTGCTGGCAGTAGCGACAGTCGCTAGAAGACGGCGCGTGAGTCGAAAACGGGACCGTCAACGCACACGCGCTTCATGGCAGGACCGTCAGGCGTGTTGACCTGCACGACGCAGCCGGCGCAGCCGCCCACCGCGCAGGCCATGTATTCCTCAAGCGAGACCTGGCATGGCACATCGAACCGCTCGGCAACCTTGGCAATAGCTTCCAGCATGGGTGTCGGCCCGCACGAGAAGATCTCACACCGCGCGCGCGTGGCGTCGTCTTGTGCAGCCAGCCAGCTTGCGGCCAAATCGGTCACGAAGCCTTGATGCGCGCCAGGCAGCCCGGCCATTGAGGCCAGGCGCGAGGGAATGCCCCACTGCTCAACCATGGCAAGCGCATGTGTCGCATCGTCCGGCATGCTCGGCAGTTCGAGTTCTGCTGGGATGCAGGTGAGCGGGAATACAACTTCCGAACCCATGAACACCATAGGCTGCCAGTCAGTTTGGCTATCGCTGGAGAGCGCTTCGGCAAGATACAACATGGGCGGTATGCCAACGCCTCCGCCTACCAGCAAGACGATTGGGCGGTCTGGATGGGGTACGAACGGCATGCCAATCGGGCCCATGACATCCAGTGCCGTGCCGCAGGGAACGCGACTTAACGCGGCAAGGCCAGGGCCAACAATCTTGAACAGGATCTCGACCCATCCCTCTGCGGCGTCTACGCGCATGATGGAAAGCGGCCTGCGCATGGGTAGCGCGGCATCGCAAGTAATATGAACGAATTGTCCCGGCTTCGCATTGCGCGCGGTTTGCGGTGCTTCAATACGCAAAATGAACTGCTCGCTCGGGTATTCACGTACGTCGATCAGTTGGGCTGACTCGACGAAAATCGTGTCCCTGTGACTGCGATCCGCACTGGTGTTCATGTCGTGGTCTCCAAGCTGGTTGTATTGACCATCTCCAGCAGCGCCATGCGCACAGCAACGCCATTTCGCACTTGCTCCGTAATTAACGAGTTGGCGCAGTCGGCCATTTCGTCGTCGATCTCGACGCCCCGATTCATCGGGCCAGGATGCATAATGAGCACGTCCGGACTTGCATGTCTTAGGTTGGCTGCGTTGATGCCGAATTGGCGATGATACTCGGCTGCATCGGGTAAGTCGGTCGATTCGCTGATGCGTTCGTGCTGAATTCTCAGCGCCATTACCACGTCAGCATCGACGACACCGGACGCCAGATCATCATGCAAGCTGGCACCTGGGAACGCGCTGGCATCGGGGCGCAGAGCCTCTGGCGCAACCAGGCGGAGCTCGCCCACGCCCATTGTGCGCAGCACCGTAGCAGCCGAACGGGCCACGCGAGAGTGGGCAATATCGCCAACAATGCACACCCGCAATGC
>JBCCCC010000059.1:0-18511 GCA_039033695.1 Pseudomonadota bacterium | reverse complement strand
CGACTCCTAATGCAGCGTTGCCGTTCCTTGTTGTTCGTGCCGGCAGACAGCGATCGCAAGATCGAAAAATCCGCCACGAGTGGTGCCGACATTGTCATCTATGACCTCGAGGACGCGGTGCTGCCCGAGCAACGTGACGCGGCGCGGCACCGGGTGGTCAGCGCACTGAGCTCACCAACGCTGGGCGACTACCAGCGCTGTGTACGAATCAACCCGATCAACACGGTGGAAGCAAGAGCTGATCTGGAAGCCATAATGCCGGCCGCGCCGGCGTTGATCATGCTGCCAAAGATCCGCAGTGCCGCTGACATCAATATTCTTGCCATCGCACTCAAGGAACTCGAGTCTCGCTGCGGGTTGGTCGATGGCAGCACGCGCATCATAGCGCTCATGACCGAAACCGCGTCGATGACGCTGGCACTACCGACACTTGAGAACATCGACCCGCGCGTTATCGCCATGACGTGGGGCGGCGAAGATCTCAGCGCGGCACTAGGCGCGATGACCAACAAGGACAGCGACGGGCATTGGACGTTCACCTACCAGCTTGCACGTACACAATGCCTATTGGCAGCACGTAGTGCCGGTGTCATGGCGATCGACACCCTGTTCAGCGATTTTCGCAACAGTGACGGTCTCACCGAACATACCTATCAGGCGCGGCGTGATGGCTTTGACGGCGTACTCGCCATTCATCCAGCCCAAGTGGAGATTATCAATGCGGGCTTTATTCCCAGTGATGCGGAAATCCGGCACGCACAACAGGTCGTTGATGCGTTCAGTCAGCAGCCCGGCGCCGGCGCCGTGCAATTGGATGGTGTCATGCTGGATCGCCCGCATCTCACGCAGGCCGAGCGCATCCTCGCTCGAGCTAACTAGGCCCTAAATGACGCCTAACTCGATCGCGCGCAACACGGCTCGCGTTCGATCTCGAACGCCCAGCTTGGCCAGAATGTTCGACACGTGATTCTTGATCGTACCTTCCGACTTGCTAAGCGCATTGGAGATTTCCTTGTTGCTGTAACCACCAGCCATCAGACGTATTACCTCCGTCTCACGGGGTGATAAAGGCTCGGGCATCGGTGCACTCTCGAAACTAACAGGCTGCTGGCCCAGACCCTTCAGTAACGTCTCTGTGATTGCCGGTTGAATCATGGTGCCACCTGCTGCTACTGACTCAATGGCAGCGATCAGGTCGTCGAGCGATACGTCCTTCAGCAGATACCCCTTCGCACCTGCGCGAATGCCGTCCAGTACCTGCTCATGGTCATCGAATGTGGTCAGAATGATGACTGGCGTCGTTAGACCGGCTTGCTGCAATGCGGCTGTGGCCTCACTGCCGCTCATGCGCGGCATACGCATGTCCATCAAGATGACATCGGGCGCATGCTCGGTGGCCAGCGCAACGGCGTCAGCACCATCGCTAGCCTGTGCGACGACGACCACTTTGTCGGATAGCGACAGCAGCCGGCAGATACCCTCACGCACGAGTGTCTGATCGTCAATCAGTCCGACTTTGATCGGCATGCTAGTGCATCGCCAGCGGGATTTCGGCTCGCAACATCAACGCGTTGGCAATACGATCGAGCTGCAGGCGGCCGCCAACGCGTTGCAGACGCTCACGCATACCCTTGAGGCCGTTGCCTTCGGCAGGCACGTCGGCAGTGAAACCATCGTCGTGAATTGTAAATTGAACGGCGCCCTCTTCCTGCCAAAGTTTGATCCAGATTTGCGTAGCGTCGGCGTGGCGCAGCGTATTGGTGATCCCCTCCTGCACACAACGCACAATAGCATCCGCAATCTCCACATCATCGATGCTAAGGTCGGCCGAGATATCCAATGAGATACTTAACTGCGGCACGTTCTCGACCAACAGCGCCAACGCGCGTCGAAAATCCAACTCACCCTTATCACGCAGTGCACTGACTGCCTCACGGACATCACTCAACAGCAGGCGCGCCAAAGAACGACTCTGCTCGATGCGTTCGCGCGCCTCTCCATGGCTCTGGTGCTCGGCGATCTGCAGATTGATCGTCAGCGCCGTCAAATGATGTCCGAGCAAATCATGCAGGTCACGGGCGATACGCGTGCGCTCGTTTTGACGTGATGCCTCGGACAGCAAATGCTGAGTCGCGACCAGTTCGCGATACAGCTCCTGGGTCTGATCGCGCGCGCGCTCTGCCATGATTGCAGCCCGTGATGTCAATATGGCAAACACGTGAAAACTCGCAAACAGACTAATCGGCAGCACAACGTTGCGCGTCGGCCAATGGTAATCAAGAATCAAATACCAGGTCGTCATGATGATGACTAACAGCACGAGGCAGGACCGTAAACTGTAGAAGCTCAGCGCCATCGCGATCCAGATGATCGTGAAGATCTGCAAGAACTCGACAGGGAGCAGCACACCCAGCGCCAAAGCACTGACTAATTGAACGCCGTGCCAACAACGCCGTTTGAGCAGGCTCGAGCGCGTGCCGCCCGCAGCGAGCATGGCGAACAAGTTAAGCAAGGCCAATGCGATCGTCGGCTCCAGCGTGCCGGCAAACCCGTCCCGCGACGTGAACATCACATAAAACACGACGCCCATGACGATTGCCCAGGTAAACAGCGCTGCAGCCATCTCGGCGACGGGTTTTCCAAGCGTATTGGCCATGCCGCTATTGTGGCCCCAAATGGCCAGACTAGCCATAGGCCAAAAGTCATGGTTGCAAGTCATGACCTGCGGCACTCACCGGGTGCTCCGGCCCGCGCTAAGCTGTGCCCAACATCTGGAGGAACCCGCATGCACATCGTTCACGACTGGCTCTTGCAAATTCATATCGGCATTGGCGCGCTGGCACTCATCGCTTTCTGGCTGCCTGTCGCCACACGCAAAGGGTCAGCTAATCACATCAAGGCAGGCCGGCTCTATGTCTACTCGATGTATGCCGTGGCAGTTAGCGCTTTGATGATGTCGGCAATGGTCTACCTCGATCCCATCGGCATTCGTTTTCCCGAGCGCAACCTGGAAATGGAGCGCGCTATGAACATTGCCAATCAATCGCGCATGTTTGCTGCGTTTCTGTTCATGCTGGGTTTATTGGTGTTGTCTGGTCTGCGGCATGGGTTGCTCGCGCTCAAGACTCGCCAACAGGCGGATGCGCTGCGCACACTGCCGCACAGAACCTTGATCATTGCGCTGGGCGTCGTGGGTCTCGTGGTTGGGATCAGCGGCTTGCAGAACATGCAACTGCTGCTCATCATCTTCGGCGCACTATCAGTATCGGCGTCGGTTTCGATGTTGCGCGAATCACGAATTGCGAAACTCACCGCCAACCAGCGAATCATCGCGCACTTCAGCGGTCTCATAGGTACCGGTATTGGCGCCTATACCGCGTTGTTTGCGTTTGGTGGGTCGCGGCTTCTGTCACAAGTGCTGTCGGGTCAATGGCAGGTTATTCCCTGGATTGCGCCCGCCATCATCGGCACCATCGCCATTCGCCGGACTCAACGCCAATATCAACAAGGAGGCGCAGCATGAATCGCCTAAAGACGACAATCCGTTACATTCCTGTGCTGTTGGTATTGCTGCTGTCAGCACGACTGGCGCATGCGACAACCGGTACCGAGGCCTTCGAGCAAGGTGATTTCTCAGCCGCTGAAACGTTGCTGGAAAACGAGATCGCTGCAAACGACGACCCTCGCAAGCGGCTGCTTCTGGCGCGCATCGAGATGCAACGCAACGAATTCGAATCCGCCTACAAGTTGATGGACAGCGTCGTGGACGAGTTACCAGATGATGCCGATGCGCACTACTGGCTGGGTGCCAGCGCCGGCTCACTGGCAGGTAATGTCAGCCTGTTTCGTGCCGCCAGGTACGCCCGGGTCGTGCGCAAGGCCTTTCTGCGTGCTATCGAACTCGATCCTCAGCATGTTGGTGCACATCAGGGGTTGATTAGCTACTACATGCAGGCACCCGGAATGTTGGGCGGCGACAAGAAAGAGGCGCTGGCGCTGGCGACGCGCATGACCGAGTTTGCCCCGATCGAGGGCAAATTGCGCCTCGCCGGCTTGTACGAGCAAATGGACAAACCAGAGCAGGCGCGCGCTACTCTGACCGGGCTGACTGCATCGAGTCCAGATGATCCGCGAGCGTATCTGCGACTCGGCTTTGCCTATCAGGCAGACGAGGATTACGCGAATGCAATACAGACGTTTCGCAAAGCAACCAAAGCAATGGCGGAATTCGATCAGGCAGAGCAAGTCAGAATGAGTGCGCTTTACCAAGTTGGCCGAACGGCGGTCTTTAGTGAGAATTATCTGGAAGAAGGCATTGACGCGCTGACGCGTTACATTGAAGCTGCGCCGGGTCAGAATCTGCCGGGCCCGGATTGGGCAACGTATCGCCGTGGTCAATTGCACACGATGGCCGGCAATGCGCAGCTCGCACAACGGGACTACACCGCAGCGCAGGCGATGACAGACGATGAGGATCTTCTGAAGGCGGTTAAAAGAGTCATTGAGTAGCCAGATATACGAGCGCTAAGGACTTAGGCGACTGAGCGCTTGCGCGGGTCTGTTCCGCGATCATCGTTCGGAAAACGCGACCGAGGGACTGTTAGCGGTATCAGCTAAACACGACCGTCTTGCTGCCGTTGAACAACACGCGATGCTCCGTGTGCCAACGTACGGCGCGGGCAAGCACACTGCTTTCGATCTCTCGGCCCAACGATGCCATTTCATCGGCACTGGTGGCATGCGTCACCCGACGAACGTCCTGCTCAATAATCGGGCCCTCATCCAGCGCGTCGGTCACATAATGCGCGGTCGCACCGATCAACTTCACACCGCGCTCGTGCGCTTGTTTGTAAGGCATGGCGCCCTTGAAGCTTGGTAGGAACGAGTGATGAATATTGATGCAGCGCCCGCTGAGCTCGGCAGACAATTTCGGCGATAGAATTTGCATGTATCGAGCCAGCACAACAAGGTCGATCGCGTGCGATGCGAACAGCTCGCGCATCTTTAGTTCTTGATGCGCACGCGTTTCTCTCGTTACCGGTAAATGATGAAATTCGATCCCATGCCAATCTGCCAGGACTTTCGCGTCCTCATGATTGGAAACCACGAACGGCACATCAATTGCCAGACTGCCATTGCGGACCCGATTCAGCAGGTCCGACAAACAGTGATCGAATTTCGACACGGCGATAGCGACGCGTGGTCGGCGCGTCGCATCGACCAGCTGCCAACGCCCGTCAAAACGTGCTGCCATGGCTGCAAGCGCCTGACGCAGAGCTTTTTCGGGCATTGACGCTTGCGCGGCCAAGTGGATCCGGATAAAGAACTCGCCACTGTCGGCATCGCCAAACGATGCCGCATCGCGAATGTCACCGCCACAACCGGCAATGCTCTCGGCCACGGCCGCCAGAATACCCGCCCTGTCCGGGCTACTCATGAGAAAAATGTAATCCGTACTCATCGGACAATTCTCCACGCCAGCCCCGAGCCGGGCAACCGATCAGTCCGCATGAACGCGCCTGGAGACTCGAATCATGTCGACTGCCGGTCGGTCACTTGTTCAATCCGCGGGATCCAGACGGTCACAATCAACGCCGAAACTATGTGCATAGCAGCTACCATGACGAACACCGGCGTATACGAGAATTCATCAATCAGCGCACCCGACCATTTCGTGAACAGCGCACCCCCGAGGCTACCTGCGGCACCGAAGTAGCCCCAGATCGTCGCCACCTCGCGAGCCGGAAACACATCGGAGGGTAATGTGAACAGATTGGCTTGTTTGAACTGGATCGCGAACAGCGTCAGGCAGATGAGCGAAAAGCACGCGACCAGTGACCCGGTGTAGGCTGCCGGCAGTACGGCGGTAGCGAGCAGCGCCCCTGCCCAGATCGTGGTCTTGCGTGCGCTGTCCAGTGACCAACCGCGCCGCATGAGGAAGGTCGACGTCCACCCGCCCGCGAAACTGCCAAGGTCGGCAAACACGAAGGGCAACCAGGCGAACAGCGCAATCGCCTTCAGGTCGAGACCACGTGCGTCGACCAGGTAAAGCGGCAGCCAGAACAGCAAGAAGTAAAATGCACCGTCGGCAACGAACCGACTCAACATCAGCGCCCATGTCACGCGAAACCGAAAAAACGCATGCCACGGACGGATTGGGCCCGGGCTGTCATCACGTTTCGACAGGATCAGCGTGCGCTCCGCGGCACTCACGGTTGGATGGGTTTCTGGCGCATGGAACACACGCAACCACAACCAAAGCCACAAGAGGCCTAGTACGCCCGGCACGATAAACGCCCATTGCCATCCAAAACTGAGGATGAGCCATCCGACGAGCGGTGGCGTAATCATCGAACCAAAGCCGACGCCAAGCGTGACAAAACCAACGGCCAGCGACCGCTCGTTACGCGGGAACCACTCCGCGACCGCCTTGAATGCCGCCGGAAAGTTTACCGCCTCGCCTAGCCCCAGCACGAACCGCGCGGCCAGAAAGCTGCGCACACCCTGGCCAAGTGCATGGGCGATACCGGCGAGGCTCCAAACAACTACAGCAATCGAAAACGTACGCCGGACACCAAGATAATCAACAATGCGACCGCCGAACACCTGGCCAAAACCATAGGCCAGCAGAAACGCCATCGAAAAACTGCCGACATCCTGATTGGTAAAGGCAAAGATGTCGCGCAGTGTTGGCAAAGCGACAGAAAAGGCGAGCCGATCAACATAGTTGATTGTTGTAATCAGGCATAGCAGCACCGCGATGCGCCAGCGCACCGCATACACTGCGTGAGGTAATTCGCTAGCCGATGAGGTCACAGTGTAGCGAGCTGCCCGTCAAGGAATCCCAGCAGATCCTCGATAAACGGGGTGTAGTACACATCGGCCTCCTCAAACAGGCAGTGTCTGGCCTCGGCATACTGCTGTATCTTGCAATCGCCAATCTGCTCACAGGCTGTGCGCGCCGCATCGTTGCTCACAAAGACATCGGCTTCAGCCAGCGGCATCCACACTGGCACATTGATGCGATCAAGCACCTCGGCGGATCGTGCGATCTTCGCGGACTCGACCATGGCCAATGCCATTGCATTGCTCATACCACCCACTTTAATTTCGGGGTTGGCAACCATCGCCGCATACCAAAGCTTGGTGCGATCATTTGGATGGCTGCAGTAACTATTCACCTCGTTGTGCACATCCATATCATAGGTCCAGTCGGTGCTACCGAGCGCATAGCGCTCACCGAAACCCACGAATGCCAGTGACTTGAGTATCGTCAGCTCAACCGCATTCGGACCGTCGCCATAGATGCCGAACATTGGCGTAACCAATGCCGCCGCAACAAAGTCGTTTCGCTCTGCCAACACGCGCGCACCAAGGTTGGCACCCATCGACAAGCCGGACATCAGTAGCGGCAAATCGCCGATGATGTCACTTGCGCGATCCACGACATCAGTCGCCGCTTGAACATGGCCATCCAGCGACCAGGCGTGAATCTTCTCAGGGTGCTCGCTGCCGCGCGATGAACCGCCCTGTCCCGGCCAGTCCATCGCAATGACAGTGTAGCCAGACGCGGTCAACGCGGAGAACGTCTCGAAGTAGATTTCCAGCGGCGCTGAGTAGCCCGGGAGGAACAACACCGCAGCCTTGGCATTGACCGCTTCGCTGTAACCCCAACGCACATCACCTGACTTGGTGGCAAGACGCTCCCATTGCCAATCCGCTGGCAATTGGAACCGCGGATCATCGAGCACGGCCGTGGCATCCGGCGGTATCGGCACTTGCTCAGCGGGTGTCTCATGGGCCAAAAACAGCAGTGCGCCCGCGACAATAGCCAAGGGCACCAGAATCAGCATGAGTTTCTTCATGCGAGCGATTCTAACCTGTGTGTGAGTCCTTCACACGGGGTAGTGGCGAATCGGCATCAGCATAACGTGGTGATGCGCCTCGCAGCCAATCATAGCTGCGCCGCATATTGGCCAGGAAATTTAGCTGCATCATGTAGAGCACAGGTACGAGTATCAGCGTAATCACTGTTGCGAACAGGATGCCAAAACTCAGTGAAATCGCCATCGGGATCACAAATTGCGCTTGAGAGCTTTGCTCCATCATGATCGGCATCAGGCCAATCGCCGTCGTGAGTGACGTCAGAATGATGGCACGGAAACGCGCCTTGCCCGACTGGACAATAGCCTGCTTCACCGGCACGCCAGCCGCTCGCGCCTTGTTGACAAAATCAATCATAATCAGGCTGTCATTGACCACGACGCCAGCCAGCGCAATCAGGCCGAATAGCGAGAACATGCTGATCGGCGCGCCAAGAACCAGGTGGCCGACGACGGCACCGATAAACCCAAACGGGATTACCGACATAATGATAAACGGCTGCCAATAGGATTTGAGCGGTATCGCGATCAGTGCATAGATCAGGAACAACGCTGCCAATGCTGCCAGCGCAAACCGGTTCAGAAACTCCTGCTCTTCAAGACTTGCTCCTTCCAGCGCGTAGGAGACGCCGGAATACTTGGCGAGCAAGCCGGGTATGTAGCTATTGCTGATGTCCTGGACCACCGAACGCGGCTCAGCAATTGCCGTGTCCAAGTCCGCAGAAACCGTGATCGTACGTTTACCGTTGCGCCGGCTGATTTGTGAATACGCCGCGCCAAACGACACATCGGCAACGTCCGCAAACGGTACCCGATCGCCATCTGGTGTTGTAACCAGCATATTCTCAAGATTGGCCACTGAGCGCCGCTCATCCTGCGGGTAGCGCAGCATGACCCGCAGCTCATCGCTTCCGCGCTGAATGCGTTGAACCTCTTCGCCGAAAAACGCTTGCCGAACCTGGGTGCCCAGCGCGTTGAGTGTAATCCCGAGCGCTTCTGCCGCGGGCTTGATGCGCAATGAGATCTCATCGCCACCCGGGCTAGCCGAGTTTTGCACGTCAAACACACCGTTGTAATTTCTCAATCGGTCGGCCAATTCGGTCGCGGCAGCCTCAAGCGCCTCGAAGTTGTTGCCGGATAAGGCAAAGCTCAGCGGCGCTTCGCCACCCAGGTTATTGCCATCCGAAAACCGCAGTTCGCGTACGCCGGGAATATCTCCGGCTCGCTCGCGCCACAATGCAGATAGTTGATCGCCAGTGATGGTTTGTGTTTCCGCCATTGGCATTTCAACAATGATCTGCCCACTGGTTGGCCCTTCGGTGAAAGTCGCGACATGCTTCAGCGGATCCGTACCGTCTGGCGTCTCGCGCAAATAGTCATCACGCACTTCATACAGCGCGCGCTCGAGGTAAAGCAGTACGTCGTTTCGCTCTGTTGTCGGCGTGCCGTTCTGCATGGTCAGTGACATCTGCACATACTCGCCCGGAATCTTCGGGAAAATGACAAAGCTCACAAAGCCACCGCGCACCAGTCCAATCGTTAACAGCATCATGCCGGCAAACACCGACAAGCTGACCCAACGCGCACTCAGTGCCCGATCAAGCAACGGCGAATAAATATGACTGATTATCCATTGCAGGCCGTGCTGCGTGCGGCGTTGCAGACGCTGGAAAAACTTTGCAACGCGCCGCAGCGGCGACACATCACGGTAGGGGCTGAAAATCTCAGCTTCATTGACCGGCGTTATTCGCGAATGCGCCAAGTGCGCCGGCAGAATCAACTTGGACTCCACTAGCGAGAAAATCAGACACAGGATCACAACGGCCGCCACCGCTTCCAAAAACGATCCGGCGATGCCGCCGACAAAAAGCATGGGCGTGAACGCGGCGATCGTGGTTAACACGCCGAACGTCGCCGTGACTGCCACCGTGTGCGCGCCTGCGACGACGTTATCGATCGAATGACCATCGGCACGCACTCGCGTATAGATGCTCTCCCCAATGATGATGGCATCATCAACGACGATGCCCAGCACCAAGATGAACCCGAACAGGCTGATCACATTGATCGTCACTGGCCACGGCGTATACGGCAGCAGAGCGAGTGCGCCAAAGAATGTCACGGGAATACCAATCATGACCCATAACGCAAACTTCAAGCGCAGGAACAGCGTCAGCACCACGAACACCAGGAGCGCGCCTTGCACCAGGTTCTTGATCATTAGCTCCAGGCGTTGCTCGAGATAAACCGACCGATCAACCCAGCTCTCGATCTTGACCGTTTCGGGCAGCCGCTTTTGGACGTCAGCAACATATTCCTTGACCAATGCTGCAGTCTTTAGCTCGTTTTGCTGCCCGCCGGCCATGACGCGCATGGTGACGACCGCCTCTTCATTGAAACGTCCAAAACCATTGTTCTGTTCGAAGCCATCGTCAATGCTGGCGACATCGCGCAACCGCAAGCGCGTGCCATCAGCGAACGTTCGCAGCGTTAGGTCGCCGAATTCCTTGCCGGTGTAGACCTGCCCTTGCGTGCGCAGCAAAATATCACCGCCCGCACTTTCAATCGTGCCACCCGGGATATCACGGGACGCCGCTCGGACTGCCTGGGCGATTTCCGACATTGATAACCCGTAGCGGCGCAGGGTGTCTTCTGAAACCTCGATGCTGATTTCATAGTCACGATCACCGAGCAGCTGTACGTCATTGATCTCCGGCATGACCACCAGGCCTTCACGGATATCTTTGGCCAGCTCCTTTCGCGCGTATTCATCCAGGTCGCCGTACACCGAGATAAAAATCACCGGGATCGGCACTTCGACCTTCTCTATAACAGGTCGCTCGGTGAGCTCCGGAAAAGTGGCAATAGCGTCGACGCGTGTCTTCACCTGACTCATCACCTGGTCAAGATCGGCATCGCTCGACACCTCAATCGAGACGGTGCCCACGCCCTCGCGCGCCGAGCCATTCAGTTCGGTGATGCCAGATACATCCTGAACCGCTTCCTCAATCTTGATGACAACGCCTTCCTCAACTTCCTGCGGCGCGGCGCCTGGAAATGGCACGACGACCTGAACGACATTGAGCTCGAAATCCGGTGTTGTTTGCTTGCGAATCGTGAACGCCGCCACCAAACCAAAGATGATGATGAGAAACATCAGCAAGTTGGCCGCGACGTTATTGTTTGCGAACCAGCTAATCAGGCCGGAACGAACGTCACTGCTGGCAGGCGCAGTCATTACTGCCCCCCGGCGCTGGCGATGCCGCTAGGCGCATCGTTCGTGTCATCGTCGCCTTGCGCCGATTGAACATCCTCGCCAGTGCGCACCTTCATACCGTTCAGCGGCGCTTCCAGCTTTGTGACCAGTACCCGACGCTCATCCACCTGCTCCGCGAGAACATAGGCAAATTCGGCATCCGCCCGCAGAAACTCAAGTGCACGGAATCTCAGCTGCTGCTCGTCGTCGACGAAGATCACCTGGTTGTTACCACGCACCAACCCGCGCGGTATCTTGAGAACGTCATCAACCGTGATGCCATCGACATCCGCCTTCACAAACGTGCCAACCGGCAGCGGCTTGCTGTTCTCGCTCGAGTCGGCCAGCAGATACGGGTCGTCAATGCGCGCCACTGCAAACACCATGCGGTTGCGTTCATCGACCACGCCTTCAGTGCGTACGATCTGGCCACGCCAGCTGGCCGGCTTGCCGTGGTACTGACCACTGAAGCTGACCGCAGGCCCCATCGCCGTGGTTTCGCGCGTGACATCCGGCAGTTCCACAAACCTGAGATCATTGTCTGGCATCGGCAACCGCACCTCAGCCACATCCGTCGCAAACACGGTGCCTAACCTTGTACCGGGCGATACGAAGTCGCCGAGCTGGGCGCTGCGCTCGCGTACCAGCCCATTGTATGGCACGCGCACAACCGTTCGCTGCAAGTCGCGCTCTGCGCCGACGAGGTCAGCCCGTGCCGCGGCCAGTGCGGCCTTGGCACTCGCGAGCTCGGCGCTGGATCGATAGCCCTGCTCGCTCAATTTCTTGGCACCATCAAACTCGATCTGTCGCTGGCTGACAGTCGCTTCCGCGCGTTCGACAGCCACCTCGTAGTTCGTCGGATCAATGCGTAGCAATACCTCACCAGCGACGAAACTGCCACCCGCTACAAACCCATCCGACATGCTGACGATGGTGCCCGCAACCTCGGCGCTCAATGCGGTCTGCGTCAAAGGTTGCACCGTACCTTGAGACTCGACGGCGAACCGAACGGTCTCAGGGCTTAGCTCAACAATCTCGACGAGCGGCGCGGTAACGTCAACGGGCCGAATGTCGGGTGGTGGGCGCAATGTCGACAACGCAAGCATTGCAGCGACAGAGCCAACGAAAATTGCAAGCGCCACCAACAGTCGTTTAACAGAATAGCTCACCGACATTACTACCAAGTACCGTAATACCCGCTATTTTGCGCGCGCCGCATGGTGCATGGCCAGTGTACAAAGTCATCCCGCGGTAATGCGGCATACCGTATGCGATGCAAAGCGCTGGAACTGGCCAAGAGCGCGTGCGCGGCCCGAATTGTCGGCTGACTGCCGCTAGCGGCTGAAACTACTGCGCTTTTTGTCGTATTGTCGCTTGGTCGGCGTCGCTAACATGCTGAGTTTTCAGCGTATACGACAAAACACCGACGTGTTGCGTGCGCTGTGCCCAAACACTGGGCCAGTTGCCACCCAGCGCAATGCAGCACGAAGTTTTGCGCAAAAAGGGTTTCTGTGAGGCCGGGTTGGGACGATGCTCAGCGCGCATTCAAATCCGCCTTGCTATTGCTGCTGTGCCGCACGTTGCTCGATATGCGAAATCGCCACTTCCAGCCTCGCGAGTGTGCGCTCGCGCCCAACCAGGAACAGCGTGGCGTCCAGTCCTGGCGACGCTGGCTTGCCGGTTACCGCGACGCGCGTCGGTTGACCCAGCTTGCCCATATTGATGCCCGCCTGCTCGGCGACATCAGAGACTGTCTTGCCCAGCGCTTCCGGCTGCCAGTCAGCTAACGCGGACAATGCGTTGCGTAGTGCCTGCATCGGCTCGAGCACAACCGGGCGAAGGTTTTTCTTAGCAGCCTTCTCATCAATGCTGATCTCGTCAGCGAATAGATAGGCGCAA
Organism: Pseudomonadota bacterium; assembly: GCA_039033695.1. Lineage (GTDB taxonomy): Bacteria > Pseudomonadota > Gammaproteobacteria > Steroidobacterales > Woeseiaceae > CALBPI01. Next base: position 5,473 of record JBCCCC010000059.1, on the reverse strand, counting down.
TCCTCCGCCATCGCACGCAGCGTTACCGCACGCTCCCGGTAGGCATCGACCACATCAACCAATGCCGGACCATTAGTCGCGTCGATGCCCAATACGCCCAGCTGTTCGGCTAGCACATCAGCGAGCCGCTCTGCGTCGCCAGTGAGAATGTACTGCTGGTTGATCCAGGCGAGCTTCTCGGGGTTAAACGTTGACGCTGAGGCATTCACGTCGTCAATATCAAACAACGCAATCATCTCTTCGCGACTGAACAATTCCTGATCGCCGTGCGACCAGCCCAGCCGTACCAGGTAGTTGAGCAATGCCTCCGGCAAATAGCCCTGCTCACGATAATCCAGGACATTGACCGCACCATGACGCTTGGACAGTCGTGCGCCGTCCTCACCCAGTATCATCGGAACGTGTGCATAGTGAGGGGGCCTCGCACCCAACGCGTCCAGCATGTTGATCTGTCGCGGCGTGTTGTTCAGATGATCATCGCCACGAATAACGTGCGTAATGTTCATGTCCGCGTCATCGATGACAACGGTGAAGTTATAGGTTGGCGTGCCGTCCGAGCGCGCGATGATAAGGTCGTCCAACTCTGAATTGGCGATGACAACCCGGCCGCGAACTGCATCGTTGATCACGACCTGGCCGTCGTCAGGATTTCGAAAACGCACCACTGGCGAGACACCCGCGCGTGGCTCAGTACGCGAGCGGCAGCGACCATCGTATCGCGGCTTCTCGCCAGCCGCCTTCTGAGCCTCACGGCGCTCGTCGAGCTCTTCGCGTGTGCAATAACAATAATAGGCAGTGCCAGAGGCCAGCCACTCGTCAAGCACCGCCTGATACCGGTCAAAACGCGCAGTCTGATAGATCGGGCCAACATCGGCATCCAATCCCAGCCACGCCATCCCGTCCAGTATCGCGTCGACCGACGCCTGGGTGGAACGCTCGCGGTCCGTATCCTCAATACGCAGGACGAACTGGCCATCGTGCCGGCGTGCGTACAAGTAACAGAACAACGCGGTACGCACACCGCCGATGTGCAGAACGCCGGTTGGGCTTGGCGCGAAACGAGTGGTTACGGTCATAGTGATCATTTACAGCGAATGCAAGCGGCGATGGTAACGAATTCGGGGCGCTAGTCCTACCAGCACGGACGCAGGCATTCGAATTATTAATGCCAGCGGTTGAAGTAGTCGGCCGCATCGTCCGGGCGAACCGACGCCTTAGTGAACCGGCTCTTCAGGCCGGGTCCCTGCCCTTGCCGGAATTAGGCTCAAAGCACCCAAGACAGTGGCGGACACCTGCGACCGGCCTTTGTCGGCACGCTAGCCGCTCGTCCGCGACGACACATAGTAGTTCCCAGATTACTCGTGGGGCTCGTCCGGCTGATCGAGATAATGCCGACCGGCATACATCGCGTCGACAAACGCTTGCTGATCACCCTCAGCTACCGCCTTGCGCAGCTTTTCGACTGACCGCAGCAACCCATCAAGCGGCTGCATGCCGAATTCATTCAGTTGTTGAATCTCAAAGTACAGATGCGGATTCTCATGCACTACTGTCGTGCCCATCTTGAGCTGAGCATCAAAGGTCGGGCTAGACATCGACATCATCGTCGCCGCGTCAATACCACTGTCGGTGAGCGCGTCGATGAAGGCGATGTTAGACAGGTGCGACAGACCAAGGACATAGGCGATCATTCGATCGTGCGCGTCGATATCCATGTCGATGCATGTGGCCATGGTTGCGGAGAACAGCTCGCGCGCGGCATGCATCGCGTCGGTGTCACCAACATCGACGAAAATGATCTGCCGCCCAGCTAGCAACTGCGTACTCGGACCAAACATTGGGTGGATCGATGTGACCCGAACACCGGCATCAGCCAGCGCACGCAATCCCGACTTCAAAGGCGACTTGAGTGAGCCAACGTCGAACACCAGTGCATCCGGCCTGATAAGCGCCAGCTCATCCAGAATCTCCGCGGTCAGTGCCAACGTCGTGGCAAGTACCAGGATGTCATAGTCGGTCCCGGCGGCCGCCAGGTCGCAGAAATGCCCGTCCAACGCCTGATCTGCCTGCGGGTCGGCGATCGATACCTCGAAGCCCTGCGAGTAGAAGAAGTCGGCGAACCAGCGCCCCATACGCCCAGCGCCACCGACAACCAGCACGCGCTTGCCCGTGCCCTGGCCATCCGACTGAACGCGCGCCTGTTCCTGACTTTGCAGCGATGCACGTATCAGAGACTTGAGCACTGACTCAGCCAGTTCCGGGTCGGTGCCATGGCGCGCGGCTGAATTGCGAGCCTTATCCAGCACGATTTTCTCGCGTTTGAAATCGCGCGTCTGGTGACCCGACTGGGACTTGAGTGCACCGATTTCCGCGACCAGGCGCTGGCGCTGCGCGATGCTGTCTATCAGCCTTTCGTCGACCTCATCCAGTTGCTCACGCAATTGTTGCAAGCCTTCGAAGCGTAGCTCGGGTAAATCGTCGCTCATGTTTGACCTTCTATTTCCAGCCCTAGTAGCAAGTCACACCACGTCAATTCGCGGTTCGTTATATTATTGGATTGCGCAACGCTATCAGAAAAAATGGCTGGCTTCCGAAACCATCACAATGCAACACCAACGCACTCGGAGGAGCCAAACGTCCGGGAATCTCCACTCACCTGCCGAATGCTGAGTGAGACCGAGTTTCTTTGTGCCGAAAAGCAGTGGCAGGAGTTGCTGGCTTCTTCAGACGCCGACCCGCTTTTCAGCAGCTGGTATTGGGCGAGCGCTTGGTGGCAGAAGATTCGCGAAGCCAATGGTAACGGCGCGAAGCTTCGGCTGTTCTTGATCACGAATGACGATGATCAATGGCTGGCGCTTGCCCCGTGCCATTTAGTCCTGAGCGAACTGTTTCGCCGACCAGTCAATCAACTCCATCTTATCGGCAGTGGATTGCCCCGCGGCAACCTGTTTCGCGCTGAGTACCGAAGCCTCCTGCTCAATCGCGAACACGCCGACGAATTGCTGCCAGTGCTGCTGGCACAGATCAACCAGAACACGGAATGGGACGAGTGCTTTGTCGGCGACCTACCCAAGACAACGCATCTATATGGCCACTATGAACAACATCTTGGCACGTACGGCTGGTTTGCCCGGGAAACGACTAGTGAGCGCGGCTATAGCGTATCACTCAAAGCGGGATTCAAAAGTTACCTGATGGGCATTAGTGGCAGTGCACGGCGACAGGTGTTCAACAAACGCAGGCGATTGGAGGGTGATGGCCAGGTCACTGTTGTCGGGCCGCCCGAGCTGACCCTGCTGGATGCCTGTCAGCAGCTCAACGCATTTCATCGCGAGCGCTGGAACGCCGACGCGATAAGCACCGATCAACTGCGATTCTTGGAGCGCGCATGTTCGCTGCCAGGAGCAGACACGCCTCGCCTAGCGCATAGTGCGTTGCGTGTCGAGGAGCGTGTGATCGGCGTTCTGATTGACATTGTCGTTGATCGGCGCCAATACAACATCCAACTTGGATTCGATGAACACTACGATAGAGCACTGTCACCGGGCCTACTACACCTCGGTTACGTGATGGAACACGGTTCAAGCAACGAGATTGACCGCTATGAGTTCTTGATCGGCGATGGCTTAACGCAAAACTACAAGGCGCGCTTCGCGAGCCAAGTGATACCGGTGACCTCTCTGCATATCGTTCGCACGCGATGGCTACGCGTCCTGCACCGCTGCTATCAAGCGCTGCGTCCTGGATCGTCCTCTAGATCGCGAACGGCATCCTGACGACGCCCAGCAAGTTTACGCCGCAGGAGTGTCTACTTCGAATATCGGAACCGAAAGCGCCGGATATTCTCGTCAACAATCGCCCCATCGCCTAATTCGGCATAGCTATGGATACCTTGCGTCCGGCCAATTGAGATCGGGCGCAGTTTATTGATCAAACGCTCGCGATAGTCGGTCTCACTCAGCGTAAGGATTTCAAAAAAGTTCAAGCCTGCACCGTAACGAGACGTTGACTGCTGCGAGGGGCGGATCAGTTTGCCACCGCGTCGGATAATAGCGCCGGCAGGCCGAGCCGCCCTACAGTCCGAGACGATTGGGTTCATCGGATGAGCAACCCAATTTCCGGACAAGAAGTCATCGCTATGGAATAGATAGAGTTCGTCCCATGATGAAACACCTTCGCGAATGCGAATGTTCGAAAACAACCACCACTTGCCTTGTTCATACAGCAGAGTCGTGTCGGCAGCATCGACGTCACTCATCAAGTCTTGCTGGTAAACCCACTCAAACGGAAACCGCGTCGCCCGATACAACTCGATGGCACGATTGTTCGATGATTCCGGCACCATGTAGATGTCGCCGTCGCGCTCAAAAACGAATGGATAGGATAGGTGGTAGGGCCTTTCCAGCACCTTGACCATATCCCCCACAAGCTTGCCGTCTTGTGTGCACTCCTGAACCGAGATGTGTGCCTTCTCGGCCTTGAAACAATACTCTTCGGCAAACAGGTAGTGCCTGCCGTCTCTACTGATAACGTGCGGGTCAGCACGAAACAGCGCTGGGGGATTCGGGAACCGTTCAGCCAATTGAAGGGGTTTGCCGGGGTTCAACCGTTGCGCACGTCGCAGGGTCCATCGCGACTCAAACAAAGCATGATCAAGCAACAACCATGTCTTTCTAGCAACCGCGCGAGAGACAATCACGAAATACCCCAGTGGGCCTGGCATATTGGCTAGCTCCTGACCGCCCATGGTGCCGTCCTGCACTTGATCTCTGCGTTCGGCCAAGAACTCCTGCTCGCCGAGCATATGCAATCGACCAAGCATGCGCAGGAAAAACTGGCCACCCTTCGCGTAACAACGGGAAATGGCATCGTGCGCCGAAAAACGACTGGTACTCGAGTAAGACTCATACACCACTTCGGCTCGCCCATCTGCGCGAGTGATCGACATAATCGAGCGCGTAATCTCGTGGCCGAGAAGCGACGCCCAGTAGCCTGCCGGGACCGCATGGTCGACCGTCGCCGGGCCCTCAAGCAAGGACCATACGCCAAGAGGTGGAACCGAAAGAACAGCCGGTTCGATCGCACGTAGCCCGCAATGCAGCAACACGTCAGGCTTGGTGCTTCGCAATACCTCAAGCTCTTCCTGGCTGGCGCGCCCTGCTGACTTTTGCAGCCGCGGAATGCTGTCAATCGGCGTCGCATCAGTTATCGGGCGCCAGGCATCGGGATACATTCGATAACGATCCACCAGCTTCTCGTAAATACGGTATAGCCGATCCCTTATCCGGCGGGATAACCCGCCGTGGCGAAGGCGCGGTTTCGAAGTGAAGCCGCGCTGGCGTTGCCGCCGGTCGCCATCTACAACGACGATCATCAACTCACTATGATCACTGGCCTGGATAGCTACCGCCAGGTCACGAACCCAGCTTGGAATTACAGTCGAATCAAGCAATATGCCGACTTTGAGCTTCGG
>JBCCCC010000058.1:0-18651 GCA_039033695.1 Pseudomonadota bacterium | reverse complement strand
CCGTGCGCATTGCATGCGCTTGCGTTGTATGCCTGGCCCGGCAATGTGCGGGAACTTGGCAACCTCGTTGAGCGCCTTGCCATTTTGCATCCCACCGGCATCGTTAAGGTCGACGATCTGCCACCGAAATATCAGCCCGACGAGGACGCGCGCGCCCGCATGGTAGAGGCCAATGTGGCCAATGCCGGTGAACAGTCATTACCCGAACATGGCCTCGTGCTCAAAGACTACCTGGCAGAGCTTGAGCGTTCGATGATTGATAGCGCGCTTGCACGTGCAGACGGCGTCGTAGCGAGGGCCGCAAGGCTGCTGAACATGCGTCGCACGACGCTGGTCGAGAAGTTGCGACTGGCCTGATGCCTGGTTGACGCTCGGCCGTTGACCGATCTCAACGACGGAATATTGACACCCCGATTTCACAGAACACATAAGCCATTGATTTATATGGTGCCAAAGGATTTGGCACAGCGATTGCAGAGATCTCCACAGGAACCGTGAGATCCGAAACACGACCAGGCAACGGAAAGGAACTCTAATAGCCATGGATACCGCAAAACGCACAGCGCTGGCCGCCGCATTCGACGCCTTCAATGCACACTCCGAGCATCTGCATGGTGCCTATGAGCAACTGCAGCAGCGTGTCGTACAATTGGCCAATGCCCTCGACCGGGCCCGCGATGCACGCGAGGGGCAGTTGCGCGAAAAGCAGCAGCTTGCTGAACGCCTCACGCAGACGCTGGAAGCGTTACCGGCGCTCGTCGTGGTCGTTGACGCCCAGGGCCTCATTACCGATGCCAACCGCCTGGCAATTGATACATTCGCCGACGAGCTATTGGGCAAGACATGGTCTGACGTATCGGAGCAGGTTTTCGTGCGTGCTGAAGGCGACAGTGGCGAGCTCGCAACACGTGACGGACGCTGGTATGCCTTGTCACGCCGTGCGCTGCGTCAACGCGGACACATTCTGGTATTCACCGATGTCACGAGCGCACGTCACACCCGAGAACAGGCGCAGCGCCAGGAGCGCTTGGCAATGCTCGGTGAAATGGCCGCACGATTGGCGCACCAGATCCGCACCCCATTATCAGCCGCTATGCTGTACGCGAGTCAATCGGCAAAGCCGGGTGCACAGGCGTCGGCTTCGACCTGCAGCAAGATCGTCTCCCGTTTGCACGACCTTGAGGCGATGGTTAATGACATGCTGCGATTCGCTCGCGGCATTCCAGCTAACGACGAGTTCTTGACCTCGCACGATCTTATTGAAGACGTTGCTGCGGCAACGCGTGACATTTTACCCGATGGGCTAACGCTGAGAGTCAGGCTGGGTAGAACGCCGGTGAGCTTTCGGGCGAATCGACATGCGCTCTACGGTGCACTGAACAACCTGGTGGCGAATGCCATTCAACACAGTGGCGAGGATGGCATCGTGACACTCTCCGATGGTATCGATGAGATGGACCGGGTATGCCTGCGGGTGTCAGACACCGGTTGCGGCGTTAGTGCCACACTTCGTCATCAGATCTTTGAGCCGTTCTTCACCACGCGTGCCGAGGGAACCGGGCTGGGGCTGGCTGTCGTACGGTCGGTCGCCCAAGCCCACAACGGCGACGTGGAGTTCGAGTCAGATACCCGCGGCACTACGTTTTCGATGTGCCTGCCGGCACATATTGAGTTGGAGGAATGTTCCTCTGCCGACGATGTATCCCAGTTTGCCATTTCTGGCGATGCATCGTCGGCCACCTATGCCTTGGCGGGATACGCGCATGGATAAGCAAACCATACTGGTCGTTGAAGATGATGCCGACTTGGCTGACGCATTGATCACCACGCTTGATAACGCAGGTTACGAAACCCTTTATGCAGCCGATGGTGGCGCAGCCTTGCAGCTCGCCGAGCAGTATGACTTTCACCTGGTGCTCAGTGACGTTCAGATGCAGCCGATGGACGGGCTAAGCCTGCTACAGGCATTGCAGGAGCGCTTTCCAGGTGTTGCTGTCGTGCTGATGACAGCCTATGCATCGGTTCCCAAGGCCGTCGAGGCGATGCGACTCGGCGCGCAAACCTACTTGGTCAAACCATTTGAAGCTGATGAGTTGGTAGATACGATCGAGCGTTGTCTCGCACGTCGTCGCAGCATGGCGGTAACCAGTGTTGAGACGGGTGCCGTCGTTTGCGGTGACCCGAACACCGTCAATCTGCTCGCTATCGCGAGCCGCGTCGCTGGCTGTGATGCCACTGTCTTGCTGAGCGGCGAAAGCGGCACCGGTAAGGAGGTCTTTGCCAGATTTATTCACAACAACTCACTGCGCGCAGATGAACCGTTTGTCGCAATCAACTGCGCTGCAATCCCGGAGCAGATGCTTGAAGCAACACTGTTCGGCTATGAGAAGGGTGCCTATACGGGCGCCCTGGCCGCGCATCCCGGCAAATTCGAACAGGCCAACGGCGGCACGATTCTGCTGGACGAGATCAGTGAGATGGACCTTGCGTTGCAGGCGAAGCTGTTGCGCGTGCTCCAGGAGCGCGAAGTAGAACGGCTGGGCAGCAAATGCAGCATTACCCTGAACGTGCGCGTGTTGGCGACGACCAATCGCAATCTTGCCGCGGAAGTTGAGGCCGGGCGCTTTCGTGAGGACCTGTACTACCGCTTGAATGTATTTCCCCTGCACATTCCACCGTTGCGCGAGCGGCGCGGCGATGTATTGCCGCTGTTTGTACATATGTTGAAACGTTATTGCGATGGTCAGCGAGCACTGCCTCGACTGACGTTACCCGCGGAACGTGAGTTACTCCAACATGCCTGGCCAGGTAACGTTCGCGAGCTCGAGAATGTCGTGCAGCGTTCGTTGATCCTATTGGCGGGCGACCAGGTTTCCGTAGCCGATCTTGCTTTCGAATCGCAGACTTCGACTACCGCATTGCCTGAGGTCAACGCGCCCGCGCGTCCCGCTCCCTTACAGGACGACTTGAGAGCGACAGAGCAGCGCTTGATTCTCGATGCACTAAAGACTGGCGCAGGCAACCGACAGGCTGCGGCTAGGGCGCTTGGTATCAGTGCACGGACGCTGCGCTACAAGATTGCGCGGCTGCGTGAAGCCGGCTTGCCCATTCCAGACAAAAATCAACACACGCACGATAGTGCATCAATCGCGCAAGGAGCCCAGTAGTGAACGACATCAATTCTGCCAATTTGCTCTCGCAGATTCGCGAGATGAATGCACAGCTTGAGATGACGCAGCCTGCCAAGCCAAGCAGCGGCGTGGACTTCTCTGCGTTGCTCAGCAACTCGATCAACTCGGTCAATGAGCAACAGCAATCGGCCGGAGCGCAGGCAGCGGCATTCGAGGCAGGTGATCCGGATGCCGACCTGACCCAAGTGATGATTTCCTTACAGAAAGCCAGCCTGTCTTTTCAGGCGATGAGCGAAGTTCGTAATAAGCTGGTAAATGCCTACCAGGAAGTTATGAACATGCCCGTTTAAAACCGACTAGAAACAGGACTATTTGATGGACGCAACTGTGACATCTGGTGAATTGACCACAGCACCCGCACGCGACATTCAGCTGGCTAGCGTCTTGCGTATTCCGGCAGTACGCCAGGTCATGCTGTTGATCGGCGTGGCCGCGAGCGTAGCCGCAGGGTTTGCTATTGTCTTGTGGTCACAGTCTCCGGACTACCGCCACTTGTACAGTGGTCTGGAGGAGCGCGACTCCGCGGCAGTGGTCAGTGCGCTGCAGGCTTCCGGCGTCGACTTCGATATCAACACAGCGACTGGCGCCATCATGGTACGCGGCGATCAGCTGCATACCGCGCGGATGCAACTCGCGTCGCAAGGTCTGCCGCAAACCAGCAGCCCCTCGATGGACAACGTGGGTGATCAGTCTAGTTTCGGCGTAAGCCAGTTCATGGAGACAGCGCGTTACCAACATGCGCTGGAAGGTGAATTGTCGCGCACGATCAAATCGTTGCGTTCGGTGCAAGAAGCACGTGTACATCTGGCAATCCCCAAACAATCCGCATTCATCCGCGACCAGCAAAAACCCACAGCGTCCGTACTACTGCACCTGTACGGCGGTCAGCAGCTTGAAGATAGCCAATCTGCATCAATCGTGAATCTGGTGGCGAGCAGCATTCCTGGCATGACGCCAGCCGATGTCACGCTGATCGACCAATTCGGGCGTTTGATGAGTGTGGGCGACCCGATGAACGATGAGGCACTAACGGCCAACCAGTTCAAGATTCGCCGATCCGTCGAGCAAGACTATCGACGTCGCATCGAGCAACTGCTGATGCCGCTGCTCGGCCCCGGCAACGTGCGCGCAGAAGTGGTCGCTGACCTTGATTTCACGATCAATGAGCAAACCACCGAGAGCTATGATCCTCAGAGCCAGGTGATTCGCAGCGAACAGGTCAGCGAAGAGCAGCGCAAGGCAGCAGATGTTATCGCCGAGGGTGCTCCTGGCGCGTTGGCCAACACGCCGCCGGAAGCTGGTGGGCAGCCCGGCGTTGATGGAACGTCCGAGTCAACTGTTAACTCCTCGCGACGCGCAACACGCAATTTCGAAATGGACAAAACTATCAGTCGCACGCGTGCGCCGACGGGCACCGTTAACCGCCTGTCCGTTGCCGTCTTGATCGACGAGCGCGCCGCGCGCGCACCAGCGGGGGACGCGGAGTCTGACGCAAGCGCTGCAACTGCCGGTCTGACTGAAGACGAGTTGGCACGCATTACTGCGTTGGTAAGAGAAGCGGTGGGTTTCGATGCCGAGCGTGGCGATACGGTTGAAGTGCTTAGCGCGCCGTTTCGCGAAGCGCCCGAAGTTGCCGCTGCAGAAGAGCCGCCGATCTGGGAGCAACCAGGGATTCGGGACATGATCAAGCAAGGCACGGGCATTGTCCTGGCGTTGGTGCTTGGCTTTGGTGTTGTTCGTCCAATGCTCAAGAGTATTGTTGCCCCGCCAGCGACCGGCTTGACGACTTTGCTACCGAGCGCCAATGGAGACGTGTCGGCTGCCGTCAGCGGTCAACTCAGCGGTCCGGGTGCCGGTGCCGGTTTGAGTTACCAGGACAAGGTGGCGGCGGCACGAAACATTACCGGGCATGACCCGGCGCGTGTTGCTCAGGTCGTGCGCAAGTGGATTGAGAAAGATGGCGGATAAGGCTGCCGACATGAATGGCACCCAACGTGCCGCAATTCTGTTGATGTCGCTGGGCGAGCAGGAAGCATCACAAGTGCTAAAGCACATGAATCCGAAAGAGGTTCAGGCTGTCGGTATGGCGATGGCAGGCTTACGCAACGTGACTCGTGAGACGGCCGATGATGTGCTGTCAAATTTTGTCACGACTGTTGATGATGAGGCCTCTTTTGGTGTCGGCGTGGAAGACTATATCCGCACGGTGCTGACCAACGCGTTTGGTGCCAGCAAGGCCGATGCGTTCATAGACCGCATTCTGGTCGACGGCGACGCCAGCGGTTTCGATACGCTCAAGTGGATGAGCGCGGAGGCAATCGCCCAATTGTTGCGTGATGAGCATCCGCAGATCGTCGCGATCGTGATGTCGTATCTCGATGCCGAGCAGGCGGCCGAGGTATTGACCCATTTTGATGACGACTTTCGTGCCGAAGTGGTCATGCGCGTTGCGCGTCTCGACGATGTGCAGCAAAGCGCGCTGGCTGAGATCGAATCATTGATCGCGGCCAAGTCGTCCAACATTGAGATTAGCCGAACATCCAAGGTTGGTGGTGATCGCGTCGCCGCGGGCATTGTCAATGCGCTGAACAACGCGGACGGCGAGTCACTGTTGGAAGACATCAATCGTCAGAACCCGGACCTCGGTAATCGAATCGCCGAGATGATGTTTGTATTCGATAGCCTGCTCAGTGTTGATGATCGTGGTATCCAAACGTTGTTGCGGGAGATTTCCAACGACTTGCTCGTTGTTGCGCTCAAGGGCGCGGATCCGGCAATCCAGAAAAAGATGTTCGGCAATATGTCCAAGCGTGCAGCGGCGCTGCTTGAAGAAGACATGGAGGCGCGCGGCCCGATGAAGTTGTCTGAAGTTGAGCAAGCGCAAAAAGAGATTCTCGAAATTGCGCGCAAGATGGCTGACGCGGGCGACCTAAACCTTGGCGACGGAGACGACGAGTATGTCTGACGACGCAGTCGCAGCTGATCGGTGGCAAGCGCCGCAGTTTCCGGATAATGGGCCGATGCTCACCGCCGGTGAGCTGGAAGCGGTGCAGAAAGAGGCCTACGACGAGGCTTATGCTGAAGCATTCGCGAAGGGATTGGAGGAAGGCCGCGCCCAGGGGTTACGAGAAGCTGCTGGAGAGATCAGTCAGCAACATGCGCTGCTGAAAGATGCGCTGCATCACCTGGCGTCGCCGCTCGCCGAACTGGACGATACCCTGGAGTTGCAACTGGCGACCATGGTGACCGTGATGGTCGGTCGGCTCTTTCGCCGCGAGCTTGTCATGGACCCGGACAGCATCATTGGATTGGTGCGCGAGGCCGTCCAGTTGCTGCCGATAGCGGCTCGTAACATCGAAGTTCATGTGCACCCGGATGACGCGGATCGGCTGGCAACGATTGCTGCTGCCGCTGGCGATAGCGATACGCTCGCCGCGCAGCGTTGGTCGATTGTTGCCGACGCTTCGTTGTCGAGAGGCGGTTGTATGGTCAAGACCGACAGCGCACAAATCGATGCCCGTGTTGAGTCTCGGATCGAACAGATGATCAACGACCTGGTTGGAGACCAGCGAGCATGACAGGTATGGCAACCTCCGCGTCGCGGCAACGGCTTGTCAGCGCACGCCTCAATGACCGATTGCAATACCTGGATCAATCGCCAAGCCTGGTTGTCGAAGGCGTATTGCGACGTACCGTCGGGCTAACGCTTGAGGCGGAGGGCTGCAGCGCACCGGTCGGTTCACACTGCGAAGTTATTGGTGACGGTGGTCGTCGCATTGATGCCGAGGTTGTCGGTTTCGCTGGAGAGCGTCTGTACCTGATGCCCGCCGAGCCGCTGCACGGTATCGCGCCCAATGCCCGTGTCGTCCCCATCGGCGATCGTAAACGAATCGCTGTCGGCAGCGACATGCTTGGGCGGGTCGTGGACGGTCGCGGCCGGCCACTCGATGGTGGCAAGGCCATTCGCGGGGAAGGTTTTGTCGACCTTAATCCTGACACCATCAATCCGTTGCAGCGCCAGCCAATCGCAGAGCCCTTAGATGTCGGCGTTCGCGCGATCAACGCGTTGTTACCGATCGGCCGCGGGCAACGTATGGGTTTGTTTGCGGGCAGTGGTGTGGGCAAGAGTATGTTGCTTGGCATGATGACGCGGTTCACCGAAGCTGACATCATCGTTGTCGGCCTGATCGGCGAGCGCGGTCGCGAGGTCAAGGAATTTGTCGATGAGACACTAGGCGATTCGGGATTGTCGCGTGCGGTTGTCGTGGCAAGTCCCGCAGACGATCCACCGCTTATGCGGTTGCAAGGCGCATCACTAGCGACCGCAATCGCCGAGTATTTTCGCGATCAGGGCAAGCGTGTCTTGTTGCTGATGGACTCGCTGACACGCTACGCGCAGGCGCAGCGAGAGATCGCATTGGCCATCGGCGAGCCCCCCGCAACCAAGGGCTACCCGCCCTCGGTCTTTGCCAAACTGCCGCAACTCGTTGAGCGGGCCGGCAATGGCGCCAAAGGTGGCGGCTCTATCACGGCTATCTATACGGTGCTGGCCGAGGGCGATGACCAGAACGATCCGATCGTTGATGCAGCGCGCGCGATTCTTGACGGGCATATTGTGCTGTCCCGTCGGCTCGCCGAGGGCGGCCATTATCCGGCGATCGATGTGGAAGCATCCGTAAGCCGGGCAATGATGCAGATCACTGATGAAACCCAACGCTCGCACACGTTGTCGCTGCGCCAGAATTATAGTCTGTATCAGCAAAACGCCGATCTGCTCGCGATCGGCGCCTATCAACCGGGCAGCAAGCCGGACGTGGATGCGGCAATTGGCCTGTGGCCGCGCATTCAGAACTTCCTGAAGCAACGCCCGGATGAACAGGTTACTCGTGCAGAAAGCCTCGCAGCCCTCGGTGAGCTACTCAGCGCGCCTACCGAGGTGACCGAGCACGTGGAGGGTGATCATGCGTGATCGTTTGAGCCGCCTGCTTCCTGTGCAAAAGTTCGCGGAGCAGCAGGAGCAAGATGCTGCGAGTGAGCTCGCGCAGATCATGCGCGCCTATCAAGAGGCCAGGCGCACGTTGCAGGAACTCATTGATTACAAGGCGGGCTACGGCAAGCAAAGCGCTACGCCAGCCAACTGGGACGCGTGTCGACTGCGCGACTATCGTGCATTTATGGACAAGCTTGATCAGGCGATCAGTGCCCAGCGAGATGTCGTTGATGAGTTTCGACGCCATTGTGACGCGAGCCGCCAACAGTGGCAGGACAAACATCAACGCCATGAGTCGCTGGCACAGCTCAGACAGAAAATCGCAGCGGCTGCAGACTGTCGTGCCGAGCAGCTCGCGCAAAAGGCAGCGGATGACTTGGCTCAGTCGCGTTCGCCTAGCCGTCCATTCGAGCGCTAACGTGTATTGGCACGGATACTGCAATTGAACCTACAGAGGCCATCCATAACAGGCGGCAACAGTAAAGGCAGGACGGCTGGTTTCTTATGCAGCCTGATCTTGGCACAGGAAAGACTATGAACGACGCACCCATACTCGCAACGCTCGGCGCTTCAAAATCGCCAGCAAAAACAAATGCTTCAGGTACTGCTGCCGAGCCGCTTTCGCCGCTCGACGATGCGCCGCTGGATGCTGCTATCGCGTTCGCGGCACTGTTACTTGAAAACGTCGATGGCTTGCCCGCCGACACGCTGCCCGGTCAGGTTTTGCCGCCGGAAGCCGGCAATATTCTGCCGGTTGATGCCGACGCCACACCGGTCATTGAACTAGCCGGCAATGGGACGCTAACCGATGAGGTCTTGACGGCCGCTGTGTCTCCCGCACTGCCAGCAGCAGAGGCGACGGCGCTCGCCGCGAGGAACGGTGCGCCCTTGCCGCTGCAGGCGGGCCTCGGGACAGATGTTGCAGGTCAGATTCGCAACGCCAAGCTGGCGGCGAAGGACCGGGTCGTGACGCAGGAACCGATCAAAGCGGCAGACCACATCGAGGCGCGCTCGATCCCCGCGGCTCAGAACATCTTCGTCACCGTCACTGAAAAGTCACTGCCGCGTGCGGACATGATGGCGCGCATACCCAGTGATGCGGGTGCCGTGCTTCTCGATAGCCAGACATCAAGCGCCAATGCCGCAGCGATTCGAGCGCCAGCGACCACGACCACCCAACAGTTGCCCCTGGATTCGCTGAACATGCGCACGTTCAACATCGATGCCGCCGTGGGCGATCAGGATTGGGGGCGCCAGTTTAGCGAGCGCGTTGGCTGGGTCATTCACGCCAAACTCCCCAATGCCCAGTTGCGTTTGAATCCGGAGCATCTCGGCCCTATTGAGATGTCGATTGAAGTTGATGAATTGCAAGCCCGTGTTCAGTTCGCGGCAGCCAATGGCATGACCCGAGAGGCAATCGAGCAACAACTGCCGCGCCTGCGTGAGATGCTTGAGCAACAAGGCCTGAACCTTCAACAAGCGGACGTAGGCGACATGGCCAGGCAGGATCGCCAGGCAGATGCAGACACAGCGGATGAGTATCTGAGCGATGCGTCGCAGACCAGCGGGGCAACGGATGATGCCGAACCACATGCGCCCGTACGCCAGCCACTGCGTGAGGTTGGACTGATAGATACATTCGTCTAATTTCTGACGCTCATTCGCGCAGCGTCAAAGTCGCCAATAATCCGTCACTTTTTCAAAGAAATACTTTAAGTACCTGATTTAATAGGTAAAAAATAGTTGGCACGGTGTTTGCTTACTCCTAACTGAGTCATTCAGTGCGACAGGAAGTCGCGATGTGGAGAAGTCATGGCAGACGAAGAGAGCGTCGTAGAAGAGAGTAAAGGCGGCAAAGGCAAAATAATTATCATCGCGGTAGGCGCCATTGCCTTGCTCGCGATAGGCATATTTGCTGGTCCAATGGTTCAAGGCATGCTGGGCGGCGAAGAGCCGGCGCCGGAAGGCGAGGTCGCCGAGGAGGAAATGGAGCCCAAGGGCAAGGATGCTCTGTATGAAGGAATCCATCCGCCACTGCTGATCAACTTTACCGATGACCGTGGCAAAGCTAGATTCTTGCAGATTTCGCTGGAGCTGATGACCTACGATCAAGCGGTGGTCGATGCCGTGAAGGCGCATGGCGCCGTGATACGCAATAACCTGATCCTGCTGTACGGCGACATTGACTACAACAGTGTCGTAACCCGTGACGGCAAGTCGCGCATGCTCGAGCAGGCGCACGAGGAAATCAACAAGATCCTCGTTGACAAGACCGGACAAGAGGGCGTCGAGGCTGTGTACTTCACTAATCTGGTGGTGCAGTAATGAGTGAGTCTGACGCACCACCATCGCACGAAGACGCGGCAAGCGCGGAGGCTCCGGAAGCCTCGGCAGCGGATACCGGCGAAGTCCTCTCCGAAGATGAGAAGGACGCACTACTTGAAGGTATGAGCGCGGGCGTCATCGGAGACAGCGCTACGCCGGACAAGGCGCGCAGCGTCAAGCCCTATGAGATACGCCCGGACGCCTATATCAACTATGGCAGTTACCCGCGCCTGCAGGCCATTTGCCAGCAAATGGCGAAACGGGTGGCAGCACAATGGTCGGCGCTGTTGCGTTGTCCTGCCAGTGTCAGTGCTGAAGAGACCTTCACCGCCAGCTACGCGACGGCGATTGCAAAGACGCGAGCACCCGTTATTACTACCATGCTTAAGCTCTCGCCGCTGCCAGAGCATGCCATTGTGATCGTCGACAATGCCTTGCTGGCCGGGCTGGTCGAGGCGTTCTTTGGTTTTGTTGCCGATGATGAATCGGCTGCGGGCGCAGAGGTTGCAACGATTCGCCAACAATTTACCCCAGGTGAGCTGCGGGTCAGCGAGTTGGCACTCACAGCATTCTTCGCCTCGATTGCCCCATCTTGGGAAAAACTGCTACGCGTCGAACCAGAGGTCATCGGTCGTGAGTTCGATCCGGGTATTGGCGTCGGTGTGGAGCCCAAAGATCGTGTGATTGTATGCAGCTTCTTGGTCCAGACAGGTACTCACGCGGGCTACCTCAGATTGTTGTTGCCGTTCACCCAAGTCGCCGACATTGCTGATGACTTGGAAGGCGCAACCAACGCACGTAATCACACCGGCGACCCGCATTGGCGACACTGTATCGAAACGCACCTGAAACCAACCTCGGTCAAGGCTGGTGTATTGGTTGGCGAGATGCATCTTCCCTTGCGACGTATCGTGGCCATGAAAGCGGGCGACCTGTTGCCGCTGACAAAGCCGGAACACGCCACCCTCGAACTGGCCGGAACACCGAGGGCGCATGGCCAGTTTGGCACCCACGATGGCAACAACGCTTTCAGACTCTCCGCCTGGCTGCCTGCAGCCAGTGATGGTGAGCACGGATTGGATTCAACACCTGCGAGACAACACTCATGAGCGAAACAGAACAGAACGCAAGCGCCCCGGCCGATGAGAAATATGCACCTGATGCGCTGGATGCGACACCGGATACTGGCACCGCCAGCAACGACGTCAATCTTGACCTCATTCTTGATGTGTCAGTATCGCTGGCGCTGCATGTTGGCAGCACGCATATCTCGATTCGCGAACTGGTTGGTCTGGCTGAGGGATCAGTGGTCGCACTTGACCGCTCCGCTAGCGAGCCTCTCGACGTCATGGTCAATGGCACGCTGGTAGCACATGGTGAGATTGTGGTGGTCGATGGCCAGTTCGGCGTGCGACTCACCGACGTTGTTAGCCCGGCGGAACGCATACAGACGCTGAACTAATGACGCCACTATCCCTGCCAAAGAGCCTGTTGCAAGGCATTCAATGCAGTGTGCTGGTGTCGGCACTGGCCGCTGTGTGCACCGGTGCAAGCGCGCAGGAAGACATCGCTGTGCCGTCAATCGGCGGAGCTGGTATCGCCACGCTGATTATGAACCTCATCCTGGTATTACTCATTATTGCGGTATGCGCCTGGGTGTATTCGCGTGGTCAACATCGGCTTGCGGGCAGCGATCAAGGCCTGAAAGTCGTCGCCAGCCATCAGGTTGGTAGCCGCGAGCGCATTGTCGTGATGCAGGTCGGCAATGAACAAGTCATGCTGGGCATTACGGCAACGTCGATCAATCACTTGCACACATTGACTGAAGGCCTGCAAGACAGCGAGCCCGACGTCGCGCCATCCGGGTTTGCGCAACGGCTGAAGCAGATTGGTCAGCAAATCGGCAATCGGAGTGATGCAACGTGAGCGCGTGTTCACGCCGCATGGCATTGTTGCTCGCTGCTCTGGGTTTCCTGGTCTTACCGGGCTTGGCCGGCGCACAGAGCGAGCCGCTGCCATTGGTCATTCCGGATGCAGGGCCCGACGCGCCGCAGCAGTTGAGTCTGAGCCTGCAGATTCTCATCACGATGACACTGCTGACACTGTTGCCAGCAATTCTGTTATCGATGAGCGCATTCGTCAGGCTGATTATTGTCCTGTCTATTTTGCGCCAGGCATTGGGCACGGCGCAGACGCCGCCCAACCAGGTGTTGATCGGCATCGCACTGTTCCTGACATTTTTCATCATGGCGCCCGTGATCAACGAGGTGAACGAAACCGCAGTGCAGCCCTATACAGCTGGCGAGCTGACGATGTCGGAGGCCGTGCAGGTCGGCTTACAACCGGTGCGTGCGTTCATGTTGAACCAGACTCGCGACTCGGACTTGAAGCTGTTTTCGAACATTGCGGGCTTCGACGCGTTTGATGATGTCAACGACATTCCGATCACGGTGTTGATCCCGTCCTTCATGGTGAGCGAATTGAAGACGGCATTTCAAATCGGCTTTTTGATCTTCATCCCATTCTTGATTATCGACCTTGTCGTCTCAAGCGTCTTGATGTCGATGGGTATGATGATGCTGTCACCCATGCTGATCTCGCTGCCGTTCAAACTCATGCTGTTCGTACTGGTTGATGGCTGGGCACTATTGCTTGGCACGCTTGCCTCGAGCTTTTATATCTGAGGGCCAGCGATGACTCCTGAATCCATTCTTTCAATCGGCCAGCAGGCATTGTGGGTCACGTTTGCAATCTCCTCACCATTGCTGATGTCGGCGCTGCTGATCGGCCTTCTGATTGGTATGTTGCAGGCGGCGACACAGATTAACGAAATGACCTTGTCGTTTATTCCGAAACTGATGGTGCTTGGCCTGGCACTGATGCTGGCTGGCCCATGGATACTCGGCACGATCGTCAATTTCACACGCGAGCTGATCGAGCAGATCCCGAATCTGATTGGTTGACGCATGGTCCTGGAAATCACCCCCATCGTTGAATTGCTGGCCATGTACGTGTGGCCATTCATCCGAATCAGCGCCTTCGTTGTGGCGTTGCCGGCTATCGGTGGCGCGTTTGTGCCGCGCCGGGTGCGGGCTGTATTCGCCATCGTGCTGACGATCGTCATTGCACCGTTGGTCACTCATGATCTGGAGGCGATCGAGATATTCAGCCTCGCCGGTGTCATTCGTGCCATGCAGGAAGTTGCCATGGGGCTGATCATGGGCTTCGTAGTCCAAGTTGTGTTTGACGCGATCACGCTGGGTGCGCAAACGATCTCAATGAGCATGGGCCTCGGTTTCGCGGTGTTCATCGACCGGGTGACAGGCGTCAACATCCCGGTTATCGGGCAGCTATATCTGATGCTGGCGCTACTCATTTTCCTGGCGATTGACGGACATCTCGCACTGATCCAACTATTGTTCGATAGCTTCAGTACAGCGCCCATCGGCACCGCCTACCTGAGCGTCGCGGATGCGCAGGCCGTGCTCACATGGACTAGTCAGCTGTTTGTTGGCGCAATGCATATTGCGTTGCCCGCTGTTACGACGCTGCTTATCGTCAATCTGTCCTTCGGCGTAATGAGTCGCGCCGCACCGACCATGAACTTGTTCGCGGTCGGCTTCCCGATCTCCATGCTGCTTGGATTTGTCGTGCTCTACCTCAGTGTAGGCAGTATCGAGCAGACGATCGGGTTTCTGTTTCCCAACGCGCTTGAGACGTTGTCTGGCCTGATGCGGGTGAACCCATAATGGCAGCCGAGAACAATAACGGTCAGGAAAAGACAGAACAGGCGACTCCCAAGCGTCGACAAGACGCGCGCAAGAAAGGCGATGTACCGCGCTCGCGAGAGCTGACAACGGCGGGTGTCATGTTGACCAGTTCGGCGGGCTTGCTGTTTATGGGGCCAGCCCTCGGTGGGCGAGTCGCTGACGGGTTTTCCGCCGGCTTTGAGATCGAGCGCCGGGCCATGTTTGAAACGCAGTTCATGGCAGAATCAATCGCCGGACAGGCTGCGCACGCTTTGTGGATAATGCTGCCGCTGGGCATGGTTATCGCCACGGCTGCGTTCGCATTCTCAGTCATGTTGGGCGGCGTGAGTTTCAGCGCCAAGGCCATGGCGCCAAAGCTCGAGCGCATCAGTATCCCGAAAGGCTTCAAACGCATGTTTGGTGTCAAGGCGCTGGTCGAACTGGCCAAGTCCGTGGCGAAAGTGGGTCTGATTGTCGTACTCGCGATCGGATGGCTTGCTTACGTCTCAGATCAGTTGCTGGGACTCAGCAACATGCCTGTACCCGCTGCCTTGCTACAGGCCTGCTGGCTGAGCGCAGCGACATTGCTTGTCGTCAGTACAGCCTTGATCGCTGGCGCTGTCATTGACGTACCGTGGCAATTGTTCGACTACGCCAAGAAGCTGCGCATGACCCGACAGGAAGTGCGCGACGAGAACAAGGAAACCGAAGGCAAGCCAGAGGTCCGCCAGCGTATTCGCCAGTTGCAACAGGAAGTGGCGACGCGGCGCATGATGGAGGCGGTGCCCTATGCGGATGTCATCATCACGAACCCGACGCACTTCGCGGTAGCGCTGTCCTACAGCGAGGGCAAGGTGGCGGCGCCTGAGGTTGTTGCAAAAGGCCAGGACCTGGTAGCCGCTAGGATTCGTGAACTCGCGCGGGAGCATGATGTGGCGTTGTTCTCTGCTCCGCCACTGGCGCGTTCGCTATTTCACAGCACAAAGATCGGTCAGCAGATACCGGCCGGCCTGTATACAGCCGTCGCCCAGGTGTTGGCGTACATCTACCAGTTGCGCGAAGGCGGCCCGCAGGCAGCCAGCTTGACGCCGCCGGTGCCTGAGGTTGATGAATCACTGTATACAAAGCGCGGCGCTCCCGGCGCTGGCAAATGAATTTGGAAAGGGAAGTAAGCGCAGATGAATACGTTTTCTACGATTAGCAAGGGCATGGGTGTTCCGGTTCTGCTGTTGACCATACTGGCGATGATGATGGTGCCCTTGCCGCCGATCGCGCTGGACACGTTGTTCACCTTCAATATCGCGATGTCACTGGCGATTCTGCTGACCGTTATCTACGTCGCGCGCCCCCTCGACTTTGGTGTATTCCCGACCGTGTTGTTGGTAGTGACACTGCTGCGTTTGGCCCTGAACATCGCATCGACTCGCGTTGTGCTGCTGGAAGGCCATAACGGAAGCGGTGCTGCGGGCAAGGTTATTCAGGCGTTTGGGGATTTCGTCGTCGGCGGCAACTTCGCGGTGGGTCTGGTTGTGTTCAGTATCCTTGTGATCATCAACTTTGTGGTTGTGACTAAAGGTGCTGGACGCGTCTCGGAGGTTACTGCTCGGTTTACGCTCGACGCGATGCCCGGCAAGCAGATGGCCATTGATGCAGACCTGAACGCTGGCCTGATCGATCAGGATACCGCACGCAAGCGGCGCAGCGAGGTGGCGGGTGAGGCCGACTTTTACGGCGCGATGGATGGCGCCAGTAAGTTCGTTCGTGGCGACGCTATCGCTGGCATTCTAATTCTGTTCATCAATGTCATCGGTGGCCTTTTCATTGGCACACTCGAGCACAACCTTAGTTTCTCCGAAGCCGGTCGTATCTATACCTTATTGACCATCGGCGATGGACTGGTCGCGCAAATTCCCTCATTGCTGTTATCGACTGCTGTCGCCGTCATCGTGACGCGCGTGTCACACGCGCAGGATATGAGCAGTCAGATCGTCAAGCAGGTGTTCAACCAGCCCCGCACGTTGGCGGTAACTGGCGGTGTCATGCTCACCCTTGGCCTGATCCCTGGCATGCCGAACTTCGCCTTCATCTTGTTGGCGGCAATCTGCGGTTACGCAAGTTACCGGCTCTCACGCAAACCGCCAGTCGCGCCGGAAGTCATCGAGGCAGCGCCCGCGGCCGAACCGCAAACACGCGAGTTGTCATGGGATGATGTAACGCCGCTGGACACGATTGGGCTAGAGGTCGGCTACAGGCTGATACCGCTGGTAGATCGTCAGCGCGGTGGCCCTCTGGTCAATCGCATCAAGGGAGTGCGACGCAAGTTGACCGATAGCCTCGGCTTTCTGCTGCCCGCCGTACACATCCGCGACAATCTCGATCTGAAACCATCGCAGTACCGCATCTCCTTAATGGACGTGCCGCTGGGCGAAGGCGAGATCGAAATCGACAAGGAATTGGCGATTAATCCAGGACAGGTCTTCGGGGAATTGAATGGTCTCAAGACGCGCGATCCGGCGTTTGGCCTTGAGGCCGTATGGATTGACGCCGGTCAGCAGGAAGAGGCGCAGATGCTGGGCTACACGGTCGTGGACCCAAGCACCGTCGTTGCCACCCATATCAGCCAGCTGCTGCAAGAACACGCGCATGAATTGATCGGCCATGAAGAGTTGCAGCAGCTGTTGGACCGGCTGGCGAAGACTGCCCCGAAACTCGTCGAGGAGCTCACGCCGAAGACGCTGCCGATGGCCACAATTCTGCGTGTCGCCCAGAACCTGCTCGCCGAGCGGATTCCGGTCCGCAATATTCGAAAAATCGCCGAAACTTTGGCTGACCATGGTGCCAAGAGTCAAGATCCTGACGCTTTGACCTCTGCGGTGCGCGTCGCGCTCGGTCGCTCAATCATCCAGAGCATCAGTGGAAACACGGAAGAAGTGCCTGTTTTGACGCTGGAGCCCGAGTTGGAACAGATCTTGAATAACTCTTCACAGAACGGCACGGTCGCCGGCCTGGAACCAGGTCTGGTTGAACGCATTCACCGGTCATTGACCAGCAAGGCTGGTGATCAGGAAGCGGCAGGGGAGGCGGCGGTGTTGTTAGTAGGGCCAACAGTGAGGCCATGGCTGGCACGCATGATGAAGGGAATTCGAAATCTGCATGTGCTTGCCTACAACGAGATACCCGATGATCGGCAGATACGCATGATCGCGACGGTAGGGCAGTAATCGGAATAGTGCGAACGGAATCGCGTTGATGAGTGGCATGGAGCTGCGAGTATGAAGATAAAACGTTTTCTGGCACCGAATATGCGCGAGGCATTAAAGGCCGTGCGCACGGAGCAAGGCCCCGATGCGGTGATCTTGTCGAATCGGCGCATCGGTGACTATATCGAGATCATCGCAGCGCTCGACTACGACGAGGCCCTGGTCAACCAGGCGCTGCGCCGCCCAGATGCATCCGCTACCGACGATGCCGAGACAGTGCAGGTGGAGATCTCCGATGAGGCGCTTGGTTCCGCGGACGTTCAGGATCTGATGTCGCGGGCCGACACCGAAGACAGCCTGGCCGAAACCTCAAGGCTCAATGACACGCATATCACCGCGCTCGATATTGCGGCCAACGGTGACACTGGCGGGGCCAGTCTGCGCGATGAGATTGCCGCGATGCGCCAACTACTGCAGGAGCAAGTGTGCAACGCACGTTGGCAGCGACGTGCTAGTGCTGATCCGGCCAGCGCGCAGATTTTGCGAAACCTGACCCGGCTCGGCCTCGGTGCTGATATCGCCAATCGACTCTGTCGTCAGATAAGCGGCGATGATAAGCGCCTAAAGCATGCCTGGCGCCAGCCGATCGCCGCGTTGACACAATCATTGCCAACGCTTGATGAGCGCCTGCTCTTGCAAGGTGGTATCGCAGCTTTCGTTGGCCCGACCGGCGTTGGCAAGACCACAACGATTGCGAAAATCGCATCGCAATTCGCGGTGCGTCACGGTGCAAGGAGTATCGCACTTATCTCAATGGACAATTACCGGATCGGCGCGCATGAGCAGCTGCGCACATTCGGGCGCATCATCAATGCAGACGTGTTTGAGGCATCCGATGCGATGTCGCTTCGCAAGTTGTTGGCACAACTCGAAGAGTACAGGCTCGTATTGATCGATACCGCCGGCATCAGCCAGCGCGATGTGCGATTGGCCGAGATGCTTGACAGCCTGAACCATCAGCAGCGGCCGATCGACCTGTATCTCACACTTGCTGCAACGGCTGATGCGCACGTCCTAAGTGACATCGCCAAGAGCTACAGTTCAGTGACACTGGCCGGCGTTGCGCTAACGAAAATCGATGAGGCCGCGCGCCTTGGCGGTGCGCTGACAGTTCTGATACGTGATGCGCTGCCGCT
>JBCCCC010000057.1:0-19841 GCA_039033695.1 Pseudomonadota bacterium | reverse complement strand
TTTCGCGACTTGTATGAGGCGACAACCGAGGCGCTCTCGCGTGGCCTTGAAAACCCATTGGAAAAGCCAGCGCTAATTGACCAGAGTGCTGACGCTGCCAGGCAAATCCTCAACGGTGTACTCGCCGCCGATGACATCGACAGCGTATTTTCAATCTTGCCGGGCGAGTATTTTCTGCGTCACGATGCAGATGAAATAGCCTGGCATGTGACCGAGCTGCATCAGAACGGCCTCGAACAATCGTTGGTAGCAGTAAAGCCCAACAGTGAACACAGTAGCGTGGCCATCATGCTTTATACGCCGCACATCCAACATACGTTCGCTGCGGCAACCGCGACGCTCGACCAACTTGGTTTTTCCGTGTTGGATGCGCGCCTTGAGCCGCTCGCTAACCCGTATAGCCTGGACACGTACATCGTCGTCGAGGACGGCGGCGGCGATGTCAGTGACGAACGCGTTGACGACCTCCGATCACGGCTCGCCTTTATTCCGGCACAACCGAATACAACACCACCCAAAGTCAGCCGTATGCCGGCCCGTCGACAGAAGATGTTTGACACCGATACGCGCTTGCGTTTTCGCGCCGATGAAACCGGTGGGCGCACGATCATGGAAGTTACCTGCGCAGATCATCCAGGCTTGCTGTTGACCGTCGGCAAGGCATTGATTCAATGCAATGTCTACATCAATGCGGCGAAGATCGTCACCATTGGTGAGCGTGCTGAAGACGTGTTTTATCTAACCGACGCCAAGGAGAAACCGCTGACTGAGGCGCAATGTGAACAGTTACGCGAGACGTTGCTCGGCGCGCTCGAGAGCGCACACGCATGAGCAACACGGGCCTCGGTCAAATGAACACAGGTTTCGGTGCGTTGGCACCCTACCCGTTCGAAAAGCTATCGGCACTGCTTGGCAGCGTAACGCCACCGGATGACCTGGACGCAATCCCGTTATCCATAGGCGAGCCCAAACACGCACCGCCGCAGTTTGTACTCGACGCCTACGCCGAGCACTTACGGGAGGGCGTCGCGCGTTATCCTACGATAAGTGGCTTGCAGGCATTGCGAGAGACTTGCGCCGACTGGGTATCGCGCCGTTTCGACGTCACCTTGGACGCCGACACGATGGTGCAACCGGTCAACGGCACCCGCGAAGCCCTGTTCGCCGCCGCTCAGGCCTTTGTCCGCGCCGGAACCAATCAAAGCGTCATGCTACCCAACCCGTTCTACCAGATCTACGAAGGCGCCGCGCTGATGGCCGGGGCATCGCTGGTCTATCTGCCCGCAGTCGCTGAGCACAATTTTCTACCGGTGCTTGATGACATCACCGACGCACAATGGGCAAGAACCCGCATCTTCTATATCTGTTCGCCCGTTAATCCCTGCGGCACCGTCGCATCGATGGCGTACTTGCAACGACTAATCGCGCTTGCCCATCAGCACGATTTTTTGATCATGGCCGATGAGTGTTACATCGAGCTGTACCGTGATGAGCCGCCAGTGTCGATTCTCAACGCCTGCCTGGCGGCGGGCTATGACAATTTCGACCGCGTACTCGCGTTTCACAGCCTATCCAAGCGCTCCAACTTGCCCGGGCTACGCTCGGGTTTCGTCGCGGGGGATCCCGCTTTGATTGCGAATTTCCTGCGTTACAGGACCTACCACGGTTGCTCGATGTCGCTCGCAGTACAGCATGCCAGCATCGCGGCGTGGTCCGACGATACGCACGTCGTCGAGAACCGCGCCTTGTACAATGAGAAGTTTGACAGCGTCACGCCGCTACTCGCCGATGTCATGTCCGTAAGCATGCCGCCCGCCGCCTTCTACCTGTGGCCACAGACCGGTACAGACGACGTGCGATTCTGCCGAGAGCTATACGCCAGTACGAATGTGACCTGTGTGCCGGGCAGCTACCTGAGTCGCGATATAGACGGCCGCAACCCTGGCGCCGGCTACATACGCATATCGCTCGTTGCCGATGTGGAACACACCCTGGAAGCTGCACGACGTATTGCGACTTTTGCAAGAACCTATGGAGCGCGCTGAGACATGCAATCATTGATTGAGACAATTGAATCCGGTTGGGAGCGACGTGATGCGATCAGCGCAGCGGATACGCAACTTGGCAGTGCAGTCGACGAAGCACTGCAATTACTGGATACCGGCGAAGCTCGGGTTGCGCAACCCGTTGATGATGGCTGGCAGGTCAATGACTGGTTGAAAAAGGCGGTGCTGTTGTCGTTTCGGCTGCGTCCGAACCAACGTATCGCGCATGCGCCCAATCATTACTACGACAAAGTACCGCTCAAGTACGCGAACTACAGCGAAGCGGATTTCGCTCGCGATGGCGTGCGTGTCGTGCCCGATGCCCAGGTTCGCCAAGGCGCTTACATCGCACCGGATGTTGTACTCATGCCCTCCTATACCAATATTGGCGCCTATATCGACAGCGGTACGATGGTCGATACCTGGGCCACAGTCGGCAGCTGCGCACAGATCGGAAAGAACGTGCATTTGTCCGGCGGTGTCGGCATTGGCGGTGTGTTGGAGCCGTTACAGGCGGCGCCGACGATTATCGAGGACGATTGCTTTATCGGCGCTCGCTCAGAGATTGTTGAAGGCGTCATTGTCGAGCGCGGCGCTGTTGTTTCTATGGGCGTCTATATCGGCCAGAGCACGCGTATCTACGATCGCGAGAAGGACGAAGTCAGCTATGGACGCGTCCCCGCGGGCAGCGTCGTTGTGGCAGGCAACCTACCTGCCGAGAACGGCAAGTACTCACTGTATGCGGCGGTAATCGTCAAACGCGTGGATGCCAAGACCCGCGCCAAAGTCGGACTCAACGCGCTGCTACGCCAGGCGGCAGACGAATGACCACGTTGTATGGCCTGAAGAATTGCGACGGTTGCCGAAATGCAATGCGCTGGCTTGCGCAGCAAGACATCGACGTCGCGTTTGTTGATGTGCGCAAACAACCGCTGACTGCAGATCAAATCAACACCTGGCTAGAGCAGGTCGACTGGAGCACATTAGTCAACAAACGTTCTACGACGTGGCGCAGTCTCGATGACACAGCAAAAGCTGGCCTGTCGCTAGAGACGACACCCGCATTGTTGCTGGAACACCCGTCGCTCATGAAGCGCCCGCTGCTGGAACACGATGGCGACGTATTCGTAGGCTTCAAGCCTGCTGACTATGCAGCGATTTTCTCGGGCTAGCCGAAGCGACCTGTTATGTAGTCTTCGGTCAACCGATGTTGCGGGTTGGTGAAGACCTTATCAGTCTCATCCACCTCTATCAGCTCACCGAGGTGAAAATAGGCGGTTCGCTGGGACACTCGCGCTGCCTGCTGCATCGAGTGCGTCACAATTACAATTGCAAAATTCTCACGCAACTCATCAATCAGGTCTTCAATCTTGGCCGTCGCGATAGGATCGAGCGCCGAGCACGGCTCGTCCATCAAAATGACTTCCGGGCTTACCGCAATCGTGCGCGCGATACACAAACGCTGCTGCTGACCACCTGACAAACCGGTACCGGTCTCATGCAAACGGTCTTTGACTTCGCCCAATAAGCCGGCGCGTTCGAGACTGGTGTGCACAATCTCGTCAAGGTCGCCGCGATTCTCCGCAAGACCATGGATACGCGGGCCATAAGCGACGTTGTCGTAAATCGATTTGGGAAACGGATTGGGTTTCTGAAACACCATGCCAACGCGCGCGCGCAACGCGACAACATCCATATCCTTGGCATAGATATCATTGTTATCAAGCAGAATCGTGCCTTCAACACGCGCGCTCTCGATCGTGTCGTTCATGCGATTCAGACACCGCAGGAACGTCGACTTACCGCAGCCCGAAGGGCCAATCAACGAGATCACTTCGTTGCGGCTAATCTCCAGGCTGATGTTGTTGATCGCCTGGGCCGCACCATAGAACACGTTGACATTATGTGCCTGAAAATACGGGTCGGCGACGAAGGGCGACCCCACGGTGATCGTTTCGGGTAACGACTGGCGTCGCTCAGACACCGCATCGCTAGCAGGGTCCGACGCGGCCCCGGGCAATACGCTAACGTCAGATTCCATGGTCAATTCAGACATTTCGTCCTCCAGAAAAACGGTGCCGCAGCCGAGGTTTCAACAACACTCTACAGCGCACTACCATGTGCGTTCAAATTTGCGACGCAGTAGAACGGCCGCCAGGTTCATCAGCAACAGGAAGCCCAGCAACACGATGATAGCGGCCGAGGTTCGTTCCACGAATGCGCGCTCCGGACTGTCAGCCCAAAGGTAGACCTGAACCGGCAACGCTGTTGACGGCTCGAGCGGACCGCCCGGCACATCGACGATAAATGCGACCATACCGATCATCAACAAAGGCGCAGTCTCGCCAAGTGCTCGTGCCATCCCAATGATCGTACCCGTCAAGATACCGGGTAGCGCCAACGGCAGCACATGCTGGAATACCATCTGCACTTTCGAGGCACCAACGCCCAAGGCTGCTTCGCGAATTGACGGCGGTACGGCCTTAATGGCTGCGCGCCCGGCGATTATCACCACTGGTAGCGTCAATAGCGCCAGCACAAGTCCACCAACCAGCGGTGCCGAGCGCGGCAGGGCAAGCCAGTTGATAAATACGGCCAAGCCCAGCAATCCATAGACGATGGACGGCACAGCCGCAAGATTATTAATATTCACCTCGATAAGGTCGGTCCAGCGATTGCGTGGCGCAAATTCCTCAAGGTAAATCGCCGCGGCCACGCCCAGCGGGAACGCGATCGACAAGGTCACCAGCAGCATATAGAACGACCCAACAAACGCGCCACGGATACCCGCAAGCTCAGGATCTCGAGAGTCACCATTGGTGAACAACGCCTTGTTAAAGGACTTGGCAACGCGATCGTCGGCAATGAGTTTGTCGACCCACGCGACCTGCTGGTCGGATACGACACGCTGCTCTTGCGGCAACGCCCTGTCGACATTGCCCTTCATGAGCATATCGACGTTAGAACTGGCCGGCATCGTCAGTTCAATGCGCTGTCCTACCAATGAAGGATCGGCAAGCACCATATCACGAAGCAGGTAGCCCGACTCAATACTGACTAATGCCACAACTGCGCGCCGATCACGGCGCCCACTGGCATCTGGAAAATACTCGAGCAGCGCGTTGCGAATGACGCGGTCATAGTCGCCGTCACTAAGCGATGCGCGGCTTCTGTCGCCAACTGGGTCGACGTCGGCCTCATCAATCATCACAGGTAGCACGACCATGGTTTGACGGAAGGCGCTAACGCCGTTACTCACAATCGTGCTGAAAAACAGCACGAGGAATATCAGCCCAACCAACACAGCCAGCAAACCAAAGGCCCGAAAACGGCGCTCACTCGCATAGCGCTTGGCAAGGCCGGCATCGACCCGGTTTCTGACCGCGATTTGTTGTTCAGTCGCCATGACGCTGCACCCTGCTACTCGTATTGCTCGCGGTACTTGCGCACCACGCTCAAGCCAATGATGTTGAGACCCAACGTGACGATAAACAACAGTAAGCCGAGCGCGAACGCCGCCAGCGTCTTCGCGCTGTCAAACTCCTGATCACCGACCAACAACGTGACGATTTGCACCGTCACTGTGGTTACCGCCTCGAACGGGTTCGCCGTGAGGTTCGCGGCTAGCCCAGCCGCCATCACGACAATCATCGTTTCACCAATAGCCCGTGATACGGCGAGAAGGATGCCACCTACGATACCCGGCAATGCGGCTGGCACCAGCACCTGTCGAATGGTCTCGGATCGCGTGGCGCCAAGCGCCAGCGAGCCATCTTTCATTGCGCGCGGCACCGCCGTCAACGCATCATCGGATAGCGAAGAAATCAGCGGAATGATCATGATACCCATGACTAGCCCGGCGGCCATCGCACTTTCAGATGCCACACTGAGCCCGATAACGCTGCCAGCATCGCGCAACAGCGGCGCGACCGTCAGCGCCGCAAAAAAACCGTAGACCACTGTCGGAATGCCGGCCAATACCTCCAGAAGCGGCTTGGCTACGGCGCGAAACCCAGGGCGGGCATATTCAGCCAGATAAATGGCCGTCATGAGACCAACCGGCGTCGCGATCACCATGGCGATCGCGGTGATCAACATGGTACCGGCGAACAATGGCACGGCGCCAAATGCGCCGGAAGAGCCTACCTGATCGGCGCGAATCGCAGTCTGAGGGCTCCATTCCAGGCCAAATAGAAACTCATGCATCGGCACCTTGCCGAAAAATCGCGAGGCCTCGACAACGACCGAGGCCACAATACCGACGGTTGTCAGAACGGCAAGGCAAGATGCCAGCAGCAAGGTGTAGCGCACGAAACGCTCAACGCTATCCCGCGCTCTGAAGTCGGGTTTGATCCGGAAGAATGCGAATAGACCGCCCATCAGCATGGCAGCGATGCCAGCCATTGTGACGATGTTGCGGCTCTGTGCCTTCAGCTCAAGATACTGCTCTGCAAGGCCGAGCAGCACCGGATCGTCGGAGGAAACGACGCCGCCAGCAATATTGCGCACTTCATTGAGGGCGAGCGAACCGCTTCCCGCAGCGTCTTCGATCAGCGCCGCCGGCAGGCTATCCAGCATGACCGTATTGATTACCCTGTCTGACAGGCTGATCCAAAGCAACATCAAGCCAATCAGTGGTATGAGCACCCACAAAAAGGAGTAGGCCCCATAGTAGCCGGGCAGCGAATTGAGCGAACGCCGGTGCGCAACCATAGCAGTCGCGCGCTGCGAACCGACAACATACAGGCCGGACGCCAGCACCAGACCGATGATCAACAGCGTCGTTGGTTGCATTCAATACACCTGATAGATTCGCTAGTCATTACCTGTCGCCGAATTGAAAGCGCTCGACGTGCAGATGCACGAATGCGGGCGCTCATCATACGCCAACCCGTCCGGTTCAGCACTGCTCGGCGCAGGCTGATTCTCTCCGTCTTGCTCTCGAACGACTACAGCTTGAGCGGGCTCAAAGCTTTCACGTTAGCGATGGCCTCGACGCGCTCGGCCTCCGGCAACGGAATCAAACCACGGTCAGTCAGGTAGCCATCATCACCCCAAGCGCGATCGCTGGTAAATTCTGCCAAAAATTCTCGCAACCCCGGGATAACCTCGACATGCGCTCGCTTGACATAAAAATACAGTGGTCGCGATACCGGGTAGGAGCCATCTGCTATGTGGTCAAACGTCGGCTCATTGCCGTTAATGTAGGCCGGGTGCACCTTCTCCGCGTTCTGATCCAGAAAGCTGAAACCGAATATACCCAGCGCTGCGGGATTCGCACGTAGCTTGTTGACGATCAGGTTATCGTTCTCGCCGGCCTCAACGTAGACGCCATCTTCGCGGATCGTATGGCAAATCGTCTTGTATGTGACATCATCGACCTTCTTCATGGCCTTAATCCACGGGTAGTTGTTGCAACCACTCTCCATCGCGAGTTCCACAAACGCGTCGCGAGTACCTGAAGTCGGCGGTGGTCCCAACACTTCGATATCAACTGCCGGCAAGTCACTACGAATCTCAGACCATTGCGTGTAGGGATTATCAACCAGTGTCTCGCTGCCGTCCGGCGCTGGCACTTGTTTGGCTAACGCCAGCCAGACATCCTTCAGGTCGAAGCGGTATTGCTCTGTTTCGACAGAATTGGCAATCACGATTCCGTCGTAGCCGATCTTGACCTCGACCACGTCCTTCACGCCATTGCCTGCACACATCTCAAGCTCCGATGCTTTCATGCGCCGTGAGCTGTTGGTGATGTCCGGGTAGCCGACGCCAATGCCGCTGCAGAATAACTTGAAGCCACCGCCTGAGCCCGTCGCTTCGACCTTCGGGGTCCGAAATCCGTCGCGCCGACCAAACCGTTCCGCGACGACCGTCGAGAACGGGAACACAGTAGACGATCCCACGACCTCGATGTAATTGCGCCCTTCCTGAGCCGTAGCGGTCAACGGCAAAGCGAGCGTTAGCGACGCACCAAGAACGATTGCCGCAAGCATTTTATGGTCAGGCACAGTAGACTCCGAAAGTGAATTCTTTAGAGAGCGTGGACGGTACAGCCGTCTTGTTACGGAAATATTTCACCTCGTCAATCCTTGATTATGTATGCCATCTAAATTATTGATCTATATAATTTTTACATTATGACCAACACCCATGAAGACACACATTCGCCGGATCTCAACGTTTCTGCGACAAAGCTTGCGCACGCACTAATTGAACGTCGCTCGATTACCCCGGATGATGCGGGTTGTCAGCAGCTCATGGCCGACTGGCTCGCCGTTCTGGGCTTTGAGAATGAGCATATGCCGTTTGGCAGCGGCGAGCTTGCCACCGACAATCTTTGGTCGCGGCGTGGCAACGATGGGCCGGTGCTCTGCTTCGCGGGCCATACCGACGTCGTTCCCACCGGGCCACTGGAACGCTGGACCAGCGATCCATTCTTGCCTGAGATTCGCGACGGCCTGTTGTACGGTCGCGGTGCAGCGGACATGAAATCGAGCCTTGCCGCAATGCTCGTCGCCGCACGTCGATTCGTTGCCGAACGCCCTGATCATCTAGGCTCGCTGGCTCTGCTAATTACCTCCGACGAGGAAGGCCCTGCCCGTCACGGCACGTTGAAGGTCATGGAGACCTTAACCGCCCGCAGTGAATGTATCGACTGGTGCGTTGTCGGTGAGCCTTCAAGCCACCAGCAGTTGGGGGACCTGGTGCGCATAGGACGTCGTGGGTCACTCAGCGGCATGCTCAAGATCAAGGGTATACAGGGCCACGTCGCCTACCCGCAGCTGGCACGAAACCCGATTGAAGACTTCGCGCCGGTGCTGGATGCTTTGTATCGCATGCCGTTGGACAACGGCAATGCACACTTCCCGCCCACGTCTTTCCAGGTCGTGCTGCTCGAGGCTGGCACTGGCGCGCCCAATGTTACCCCTGGTGAGTTGCGCACCCGATTTAACTTTCGCTACTCCACCGAATTCACACATCAACAGCTCAAGCAGAAAGTCCAGGCACTCCTGGAAGACTTTGACATCGATTATGAGCTTGACTGGCATCTGTCCGGCGAGCCGTTTCTGACCGAGCCCGGCGTATTGACCGACACCGTGCGTCGCGCCGTCGAACGGCATACCGGGCTAGACCCAGAACTATCGACGGGCGGCGGCACGTCCGACGGCCGATTCATATCACCGGCAGGTGTTGATGTTGTGGAACTCGGGCCAGTCAATGCCTCGATACACAAAATCGACGAACACGTGCGCGTCGATGACATCGACAAATTGACTGATATCTACCTGGAGATCATGCGCGCCCTGCTGCCTGCACGTTAGGTCAGACCCTAAAAGAAACCTACTGCTTAGGAAGCGCGAAACTGGCAATCAGTACCCAGAGGGTCAGCGCGGCCATGGCAATCGCTACCCATGTTGGCATGGTCAGTGACAGGAACCGCCAACTGACTTCAGCACACTCGCCTGAGGCGGTCAGCACTTGTGAGATGACCTTTGTGAACGGCAGGGTATCCAACATGTAATTGAGACCTGCGCCGCAAGCGGGTACCTGGTCCGGTGGCAAATTCTGCAGCCAGACATGCCGTGCCGCGATTGCCACACCAGCCGAGCCCATTAGCGTGGCGACCAAACCATATGCCCTGGCCCCATTGCGCTGCGGGTTATGCACGGCGGCAAGCAACGCGACCAGGCCCAATGCAATCACTGCCACGCGCTGAAAAATACACAATGGGCACGGGTAAAGCTCAAGCACATGCTCGGCATACAGTGCGAAGGCCATCATGCCGGCACAAGCGGCAAAGGTCAGCGAGAAAGCAGTTCGACGGGTCAGCATGGGCTTGTTTAGCTCAGTTCGTCCAACTGCAGGGATTCGACATCCGTATGGCGAATGTCCTTGCCATGCACCATGTAGATGACATACTCGCAAATATTCTTTGCATGATCGCCGATACGCTCGAGCGAACGCGCGGCCCAGGTCACGTTCATAACGCGCTTGATCGTGCGCGGGTCTTCCATCATGAAGGTGATGCACTGACGCTGAATCGCTTCGTACTCGTCGTCAAGCTGTTCGTCTTCTCGGACCGTCGCTAAAGCCGCATCGACGTCCAGCCTGGCGAACGCATCCATCGCTGAGTTCACCATACGCCGCGCCTGTGCGCCCATTGATTTGAGCTCCCGATAAGAACCTTTTGGTCGATCCATATTGGCTAGCCGTGACGCCAGGTAGCCGATCTTCTCAGCCTCATCGCCAACTCGCTCGAGGTCGGTGATTGTTTTGATAATTGCGACGATTAGTCGCAGGTCGGACGCAGTTGGCGCGCGCGTGGCAATAATCCGACTGCACTCTTCATCGATGCCAACCTCGAGCTTATTCACCTTGTAATCATCGTGCGCCACTTTCAGGCCGAGCTCACTATTGCCGGAAACGATCGCCTCAATGGACTTGTCCAGCTGCGTCTCAACCAGACCGCCCATTGCCAGAACACTGCTGCGAAGATCCTCCAGGTCCTTATTGAAACGCTTGGAGATATGATCGTTCAATTCGGTGGTCGCCATACTAATACCCCATGCTCTTCGTGAGCCGTGGAAAAAATAAAGAACGCTACCTTAGCGCGAATCAATTCTAACAGTAAGCTCACCGTGCATCTCGGCCGTTTTCTCACTTTCGCGATGCGCCTTCGACGCCCGGATACCAGAAGCCGTTGCCATCATCCCTGCGGCAGGCGAACACCGGACGCCTCCGGCGCGACGATCCTCTCTTCCGGGAACAAACATCGGAATTGACTGCCATGACCCAGCTCGCTGTCAATCTTCAAATAGGCGCCATGACGAGCCAGGGCATGTTTGACGATTGCAAGCCCAAGGCCAACGCCGCCGGAGTCGCGGCCCCTGCCTCGGTTTACGCGGAAGAAACGCTCCGTCAGACGCGGAACATCCTCTGGCGAGATGCCGTCACCGTCGTCCTCAACACACAACTCAGCACCGCTCTCGACTTGCCGCCAGGAAACGCGAATCTGGCTATCTTCCGGACTGTACCGCACGGCGTTGCTAATCAGATTACTGACGACCGAGGTAAGCTCGGTGTATTCCCCCAATACCTGTGCAACCGTCTCAATTTTCGCTTCGATGCTTCGCGTATCATTGTCATAGAGCGCCTTGGTCTCGCGAATTATCATGCCGATATCGACCGGCTTGTCGTTGCTCGCCGCGGCACTGGCTTCAAGCTTTGACAGCGCTAATAACTCGTCCAGCATCGCACGCATTCGGAGCGCTTGCTGTGTCATCTCGCGCAAGGGCTTCTGCCACGCCCGCAAGGCGTCATCTGCGTCGGTTTCCATTGCATCAAGATAGCCGCTGATGACGGTTAGCGGAGTTCGCAGCTCATGTGATGCATTGGCGACGAAGTCGCTGCGCATGCGGCTCAATCGTGTGCGCTCGGTAACATCGCGAAGAATCAATAAACGGCTTTCTTGACTGTAAGGAACCAGTCTGGCGCTAAGCCAGCCATCCTCGCGACGCGGCGATGGCAGAATTACGGGCACTTCATAGTCGCCACTGCCAAGGTAATTGACGAAGTCTGGATGCCGCAACAGGTTATCGATGCGTTGGCCGCGATCGCGCCTGCGCTTCAGACCCAGCATCAGTTGTGCGGCCGCATTGAAGCGTTGGATCTCGTTATCGTCTGTAAGCGCAACGACACCGTCCGGTAGCGCGTTGGTCGATTGCCGAACTTCTTTCATCAGCCGCCGGTGCCGCCCCTTGTGCCGGCGCACGCGCTGTTGCTGGTATCGGATGCCCGCCAAGACTCGCGCCCAGATACCATCACCGTCTGGCACGCGCACCCGCTTGCGCGCCGAGAGCGTTGCCTCAAGACTAATCAATCGGTATAGATGCAAGGCAAGCACAATCGACATGGCAACCAAAAGGCCAATCAGCATGGACCCAAAGTAGGCGCCGACAATGCCACCTATCGCCAGCGTCACGGCGATGCTGCCCAACACCCGACCCCAGATCGACGGCATTATTCGCTGCGTGCCGAAAACCGGTAGCCGGCGCCGCGTACAGTCTGAATGAACTTATCAGCGCCGTGCGACTCAAGGGCTTTGCGCAGCCGCCTAATATGCACATCGACTGTTCGCTCTTCCACGTACAC
Source organism: Pseudomonadota bacterium (assembly GCA_039033695.1). Classification (GTDB taxonomy): domain Bacteria; phylum Pseudomonadota; class Gammaproteobacteria; order Steroidobacterales; family Woeseiaceae; genus CALBPI01. The sequence continues at coordinate 7,644 of JBCCCC010000057.1, read as the reverse complement.
GTTTGCTCCCCAGACTCGATCCAGCAGTTGCGCCCTACTGTACACGCGCTCGGGGTGTGTCATTAGAAATTTTAGCAAGCGATACTCTTTCGGCCCAAGCGAGACTTCGTCATTGCCAGCAAACACACGGTGACCGACAGCGTCAATCTTGAGTGTGCCCGCTACAAAGGTCTCCGTGACCGATGGGCCTGACCGTCTTAAAACGGCCTGAATGCGCGACAACAGTTCACGCGACGAAAACGGCTTCGTGATGTAGTCATCCGCACCACTATCGAGTCCACGCACCTTGTCCTGCTCATCCGCGCGCGCGGTGAGCATGATGACAGCCAGATCTTCGAACTGCGGATCGCGTTGCAGCGATCGGATCAGCTCGAGACCGCTCATGTCGGGGAGCATCCAGTCGACGATCGCCAGATCGGCCCCTTTGTCGACCAGCAGCTCACGCGCTGATTGGCAATCATGTGCCTGCAGAACTTCGTAGCCGGCCCGCGATAGGTGAAACGTCACCATCTCGCTGATCGCCACTTCATCTTCGACGACTATGATCCGTGGAACGCTCATACGAATTCGCCTGACTAAAGCGCTGTATTACAACCATGTGACGTTACAGCGATGTTACATTCGCCGCAATTTGGTCTATTGAAGGCCTTGCTGTCATGCTGGGGATGCATTGGCAACCTCATCCCGGACATACACGGCGCGGGCCTCGAACGGCGGCGTCCAAGCACTGTCCGGCGTCGTTTGCGCGATATCCAGCAACGTCCTGGCTGACGGCAAGCCGTCGGAATCGTGCAGGGCTATTGCTTCACCGTCAACGACTGCCGCGTCCAGTTCCGCATAGGCGGCAAATCCGGTGCCGGTCACCATGGGGTCGACCAGCGGCAATAGCACATCGGGCGCAACAACCGCATCCGCGACTAACGGTTGGGCAATACCTTGCCCATCACGTAGATATCTGCCGGTATAGACTTCCGACATGCGCGCATCCTGGGCCACACACACACTATCCAGACTGCGATGCGCATTGAGCGCCTGTTGTGCCAGCACGCGCAACGACGACACTCCGAGCACGGGCACCTGCCCGCCAAGGGCCAGGCCTTGCGTTAACGCAACAGCAATACGAACGCCGGTGAATGATCCGGGGCCCTGGCCAAACACGAACCCATTGATATCACTGAATTGGCGCCCCGTCGCATCGAGTAGCTCATCGATCATCGGCATGATGATCGTCGCGTGCGCTCGTGCTTCATTGTGTTCTCGCCATTCGACTTGCCCGTCAGACAACAACGCCACAGAGCACAGTTGGGTTGATGTCTCGATTGCCAGCCAACACCGTTGCTCGCTTACCATCAGCCGCTCGCCGCCAGCATGGCGCTTGACGCATGCATGGCAAGAAAATCCATCGCACGCTGCGCATCGTCGACCACTTGCATCGGTGCCAGTGCATCCAGAAATACGCGGCCGTAGCCGCGTTGATGCAAGCGCGGATCACCAATAGCAATGACCCCGTAGTCATCAGCAGAACGCAACAAACGACCGCTACCCTGCTTTAGCGCGAGCACGGCTTGCGGTAGCTGATGATGCATGAACGGGTTGCGGCCCTGGGCGCGCAGCCATGCGCTGCGCGCGATCAGCAACGGGTCATCTGGAGCCGCGAACGGCAGCTTGTCGATAACCACCAGGGACAGTGCGCTGCCACGCACATCAACGCCTTCCCAGAACGTCCCTGTCGCGAGCAACACAGCATTGCCTTCTGCGCGGAAGGCCTTGAGCAATTTGTCCCGCGGTGCATCACCCTGCACGTACAGTGGGCGCTCACCCAGCAATGCCGGACGTTCGTCGAACCAATCCGCGCTGCGTTGCAACGCCCGATAACTGGTATGCAGAAAAAACGCGCCGCCCGGCGTTGCGCCGAGCAGTGGCGTTGTCTGTTCCAGCAGTGCCGGAATGAAATTGTCGCTGGCTGGGTCCGGCAGGTCACGAGGAACAAACACCATTGCGCGCGCGGCAACATCAAATGGCGTTGCAAACTTCAGGCAACGCGCATCCTGCACCCCCATGCGATCCGTAAAATGGCCGAAATCATCGCCCACTGCGAGCGTCGCCGACGTGAAAACCCACGCAGCCTCGGTGCTGTCAATAGAAACGCGCAGCCGCTCCGAGACATCAAGCGGCGTCATGTTCAGCCGTAAGCCGCGCGCGGTGACATCCACCCAACGCAAGCCTTCCTCATCGTCTTCGGCACTGGCGACGTTGAGCCGGTCGAACACGCGCATGCAGCGCTCGAGCAACTCAGTGACAGCTGCCTCGGCATCACCTATCGCATCGAGGAGATTGACAAGCGCCTGCAGCTCGCGCTTCAGCTCGGACAAGATGCTACCCAATGCTTCTCGCACGTTGCCGAGATCGTAGCGCCCGGCATCACGCGGTGCTGCCTCGCGCAAACGATGCACGCACAGCCGCGCATTGCGCAGAGACTCACGCATCGGCGGGCCGCCAGCGCCAGCTGCGTGGACCTCGAGCTCGTCAAACAGATCTGCCAATTGCCGCGACGAGACGCTCACACCAAAGAACTGCAGCGCAATATCCGGCAGCTGGTGAGCCTCATCAATCACAATGGCGTCTGCGTCGGGCAGGAACTCGACGAACCCACCCTCACGAAAGGCAAGGTCGGCGAGCAACAAATGGTGATTAACGACAACCAGATCGGCGCGCTGTGCGTCGCGACGTGCCTTGGCAACAAAGCAGTCTTCGTAGTGTGGACACTTGACCCCCAAACAGTTATCCGTGGTTGACGTGACCCGTGGCCAAAGCGAGGCGTCCTCGGCAATGGCCGTTACCTCCGCGCGATCACCGTGACGCGTGGTATCCCGCCAGTCGATCAGCGCTTTGGCTTCCGCGCCGGTAAACGCTGCGTTATCAGACAGAGCCAGATCCAACCGTTGCAAGCACAGGTAGTTGGCGCGCCCCTTGAGCAACGCGGTTCGGACTGGCCGCCCAACGGCCTTGCTGATCATGGGTAGATCGCGATGATAGAGTTGATCCTGCAGCGCACGCGTACCGGTCGAGATGATCGTTCGAGCCCCGGCAAGAAGTGCCGGTAACAGGTAGGCGAATGTCTTGCCCGTGCCGGTGCCAGCTTCAACGACCAGCGTCTCGCGGTTGTCGATGGCGTCGCTGACGGCCTCCGCCATGAGTCGCTGTGATAATCGTGGCGAGTAACCGTCGATCGCAGCTGCCACTTGCCCGTCCGGCGCGAGCAACATGTCCATGTCTATCATGCTGCGAACTATACCTGCTTTGCGATCCCAAGACTCAACGCAAAACGTGGCGCCGACAGGTATATCGGCGGGCTGCGCTTAACGGCGTCCGCGTAAACGCCCAGCAATTTCCTTGAGCGTTTGCTGGTCAGCTTTGATCGTCACATTCAGATAGGGGCCACTCGCCGTGTAGCGTGCGTTATCGAAGTCAGGGTCACGGAAGCCAGCAAAGTTATAACCGAAGCTGACCCACAGGTTGTCCCGTGGGTTATAACCGATATCGGCGCCAAACCCGTAGTCGACAGCATCACTGCGCCACGAGTGGAGCACGCTGGCATGGACACCATAGTCCCAACGCGGACGGAACGCATGGCGATAATCGAGACCGATCAGGTCGGTGTAGCCACTGAACGTGTCGCCATCGAATTCGCTATGAACGTACTTGGATGCATATTGCAACGCGAACTCTGAACCGGCGCCAATGCGTCGCACCGCATTAAAGTTATTTACATAGCGCACGCTGCGCGTTTCGCCACCGAGCGAGACGGTCTCATCAAGGATCAGGTCGAGTCGATCAAGGAAGGACCAACGGCGGTCCGCCTTGCGATAGGCCCAACCAAAGCGAACGTCTGCGCGCGTCTCACTGGTTCCCGCAGTCTGCTCGCTATCAAGATATTGCACACCCGCGGAAAACGCATGCCCGGCAACCGGCTCGCGGAACCAACCGCCTACGAAGGTGGCACGCTCCTCATTGTCCGCATTGCGGTGCTCGACGCGCGTGTTCGCAGACCAGAAATCCGACTGATACAACGCACCCACAAATCCGGCAACGAAATCACTGCGAAGACTACCGGACGCCAGTTCCCTGTCAGCGTCAAACACCAGCGCCTGATCATCGACCAGCGTATTGCTGTGATCGACGCCCACATCGACTGTCCAGCGCTCCGACAACTGCCAACCCTGGATGAAGCCCACATTGGCAAACACGCGCGGACCGAACTCAGTGATCTCGCTGTCCAGCGTGGTGTTGAACTGCGCCCGTTGCCATGGCGTGGCGCGCAGACCTACGCGAGAAGTCTGGGCATCAATATTCTCGCCATTGGCGATCTCATGCTCCGCGAACAGCGTAGCGTTACCCAGGTTCCAGTCTAGTCCAAGGACATTGCGCGACGGGTAATCAAGACTCTCATCCTGGTCGCCCAGCGCTTGTTCGGTCGCCAATCGCAGCGTCAGCTTGTTGCCGAAGAACTTACGGCTGACGCCAGCGCGCGCCAGCGACGACTCGCGCTCTGTACCGTCTTCGGCTTCGTCCCCGACATAAGCCAGCCCGACAAACGCGCCGTTGCGCTCATTCTCAAAACGTAGCTCGGACTCAGCAATCTGCCGCTCGGTCCCTGTATCCAGATTTTCCTGCAGACCAACCAGCGACTGAACGGTCCACTGCTCGGCAAAGTTCCACCGCAGCTCAGCGCCGCTGCTTTCGACACCAATCTGGCTAGCGGCTTGCTGACCCAGGCCGAAGCCGCTGTCGCTACTGCCATGGAACAGCCTGGTATCGACATCGCCACTGCGATGCTCGAGCTCGACCTTGTAGGCATAACCTGACGTCTGCGCCGATAGATCGTCACGCTCGGTGTCGGCGTATTCGGCACGCAACAGTGTTTGCGGATTCAACTGCCAGGTCAGGTCAACGCCAAGCAGATTGTTTTCATCGACGGCGTTTTCTTCACGAACAGCTGAAACACCGATCTCGAGTTGCTCATCGAGCATACGTACCGCTGCTCGACCGCCCGCCACCACGTTCGACTCGCTCGCTTGTCGGGACTCGTACTCAGCAACGATAATCAGCGGATTCAGGTCCTGGTCACGGCTTGGCACTGGACGTTTGAAGAACAGCGTGCCCGCAAAGTAATCAATATCGTAATCAACGAAGCGGGTCAGCGTATCGGTTGCAATCACAACAGACGCGTCGAAACGATCTCGCGTCTCGATGCGAACCTGTTCGCTGTTCACGACCAGATCGCGACTGGACAATCGGTATAAGCCGGAGGTCCCGTCACCGGCAATGTCATCACGCTGAAATGCCTGGTCGGTGTCGGCAACAAACGCAGTGTAGTTCAATCGCTTGCCAAAATACTGCGACTGAAGCCCATTGAAGCGGCGCTCATAGCGTGCCAATTCTGTGGTTGACAGCCCCGTATCATAATCACCGAAAAGCGCAGCGAACTGGCGCCGTTCGAGCTTCACATAAAGCTTGCGCTGGCTTGCCGCCTCAAAGCGACTCTCAGTGCCATCACCATACAGCGTGAAGTACTCGTCCGGGACCACCTCGGTATCGAACCGATCGCGATCGTCCGCATTGCCCCGGGTGTCGTAAGCCAGGGTCAGCAGGTAATCACCTTTAATGCGCCCCTTAGCGAAGAACGCAACGCGACCATCCTGATAGTAGTCTTCTTCGGCGCCGGATTGTTCGGCCAACTCCAGATTATCCTGAATGGTGTTGTAGCCGACGGTACCTTCGGCAAAGCCCACGAGAATCCAGTCGCGTGGCGCCGGATTCAGGTAGACGCGCAATTCCTGTTCGCGTTGGTTGTCGAACTGCAGGCGCAGCGTAACCTCGCCGGCCCGCGTCGTTGGCTCAAGCTCAATGTAGGCGATGCCATCAGGGCCAATACGATAGAACGGATCGCGCTGATTGATGGCGACCAACTTATTCTCGCGCTCCTGGGCAACTTCATACCAGGACCGATACGGCGCGTCGACACTAAAGCCGCCGATAGATGACGCGCGCGCCGGTTGGTCTTCGCCATCAAACAACCGCACAGCAATCACGGGCCTCTGCCTGCCGTCGGCGATCAAGCGCGATTCCCGCTCGACGAACTCACCACGGATAGGCTGGCCGGCAAAGTGCACGGTGCGCTTGAAGCGCTCAACTAGAGCGCCCGTGTCATCGTAGATCTCTGCAAGCAGCGTATTGTCGCCTTCCTCGAGATCGACACCGCGCCAGCGACTGAGTGATACATTGCGAGCCTTGTCGGCCTCGCTGCCATCGAAGTTCAATTTGCTAACGGCGCGATCGTTCAGCGACAGCTCAACGCGTGAACCCAACGGGTGCGCGACAGCCACCGTGAGACTCGGAATGGAAGGCTGGAAACTCGAAGTCGGTGCGACAAAGCCACTGGACGTCGCAATCTCTGTGAGGACTGGCACCGGCTGGCGAGCTGACAATTCGCCGCGCTCATTGATGCGAGCAATCTTTTCATCCAGTGGATCGCGCTCGCTGTCCGGCCCCGGCGTGCCTGCTGTCGTTGCGACACTCTGTAAACCACTCTCGCGTTGTGTAACTTCAACAACCGACTGACGGCCCGGACGTATGCCCGTCATGACCAGCTCGACGCGCCGATTGCGCCGCTTACCGTCCGCGCTATCGTTACTGGCGACCGGCTGATCAGGACCCCGGCCGGTAATTTGAATGTTCGCCGGATCGATCCGCAACGCGCTAGCGAGATATCTCGCCGCCGATCCCGCCCGTGCTTTGGACAGTGCGTAATTGTCGGCAAACACATGTCGATTGCGTGCGGCAATTCGATCGGCATCCGTATGGCCCACCGCCGAGATCTCAATGTTATAGACGCCCTGCCAAGCTTCAATCAAGAGATCGAGCGCAGACTTATCATCAGCAGATAGCTCAGCCGACAACACATCAAAGTTCAGTGACAGCACATAGTCAGCATTCTCAGTGGTTGCCGCATCGCGTTGCATACGCGCTTCACCCACCGGCGTGCGCTGATTTCTGGCTTGCGGTGTATTGAAGTTCGCGACCGCCTTAGTGGACAACTCACCGGCAAACATGGGATCTATCGCAGCGCTGAACGTGACCCTATCGCGCCACTGGCCATTTCGCTCGCCCATCACGAAGATGACAGCGTTGCCGGATGCACGCGGACTCGGCAACAGCTTGCCGTTCATGCGCGCGCTGCCAGGCACCAACGTCGCCGCATCCGGTAGCAGCACGGTTGCGCTGATATCTGACAGCGCGACGCGGCCATCGCCCTTCACCACCAATTCATAATCGATCGTATCCGGCGCCTCGCCGCCTTTGTTAATCAATTGCAATGCGACCGAACCCGTGTTCGGCGCCTTGCGTTTCAGATAGAAGTCGGCGCGCTGCACCAGACCACCTTGCAAATCTACCCATTGCGAATCCGCGCGACCGCCGAACCGTGGCGCATCCGAACACGGTACTAGCTCAAGCCAATCCGGCACGGTGAGATTGTCCAGCTGAACAACGTGACGACCGGGTTGCAGCCCTTCGAGATGGAATCGGCCGCCTTCATCCGTGACTGCGAAACGCCCGTCCTCCATGAATACGCGCACGCCTGCG
>JBCCCC010000056.1:0-19958 GCA_039033695.1 Pseudomonadota bacterium | reverse complement strand
GTACAGGAGAAATAGGCGCGCCCGTAGCCACCCGTCGCCAGAATGACTTTCGCGGCTCGGAAACGGTGTAACGTGCCGTCAGCAAGGTTCAGCGCAACGATACCGCGACACTCACCGTCAACCATGATCAGGTCGATCGCGAAATACTCGATAAAGAATTCGGCGTCATGCTTTAGCGACTGCTGATAGAGTGTATGCAGCATGGCATGGCCGGTGCGATCTGCCGCGGCGCACGTTCGCTGCGCAGTGCCTTCGCCAAAATGCGTGGTCATGCCGCCAAATGGCCGCTGATAGATACGCCCGTCTTCCGTGCGCGAGAACGGCACGCCATAGTGCTCAAGCTCCACGACTGCCTTGGGCGCTTCTTTGCACAAGTATTCGATCGCGTCCTGATCGCCGAGCCAATCGGCGCCCTTGACGGTGTCATACATATGCCAGCGCCAATCATCCTCGCCCATGTTGCCGAGCGCAGCGCTAATGCCGCCCTGAGCGGCCACCGTATGGCTGCGCGTGGGAAACACCTTGGTGACACAGGCGGTCGTAAAACCGGCCTCAGCAAGCCCAAAGGTGGCTCGCAAGCCAGCGCCACCGGCGCCGACGACAACAACGTCGTACGTGTGATCAATAAATTCGTAGTCAGCGCTCATTCACTAATTTCCCAAAGATACTCGCAGGATCGAAAAGATCGCAGCGACAGCAAGAGCCACATAGATAAACCGCACGATAATCAGCGTTGCCACTTTGGCGAAACCGTGCACATAGTCTTCAATCACCACCTGGGTGCCCAACATCGAGTGATACAGCAGCGTGCCCGTAAACAACAGCAGCAACACCGCGTTAACAGGCGCTGCCATCCACGCGCTAACCGTCACATAGTCAAATGCCGGCAAACCCAGCACGGCAATAACAAACCAGAGCGACAATGGAATCATGGCCACAGCCGTGACACGTTGGCTCCACCAGTGCTCAGTGCCCTCTTTGGCAGAGCCAAGGCCCAGCACTTTGCCGAGCGGTGATTTCAATGACATTGTGTATCGTCCCTCATCGCGTCCAGGCTAGCCGAACAGCAAAAACCATGTGATGACGGTTGCCAGCCCACTCAGTAGCGCAACCGTGATGCCAGACGCGCGCGCCTGACTCAACTCGAAGCCTTTACCTGCATCCCAAAACAAGTGCCGGATGCCGTTGGCAAAATGGTAGTAAAACCCAAACACCCAGCCCGCAATCGCCAGCTTGCCGAGCAGCGAGCCTGCAATGGATGCAAAGTGATCATAGCCTTGCGGACCAGACGCCGTGGCAATCAACCAGCTAACCAGCAGCAAGGTGCCCACGCTCATCGCGACGCCGGTCAGGCGATGCATGATGGACATCGTCGAGCCGATATTGAATTTGTAGGCCGACAAGTGCGGCGACAGCGGTCTGTTTTTTGTACTCATGTGTTCACTCTTGGCGCCAGCCCGCAAGCTGGACGCATTCGTTCAGTGGGATACTGCGTCAGCGCTCGGCTGCCGATTCGCGTCGATCAAAAATCGATGCATCGGCCATTTTTTTCCCAGTCGCCGTAACGTGTCGGTTCAGGCCCCGCTCTACCGCCAATTTCCTTTGGTCGCTCCTGGTCATTGGCACCCGGCACCTGCTCCGCGATATCCTGCCCCGCTTCACCCGGTTTGTAGGTTGTCGGACTCACGCCCTGGCCCGGTTTGCTGCTCGCTGTGTCTGCCATGATTTTCGCGGTTGCCTCCTGATCGAGTCGCGCCCATCATTATGCCAGAAGCCATAGGCATAAGCAGTATCTGCGGCGCACGCAAACGCTCGACATGGTGTTGTCAACGGCTTTACAAAATGCGGACAATAGGCGAATCACGACGCGATCTGCTAACCCCGACTCACCTCTGCAGGAAACCCTATGAGTGATCCCACATCTTCCTCGGCCGGCACCCACTGGCAGCGCGTCCTGCGCATCAGCGGCGAAGACCGTGTGGACTTCCTGCAAGGGCAACTGACACAGGATCTGACGCGTCTGTCGACCGACCAGCCAGCGCTGTTTGCGGCCAGCTGCGACCCCAAAGGCCGCGTGCTTGCCGTCCTGCTGCTCTTCTGGCGACCCGATGAGATGCTCGCTTGCCTGCGCCACGACATCGCCGATGAATGGGTAGCGCATGTCAGCAAATACCGGCTCCGGGCGAAAGTAGACATCACCGCTGCGAATGACCTGCAGGTTCGGGCAAGCCGCAAGCCAAACACCGGCGCGATTGCGCAATGGTCGTTCGCGAATGTGAATGAGGCTATCGTCAGCGCAGACGTCACGCCAGAAGATAGCGATATGCAAGACGCTGTCTGGCGCAAAACGCGTCTGCAAGCGAGACTGGCTGAAGTCGGGCCGACAACCAGCGGCAAGTTCACGCCGCATATGCTCGCGCTCGACGAGCTCGACGCAATCAGCTTCAACAAGGGCTGCTATACCGGCCAGGAAGTGGTCGCACGCACGGAGCACCTGGGCGCGGTAAAACGGCGTGTCCACTTACTCAACAGCACCGATGGCAGCGATATCAACGAAGGCGACAGCGTAAACGGCTCAGCTGGCAAAGTCGGTCAGGTCGCGGCCGCTGCCGGCGCGTCTGCGCTCGTGGTCATGCGCGACTCGGATCTTGACGACCCAGAGCTGCATATCGACGACGGGCCTTCGCTCATCGTTGTGGGCTAGTTGCGAATCAGGCTTCCGGCCGCATATGCGGAAATAACAGGACATCACGAATCGAGGCGCTATCGGTCAGCAGCATGACGAGCCGATCAATACCGACACCCAGACCCGCGGTAGGCGGCAGTCCGTACTCCAACGCACGGATATAATCGGCATCAAAGTGCATCGCCTCCTCATCCCCCGCTCCACGATTGTCGACCTGGGCCTGGAATCGGGCGGCCTGATCCTCGGAGTCATTTAGCTCCGAGAAACCGTTCGCGATTTCCCGACCGCCAATAAACAGCTCAAACCGGTCAGTCACGAAAGGATCGTCGTTGTTCGCGCGCGACAGCGGTGATACTTCGGCCGGGTATTGCAGCATGAACGTGGGTTCAATAAGCGTCGGTTCAACGACTTTTTCGAAGATCTCGATCTGCAACTTACCGACACCGTAATTAGGCTCGACCTTGATACCCAATGACTCCGCAACGGCTGCCAGATGATCAACATCGCGCAGCTTTTCGGCGTCAAGCGCTGGCACGGCCGACACAATGCTGTCGGCAATCGTCAGGCGCCGGAACGGCTTCGAGAAATCGTACTCATGCCCCTGCCAGGTCAATTTGGTCGTGCCGTGAATCGCCTCTGCAAGACCGCGCATCATGCTCTCCAACAGCTCGATCAAGTCCTCATAATCCGCATAGGCTTGATAGAGCTCAAGCATGGTGAACTCCGGGTTGTGTTGCGTCGACAAGCCTTCGTTTCGGAAATTGCGGTTGATCTCGTATACGCGCTCAAAGCCGCCCACCACAAGCCGTTTGAGGTTGAGCTCCGGCGCTATTCGCAAATACAGCGGCATGTCGAGCGCGTTATGGTGGGTCGTGAACGGACGCGCGATAGCACCGCCAGGCGTGGTTTGCATCATTGGCGTCTCGACTTCCATAAAATCTCGGGACTCCAGAAACGCGCGAATGAAACTGACTGTGCGCGTACGTGCAACAAACACATCACGACTTTCACGATTGATGATCAGATCAACGTAGCGTTGGCGGTAGCGTGTTTCGAGATCACTGAGGCCATGCCATTTCTCAGGCAATGGGCGCAGTGACTTGGTCAGCAAACGGATTTCCTGAACGTCAACCGTCAGCTCGCCGGTGCGTGTGCGGAACAGCGTGCCGCTCGCGGCGACAATATCCCCAATGTCCCAGGTCTTGAAGTCAGCGTAGACACCATCGGCCAACGCATCGCGCTGAACGTAGAGTTGGATGTCGCCACTGCGGTCGGTAATTGACGCGAAACTTGCCTTGCCCATGACGCGTTTGCTCAGCATGCGACCGGCCACGCTGACGCGCACAGGCGTCTGCTTGAGCGCGTCACCATCGTGATCAGCGTACTTCGCTTGCAAGCTACCAGCCAGTGAATCGCGCCGGAAGTCGTTTGGGTAAGGGTTACCGCGCTCGCGCAGTGCATCGAGCTTGCGACGCCGCTCCGCTACCAGTTTGTTCTCGTCTTCGTTTGGAGTATCCACCATGATCTATAACCCTTGCTTTAGGCTGGCTTCAATGAACATATCCAGGCCGCCATCGAGCACTGCCTGCGTGTTGCCGGTTTCGACGCTGGTGCGCAGATCCTTGATGCGTGATTGGTCAAGCACATAGGAACGAATCTGACTGCCCCAGCCCACGTCCGCTTTGCTGTCTTCAGTAGCCTGAGCTTCACTGCGACGCTTTTGCATCTCAAGCTCATACAGTTTCGATTTTAACTGCTTCATCGCAGTCGCTTTGTTCTTGTGTTGCGACCGATCATTCTGGCACTGCACGACGGTATTGGTTGGCAAGTGCGTGATGCGCACGGCCGATTCAGTCCTGTTGACATGCTGACCGCCCGCGCCGCTGGCGCGATACACGTCGATTCTCAAATCCGACGGGTCAATATCAATCTCGACACTATCGTCGATTTCCGGTGACACGAATACCGAGGCGAACGAGGTATGACGACGATTGCCAGAATCGAAGGGCGACTTCCTGACCAGCCGATGCACGCCCGTCTCGGTGCGCAACCAGCCATACGCGTGATCCCCTTCGACGCGGATCGTCGCGCTCTTGATGCCCGCCACTTCGCCTGCCGAGGCTTCCACGAGCTCGGCTTTGAAGCCGTGCTGCTCCGCCCAGCGCAGGTACATCCTTAGCAGCATATCTGCCCAGTCCTGCGCCTCAGTACCACCCGCACCTGACTGGATATCCACGAACGCCGGGCTCGGGTCTTGCGGCCCACTGAACATGCGTCTGAATTCAAGCGCTGCGACTTGCTTGGCAACATCAGCGACGTCCTGCTCGACTTCGCTGACCGTATCGGCATCGCCCTCATCGACTGCCAGGACCAGCAGTTCTGCGCTATCCGTCAGCCTCTGCGCAATGGTATCCAAGCCATCGACAATCGCCTCCAGCTCGGCGCGCTCTTGCCCGAGCGCCTGCGCCCGATCGGGCTCATTCCAGACATCGGGGTCTTCTAGCTCGCGGCGAACCTCGTCCAGCCGGTCACTGCGGTTGGCATAGTCAAAGATACCCCCTGAGCGACTCGCTACGTTCGCGAAGGTCATCGATTTGCTGACTGATTTGATTGGTTTCCATGCTCGCCGCTACTCGTTCGAACTCATGCTCGGCGCGCATGGTATCACGTTGCCGCTAGGCAATTGACTGCCACTGTTCGACGATCAATTGGGTTGTCTGCCGCTGCCGCCAGACATTGACCTCAAGCCGATACGCCAGCAGCAGCGACTCACCAGGTTGCGGCATCGGCTCGCGCGCCTGATTGAACGCGATGGCATCGATGCGTAGCGCTCCATGGGCGAGTTGCAGTTTCAGGTGTTTCTCTCCCACGATACGGGCATCGACAACGGCAAACGTGCCTGTGAACAACGGCTCTGGGAAATGCTGGCCCCACGGGGCAATACGCCGAAGTTGTTCGGCAAATTCCAGTGTCAAGTGGGACTCGGGTAGCTCTCCGTCCGTGTGCATGGCCGGCGCAAAATCCGCCTCGGGAAACAGCTCTCGCTGCTGGCTTGCGACGGCATTGCGAAACGCCGTCAGGTGCCCCGCCGGCAGGCTGAGTCCTGCCGCCATCGCATGGCCACCAAAACGACCGATCAAGCCCGGATGTCGAGCCTGGACCGCGGCCAGCAGATCGCGAATATGCACACCGTTGATTGAACGACCAGATCCCTTGAGCGTGTCCTCATCCTCATTCGCGAAAGCAAAGACGGGCCTGCCCGTCGCTTCCTTGATCCGCGAGGCAACCAAGCCAACGACGCCTTGATGCCAATGCGGCTCATAAAGGCACAGACAATCAGGTAACGCGGTATCCAGCGATTGTGTAATCTGCTCGACCACCTCAAGCGCATCGCGTTGCATGTCGGATTCCAGCTCGCGACGAGCTCGGTTGATGGCATCCAGCTGTTGTGCAATCGCACTCGCAGCACTGCCGTCGTCGGTTGTCAGACAGCGAATACCGATCGACATGTCCTCGAGACGGCCAGCAGCATTTAGTCGCGGTCCCAGTGCAAAACCAAGGTCCGCCGTTACAATCCGAGCCGGGTCGCGGCCTGCCACCGACAATAAGGCGCTGATCCCTGGCACGCAGCGACCAGCGCGGATGCGCTGTAACCCGGCCGCTACGAGAATGCGGTTGTTGTCATCCAGCGGCACCACATCGGCAACGGTTCCCAACGCGACCAGATCCAGATAATCGGCAGGTATCCGCGCCAACCCCGGATCGCCAGCCGACAGCTTGCGGGCCAATGCGGCCATCAAGCAAAAAGCGACGCCGACGCCGGCGAGCGACTTGCTCGGATAGCCATCGCCAGGCAAGTTTGGATTCACAATGACCTTTGCTGCCGGCAGTGCTGGCGCCGGCAAGTGATGATCGGTCACCAGCACGTCGATACCCAGTTCATTGGCCCGGTCGACGCCGGCATGACTGGAAATACCGTTGTCGACTGTCACGATCAATGATGGGCTGTCTTTGGCCGCGACATCGACGATCTCCGGCGATAGCCCATAGCCATAGTCAAACCGATTGGGTACTAACGATTCTACCGATCCGAACCCGAGACGTGCCAGGCAACGCAACATCAATGCGGTGCTGGTTGCGCCATCGGCATCAAAATCGCCAACGATAACGATGTGACTGGCCTGGTGCAGCAAGAGCAAGTCGACCGCTGCATCAATGTTGGCGAGCAGGCCGACGGGCGCCAGCCGCTTTAACGACATATCCAGTTGCTGACTGTTTTTGACGCCGCGCGCGGCGAGCACACGGGCAAGCACCGGATCAATGTCGTGCAAGTCGTGCGGCGGCACGTCTCGCGCTACCAGCCCGCGTGGTCGCAGTCCATGCGGCAATTGAGATAGGTCCGTCATGTGCCACGCCCCAGCTGACGCCACTGGCGCCTTAGCCATCCCGCTCGTCGCATATCGAGCTCACCATCTGTGGCCACAATCCGCACACGGCCGAACGCTGACGACAACGCATACTCAATAGCCTGCTTCGCCGCATTAACGGTTAAGGGCGCAACGACACCGCCTTCGACCAACGCCGACGTCGGATCAACCGGCTGAACAGCGCTTTTTTGACCGGCCAACCGCCAACATCCGACCCAGAATGGGTCGTCACTGCACAATGCCGGCAGCGGTTGCGTCTTCACATCTTCCGGCTCTACACCCGCGCCCCAGATCCAAACACCGTTGATCGGCAGGTGGGCATTAGCCGCGGCTGCACGCCGCTCGGCGATCTGATGCGTCAGCATTTGCAGCTCTGTCGTCAAACGAATCGCAATCGGCGCATCCTGGCCACCGGGCTTTGCGTGCCGCAACGGTTTACCAACGAGCATGCCCGGCGCCTCAGCGGTTACCTGCAATGCATCATCGAGCTGGCCCAACAAATACCATCGCGAAGGATCCGCCTGGAACACACGCATCGCGCGCAGCCGTGGCTCGGGATCGTCTGCAAGAAACTCATTGATCATCTGCACATAGTCCGCCGCGACATCACCCGTGACGTCACGACGCGGCCAATTACGGATCTGAACATCGCGCATGTCGGCTTGCAGAAAGACCGGATCAATCGCAGCACACCACTGCGCCGGCGAATCCGGTGCAACAGCCTCCCCTAACAATCGCACGGGTGCATGTGCATGCACCTGCCAATGCAGGCAGTCGCGTTCAAAGCCGTCGGTCGCCAGCGCCTTGCCCGCGACCCTCCAGCGCGACCAGTCACCGTCTATGCGGCGCACATCAGCAGTGTTTGATGGAACGATAACGACGGGCGCACCGTCAGTCACGGAAAAGGGCATGTTCATGGCATAATCTTGGCAGTCAGCAGGCGATTGTACCGTCAGGCGCCGCCGACCGTGAGGGCATCGCCGCATGGCAGGTTGCCCAATGAAACCAACCCGGAACACAGCAATGCAGTTTTCACGCGAGCAAGGCCCTGTCAACGCGATTAGTCGCTACGATGCATCGACCGTTTGGGTGATGGGCGAGCCTCATCACGGCAGTATTGCGATCTGCGCCGATACCCTGGTCGACGACTGGCAGTGTTCGAGCATCGAGAAGCTCGATACTGAGACGTTGCAGCCACTCCTCGCATTAAACCCTGAAGTGATCGTGCTTGGCGTCGGCGACCGCGTGCAGTTTCCCGATGCGGCCGTCATGCGCGAGGTCATGCACGCGGGTGTCGGCATTGAGGTCATGAACGACGGTGCGGCCGTGCGCACTTATAACGTCATGCTAGGTGAGTCGCGCGATGTCGTACTTGGCCTGATTCGCGGCTAGCCAGATCCATTACAACGTCTGCTAGCGATTTGGCAATAGCGTCAATGGATCGATCGGTTGGCCATTGCGACGTATTTCGAAATGTAGACGTGGACGTTGCGCGGCTGTTTCGCCCATCGTTGCAATGGTCTGGCCAACCGCAACCTGATCGCCTTCGGCCACCAACAGTGCCGCGTTGTGACCGTAGGCACTCAGAAAGCTTTCATTGTGCTGAACGATGATCAGTTTGCCGTAACCCTTCAGACCACTGCCCGAATACACGACCTTGCCGGCAAGTGCCGCCTTGATCGCCTGGCCGCGCTGACCGCTGAGCAAAATACCGGTTCTGGCGGCCTGCCCGCTGATATCGAACGTCGATACAAGTCTGCCGCTTGTCGGCCACTGCCATCCAGATATCGGGACGACGGGGGCACGCGTCACGGCTGCACGCCGCTGCGTGTTCTGCGCACCAGCTGGTGGTGGCGTCAATCGCAGCGTCTGTCCAGGGTAGATTAACGTGGCGTCGCTTAGCTGATTCCAGCTGGCAAGCTGCTTCTGATTGAGGCCATAGCGAAACGCGATGCTGTAGAGCGTATCGCCGGCACGCACGGTATGACGATTGGAAGCGGGCACCTTCTGTACTGACGCCGAGCGTGGCGTCTGGCTATCGCCCCAGGTCAATCCCCGTCCGCCGCACGCCGTCAGCATTGTCGCTGCGAGTACCAGCCATGCAATGCGAGTCAGGAAACGCCAAGCCATATCAGAATTCCAGCCACTATGAGTACCGTGGCCCAACCAATACGATCAACATAACGACGAATATGCACTTCCGCGGACGGCCCGCCTGCATAGATCAAGCCAGCGACCAGGAAGAAACGCGAACCTCGCCCGATGAGTGAGGCAATGACGAACAACGGAAAGTTCATCGCCGCCGCGCCTGCGCCGATCGTGAACACCTTGTAAGGCACTGGGGAAAAACCGGCAACAAATACGATCCAGATGCCGTACTCCTCAAACAAGTGCAACGCCTTGAGGTAGCCCGGGCCATAACCGCTATCGAGCAGCCACGGTTCGATGGAGCCGATCAACAGCCAACCGATCAGATAGCCCGCAATGCCGCCAGCCACGGATGTCACCGTCGTGACGGCTGCAAAGAAGAACGCTTTACGTCGCTCGGCAAGTGACATTGGCGCCAACATGACATCAGGCGGAATCGGGAAGAATGATGATTCGGCGAAACTCAGCAACCCCAACCAATATACCGCGTATTGATGTCGAGCGCGTGCCAGGACCCAGTCATACAACGGCGAAAAAATATTCATGCGAGTCCTTAGCTCTTGACCAGCGGTACGAAACTTACTGGCCCAAGATCGGCTTGTTCAAACTGATTGTCATGACGGGTGATCCGCAACAGTCTTTGTTGCCGTGGCGGGCCCAGTGGCAGGATCAGACAGCCGTTAGGTGCGAGCTGCTCGAGTAACGCCGTCGGAATCAATTCCGGCGCTGCGGCCACGATGATGCCGTCATAGGGTCCGTACTTGTTCCACCCAAGCCAACCATCACCTTGCCGGTAGCGAATATTGTAGAGATTCAAACTCGCCAGGCGGCGACGTGTCTTCTGCAGCAGTGGCGCCAGGTATTCAACGGTATGGATCGTCTTTACCAACGGCGACAGCACGGCGGTCTGGTAACCACAACCAGTGCCAATCTCAAGTACGTGCTGCATTGGCGTATGGTCGAGCAGCGCCTCGGTCATTCGCGCGACGATGTACGGCTGGCTGATCGTCTGGCCAAGGCCGATTGGCAGCGCGGTATCTTCATACGCGCGACTCGCCAGCGCCTCATCAACAAAAATGTGGCGCGGCACATCGCGAATTCGGGCCAGCACAGATGGCGAGCGAATGCCCTGCTCCTGCAAGCGGCGCACCAGCCGATCACGCGTGCGCGCCGAGGTCATGCCGATACCGCTGTGGCCACTCACCGCAACGCTTCCAACCAGTCGTGCATGTCTTGCAGCTGGTGATGGCGCGTCAAATCGATCTGCAACGGCGTGACCGATGCGTACCCGTTCGCAACCGCATGAAAGTCCGTGCCTGGGCCCGCATCTTGCTCTGGGCCAGCTGGGCCGATCCAATAAATGTCGCGCCCGCGAGGATCGGTCTGCCGCACCAAGGGCTCAGCACGATGACGGAACCCGAGGCGAGTCGCCTGCACGCCCTGCAGATCCGCTAGCGGGATATCAGGCACGTTGATGTTGAGCATCAAGTCAGCCGGTAACGGCCGATTTAGTAGCTGTTTGAGCACGCGTGCTGTTACTTCGGCCGCCGTATCAAAGTGGTCCAGCGTGTCGCCTGCCAGAGATACCGCCAGTGCGGGCAGACCAAGATGACGGCCTTCTATCGCGGCAGCCACGGTACCTGAGTAGATCACGTCGTCCCCCAGGTTCGCGCCATGATTGATGCCCGAGACGACGATATCCGGGTCCTCCGCCAGAAACCCTGCCAAGGCCAGATGCACACAATCTGAGGGCGTGCCGTTCACAGACCAGACGTTCTGCGCAGGATTGGCCACCCGCAGCGGCGAATGCAGCGTCAATGAGCTGCTGGCGCCGCTCTGATTCCGGTCAGGTGCGACCACGTCAATATCACCGAATGGCGAGAGCCTGCGATGCAGTACGGCCAAACCTTCTGCGAGGTAGCCATCGTCATTACTGATAAGAATCTTCAAACGCGTCCGAGTCTCTGTGAGAGCGGTCCAACCGCCGATGATACGCAATGTCCGCCGTCATCTGTAGCGTATGAGGCGGCTTGCCATGCTTTCGCTACGGCTGTGTTGCCGCTATTCTCAATCACTGACGCAAGCGGCCAAGTTGACGGTAAACCTGTCATGACCGACGACACATCGAACGACAACGATCTCGCCCTGTTTCGCGATGCTGTGGATGGCACCCGCAAGCTCACCCACGACAAGGCCGAGCCCGCGCGCAAGCCACCAGCCGCACGAGCCAGGATGCGCCGGCTGGATGAGCGCGCGGTACTTGAAGAGAGCCTGGATGCGAGCATCGAGCGTATGGAGTGGCAGAACGGCGATGCGCTACGTTATCGGCGACCGGAGATTGGCGAACGCATCCTTCGAAAGCTGGCGCGCGGCGGGTTTCGCGTCGACGCACAGATTGACCTGCATGGCTATACCGTCAAGGAGGCGCGAGAAGCCCTGCGCGAATTCCTGGCTGAGCGCGAGCAATTCGGTTGGCGCTGCGTGCGCATTATCCATGGCAAGGGACTTGGCTCCGGCCATCGTGGCCCAAGACTAAAAGGTAGCGTTGATGCCTGGCTACGACGTATGGATGCGGTTGCTGCGTTTGTTTCAGCGCGCCAGGTCGACGGCGGCAGCGGCGCCGTCTACGTCTTGTTCCGCCACTAGGCCGGCGCCTCAGTCACCGCCACAAGCTCGTTGATCAACGCGGTCGCGAAGCTGCCTGCCGGCAGGCTGAAGGCCAGTGTCAGCACGCGCTCGTCAAGTGCCGCAGAAAACTCGCTTGGCAACACCCGTAATGCGCGCCGCTGGGCATCCACACGCCCTTGGCGTACACACGCGAGCATGCTGGCGTAGCCCGCCATGGTGGCCTCCTCCAGCGACCGCGCCGCATCCTGGACGGGAGACTCACCGGCACCGATGAGCGGTCCGGTTGGATGCAGGTCCCCCAACTTGGCGCGGCGCTCCAGTGTTTGGGTATCGTCACTTGCACCTGCTACGAAGAAGGAATGGCTATTGTTAAGCATGAGCGCGTCACCTGGCAGCGGACGCCACCAGGTATCGTGATTGACGCGAGCCGCCAGCACGGCATTGAATACCAGCGAGCGCGCTGCCGACAAAGCAAAACCTTGCTCGCTCTTGCGCAGCCGCTCTCCATCGGCAAGCCGAGTCGCCAGCTTGAGGTTAGAGCCATGACGACCAAATCGCTGGGGCCCGAAGTAGTTCGGCACACCATAGCTGCGAACGCTCTGCAGCCCGCGCTCAAGTTGTGTTCCATCGACCGTAACGTCAGTCAGCCGGATTCGAAAGCGATTACCTTGCAGGGCACCCACACGTATCTTGCGTCCGTGCGCGCTGGCGTCGAGGATCTGGATATCGGGGTGTTCGAACGCTGACCAATCTATGCTCCGCCCCGGTCGGTAGATGCTGAACCACTGCCGTGTTACCGCATGTCGATCCTTCAAACCGGCGTAGCTAACATCGCGTTCGCGACACGCCGCATGGCGCGCCAGCTGACCGGCAACCCAGCGCGTATTGGCACGACGTTTTTCGACCCAAAGTACATCGTGCTCGCCGCTACCGTCGGGCGTCCAGTTCGGGATTTCTTCGACCTCAAAATCGGCAATGTCCGCCCGCATACGCGCAACACCAGCCCGTGTTCGCGTTGCCGGCGGCTGTGGCCAATAAGAGATATCTGTCATCGGTGGGGTTGGCACGCCGACATCTCGACGGCGCGCGACGACTACTCGCCGGCCGTAGCCTCGTCACTACCTACAATCTGGTAGAACGATTCGTTCTTGCCGATCATGCCAAGATCAGCGCGCGCGCGCTCCTCGGCAGCCTCCAACCCATGTTTGAGATTGTGCACCTCACCTGCCAGAGCCGCATTACGCCGCTCGAGCGCTGCTATTTCGAGCCGGGTTTCTTGTACCGCCGCTTCCAAAGCGCGCGTCTTGCGGACACCACCGGGCGCCAACAGCAGTTGCGCAACCGTCAGACACAGCAGCGCTGCAAACACAACAAATGCGGTGTTTACAGACGGTCTCGTGTTTTGCGACGGCCGTTTATCGCCTGCCATGCTATGCCCCTCGTCGCCAGCCCGGTCGCACTTATGCCGTTGCAATCGATGCCGGGAAGGCGGTACTCGCATCAAAGGTTGCCTTCTCGCCGAGCAACTCTTCAATACGCAAAAGTTGATTGTACTTTGAAATGCGGTCAGAACGCGACAAAGACCCCGTTTTGATCTGTGTCGCGCGTGTGCCAACGGCGATATCGGCGATGGTCGCGTCTGCCGTCTCACCGGAACGGTGTGACACCACAGCCGTAAATCCGGCATCTATCGCCATGTCGATCGCGGCGAGGGTCTCTGTGAGTGTGCCAATTTGATTTGGCTTGATGAGAATCGAGTTGCCAATGCCTTCATCAATGCCGCGGGCTAAAATTCGGGTATTGGTCACGAACAGATCATCGCCGACCAATTGCACCCGGTCTGCCAATTTGTCCGTTAGCAACTTCCAGCCTGCCCAGTCGCTCTCGTCCATGCCATCCTCAATCGTGATGATCGGAAACTCGTCAACCAGCGAGGCGAGATAGTCGGTGAAACCTGCAGCGTCAAAGTCCCGGCCCTCTGAGGCCAGCGAATAGACGCCATCCCTATAAAACTCCGAACTGGCCACATCGAGCCCGAGCAACACATCGTTACCTGCACTGTAGCCTGCGGCCGAAATCGCCTCCATGATGGTCTCCAGCGCACTGCGATTGGAGGGCAAGTCCGGCGCAAAGCCGCCTTCATCACCGACCGCTGTGTTCAAACCGCGACTGGCCAACACCTTCTTGAGCGCATGGAAAATCTCGGCACCGCAGCGCAGCGCCTCACGGAAACTTGGCGCGCCAACGGGCAACACCATGAACTCCTGAATATCCACGCTGTTATCAGCATGCGCGCCGCCATTGATGATATTCATCATCGGGACGGGCATCGCCACACTGTCCCCCAGCGTCGCAAAAAGCGGCAGCTTGCGGCTAACGGCGGTTGCCTTCGCGGCCGCGAGTGAAATGGCCAACAGCGCATTGGCGCCGAGTCGCGATTTATTCTCGGTACCATCCAAGTCCCGCATCAGCTGGTCTATTGCCTGCTGATCGGCGGCGTCCTGACCTACCAGCGCGTCGCGCAATTCACCGTTGACGTTGGCGACGGCCTTGGTGACGCCTTTACCAAGGTAACGGCCCGAATCGCCGTCTCGCAATTCGACAGCCTCGCGCGAGCCGGTTGACGCGCCGGAAGGCACGCCAGCGCGCGCGTGACTGCCATCCCCAAGCCAGACTTCCGCCTCGACGGTCGGGTTGCCGCGAGAGTCAAGAATCTCGCGCGCGGCGATAAATTTTATTGTTGTGCCATTCATGTCAGGTATTCCGTCGCGTGTCATCTAGCCAAGCCCGTAGGCGGCTTCGTTAAAGGGCGTCGATTTAACCGTTTGGTCAATGGACTTGAGTGTTTCGAGCAAACTGCGCATCTCATCAAGTGGCCATGCATTCGGACCGTCCGAAAGCGCCTTCTCAGGATTCGGATGTGTCTCCATAAAGACACCTGCCACACCGACCGCGACGGCCGCGCGCGCAAGCACCGGTACAAACTCGCGCTGGCCGCCCGACGCAGTGCCTTTGCCGCCGGGAAGCTGCACGGAATGGGTCGCGTCGAACACGACCGGAGCGCCGGTACGACGCATTACGGCCAGTGAGCGCATATCGGAGATCAGATTGTTATAACCAAAGCTGAATCCCCGCTCGCACACCATGATGTTCTCATTGCCTGTGGAGCGCGCCTTGTCGACAACATTATCCATCTCCCATGGCGACAAAAACTGACCTTTCTTGATATTCACGGCGATGCCCTGACGCGCAACCTCCAGAATGAAGTTGGTCTGACGACACAAGAATGCGGGGGTCTGCATCACGTCGACGACGCTGGCGACCTCGTCAAATGGTGTGTCCTCATGAACATCCGTCAAAATTGGTAAGCCGAGCTGTTCACGCACAGCAGCCAAAATCTTGAGTCCTTGCTCCATACCGGGCCCGCGGAAACTGCCCGCCGAGCTACGATTGGCCTTATCGAACGACGACTTGTAAATCAGTCCGATGCCAAGCTCTTCGCACATCTGCTGAAGACGACCGGCAGTCTCCATGGTCGTTGCCTCATCCTCGACGACACAATTGCCGGCGATCAAGAAGAACGGCTGATCCAGACCGATGCAGATATTGCCAATCTTCATGCGTGCACCTGTTTCTTGCTGACAGCCTCGCGCTCGGCATACTCGCGCGCGGCGCGAATGAAGCCACTAAACAACGGATGGCCGTCGCGCGGATTGGACGTAAACTCCGGGTGAAACTGACTGGCCACGAACCACGGATGATCTTCCAATTCAATCATCTCGACCAGATCGTCGTCGGAGAGACCCGAGAATGTCAGTCCAGCCGCAGATAGCCTGTCTCGATAGGTATTGTTAACTTCATATCGATGTCGGTGGCGCTCACGGATCTCTGGCTTGCCGTATAACTCATGCACCTTACTACCATCCTGCAAGTGAATCTGCTGTGCGCCCAAACGCATGGTACCGCCAAGGTCGGACGCTTCACTGCGCAGCTCAGTAACACCCTCCAGCGTCCGCCATTCAGTAATAAGACCCACCACGGGGTGCGGCGTATCAGCATTGAACTCGGTACTTTGCGCACCTTCCAAGCCGGCCACGTTACGAGCGAACTCGATCACCGCAAGCTGCATGCCCAGGCATATCCCAAGGTACGGCACGCCGTTCTCTCTGGCGTAGCGAACCGCTTCAATCTTGCCCTCGATCCCACGATCCCCAAAACCGCCGGGTACAAGAATCGCATCATACTGGCGCAGCTGATTCACACCGTTCTGCTCGACATCCTGCGACTCGACGTAGTGGATATTGACCCGTGTGCGGGTATGCAGTCCCGCATGCAACAGCGCCTCGGCCAACGAAATATAGGAATCGCGAAAATCGACATACTTGCCAACCATGACAATGTTGACCTCGCCATCCGGATTGACCTTCGCATCAACCACCGCCTGCCATTCCGACAAATCAGCCTTCGGCACATCCAGGCGGAGCTGGCGGCAAATGATTTCGTCAAACCCCTGCTCGTGCAGTACCGCCGGTATCTTGTACAGGTCATCCACGTCGTAGGCGGAAATGACAGCGTTCTCCTGCACGTTAGTGAACAACGCGATCTTGCGCCGATGTTCATCCGGCAGCGGCAATTCTGAACGACACACCAGAATATCGGGCTGAATACCAATAGAGCGCAGCTCCTTGACTGAGTGCTGCGTCGGCTTGGTTTTGATTTCTGATGACGTGGCGATGTAGGGCACCAGGGTCAGATGCACATAAGCGACGCGCTCGCGACCCAGCTCGACGCCCATCTGACGGATCGCCTCGAGAAATGGCAGCGACTCAATGTCACCAACCGTACCCCCGATTTCGACAAAGCAGACATCCGCATCGCCGGCGCCGCGACGAATCGACTGCTTCATCTCATCTGTCACGTGCGGGATCACTTGCACGGTGGCGCCGAGGTAATCGCCGCGCCGTTCCCTGGCAATCACGGTCTCGTAGATTCGTCCAGTCGTGAAGTTACTGTGTTGCCCCGTGGTTATGCGCACAAAACGTTCATAGTGTCCGAGGTCGAGATCGGTCTCGGAGCCATCATCGGTGACAAACACTTCGCCATGCTGAAACGGACTCATCGTACCCGGATCAACGTTAATGTAGGGGTCAAGCTTCATCATGCTGATGGAGACGCCGCGCGACTCCAGAATGGCAGCAAGACAGGCAGAAGTGATGCCTTTGCCGAGCGATGAAACCACGCCGCCAGTGATAAATACGTATGAAGTCATTCGAGCCGCCTGCAAAAACCGGAAAAACAAAGGGCCGGAGTAAAGGTTCGAATCTGCATCAGCAAGTGTCGGTGGCCGCCGGAAGCGACAACGACAATGGCTGGCTCAAGCCTTTACTCCGGCCCTCGGACGCCTAAAAATGCGCTGTAGAGACGGAATGAAAAGATACCAGATGGCCCGCCAATTCACAATTGCGCTGCGGCACGATTCTGGCGCGTTCAGGCCCTTACGTGGGCCGCTCCCAGACGAGCCTGACCGAACCAAACATGCCGTCCTGCGCCGTGACCAACGTGTCACCAATACCCACCAAGTCGCCTTGCCAAAAGGCCAAGGGCACTCGGCTGCGCTCCCATGGTGGGACGCCCTGCTCCTGAAACCACTGCGCCAACGGTTGCGAGTGCCCGCGCGCGGCAAGTCGGGCGCGCTCGCCACCTCGACGGAAACGCACCGACAACACAGGGGGCTCATGACCGGCTACTTTGGATCCCGCGAGCTTCAGCGTACCGAGCCCGCAGGGTAGTTCAATTGACGCGCCCAAACGGAGCGCGACCTCAAATGCGGTATCGGGTTCTTCGAGCCGCCCCTGCGTGAAAAACAGCGCATCACGATATCGGCGCATGACAACGTCAGCCCAGGCCACCTGTCCGCGACCCGCAGGTGATTGGCACAGCGCCAAAACCGCGCCGAGACGGCGATCAGAAGGCACGGCCAAGCCTCGGGCACGCAACACAAAGCGTAAGACGTTCCGCTGCCGCGCTGTGGTCAACATTTGTAATCGAGAGATCACTAACTGACCGCCCCGCGCGCGGATCGAACGCGCATCGGCGGCGGCTTGCTGGTCGAGCACACTGGCCGCGGCTGACTGGTGATGGGCTGCCCTTGCCAGTGTCTTGCCGAACGCAGGCCAGCGCTCGCGCATCGCTGGCAATACGCGGTGGCGCAAGTAGTTGCGGTCAAAGCGCTCGTCCGCGTTGCTCGGGTCATCAAACCAGCTAAGCCCTTGGACACGCGCATAATCACGCAACTGATCCACCGATACATCGAGCAAAGGCCGTAGTGCATAACCCGGCCCCAGCGCTGCGAGACGCGGCATCGCTGACAGACCGTGCGGACCTGCACCGCGCAGCAGTTGCAGGAGAAGCGTCTCCGCCTGATCATCGCGATGCTGAGCGAGTAACAACAGATCGCCCGCCTGCAGGTCCGCTGCGAACGCCGCATAACGCGCATCGCGCGCCAACGCCTCAATGCTATCGCCCGCCCCCGGTTTGAGCTGCAGTGACACCACTCGGCACGGCAGCCCCAGCGCGTCCGTCGCACGCTTCACGTGCCGCTGCCACGCCGGCTCCTCTTGCAAGCCGTGGTCTATGTGGAGCGCGCGCAAAGGCAGACGACCGTCGCGCGCCAGCAGATGCATCAATACGGTTGAGTCTAGGCCGCCGCTATACGCAATCACGCAGTCGCCGCCTAATCCGAGTTTGTCGCGCACCGCTTCAATCGATGCGACTATCTTCGCTGCGGCGAGCGCCATCAGCCGTCGCGGAACTCACCAAACGCAGCGATCTTGGCAGCGCGTTGCGCCAGCAGATCATCAAGTGACAACTGGCCGAGCGCCTTGAGATTCGACAACAACGCATTCTTGAGGGTCTGCGCAGTCTCATCAGCATTGCGATGCGCCCCGCCAAGCGGCTCCTCCAGCACATCGTCGATCAGGCCAAACTCCTTCAACTGATCGGCGGTGATGCGCATTGCGTCGGCAGCTTCCGCAGCCTTCTCCGCGCTCTTCCAGAGGATTGACGCACAACCTTCCGGCGAAATCACGGAATACACCGCGTATTGCAACATCAACAAACGATCTGCCACCCCGATGGCCAATGCGCCGCCCGAACCACCCTCGCCAATAACCACGCTGACGATGGGCGTGCGCAACCGCGCCATGATCGCCAGGCTGCGCGCGATCGCTTCGGACTGACCGCGTTCTTCGGCGCCAATGCCCGGGTAAGCCCCCGGTGTATCAATCAGCGTGACCACCGGCATCGAGAATTTCTCCGCCATTTGCATCAAACGTTGTGCCTTGCGGTAGCCCTCCGGGCGCGGCATTCCATAGTTGCGCCGCACGCGCTCTTTGGTATCGCGCCCTTTCTGGTGACCAATCAACATGACCGGCAAGCCCTCGATGCGTGCCATACCGCCAATGATGGCGTAGTCATCGGCATACATACGATCACCATGCAGCTCCTGAAAATCATCAAACACATCGGCGACGTAGTCGAGCGTATAAGGCCGCATCGGATGGCGTGCCACCTGAGCGACTTGCCAGGCACTGAGGTTCGAAAAAATGGATTTGGTCAGAGACTGATTTTTCTTGGTCAGCCGGTCGATTTCTTCGGCAATATTGACTTGCGAATCGTCGCCGACATAACGCAATCCGTCGATCTTCGCTTCCAACTCAGCGATCGGTTGCTCAAAATCAAGAAACTTAAGATCCATAAGGTGTTGTCCACACGTCTGATAAGCGCAATTTAGCACACGCGGGCCCGCGCTGGCATGCTGAGCCCGAAACCGAGTTTGATCGACTAGCGTTCCGGCGCAAACGCGATCTTCAGCGCTTTGGTACCGAACATGTCTTCGAGTCCATCGCGCACGGCGCGATTAACCTTGATTCGCCACGTAGGTCCAAACGCGATACGAGCAAGCGCATCGTCGACCCGGTAATCCACACTGACCTCACAACCGCCACCACGATGCGGCCGGAGCAGTTGCTGCAACTCGCGGATCTGCAGCATCGCAACCGCGTCGTCTG
>JBCCCC010000055.1:0-20001 GCA_039033695.1 Pseudomonadota bacterium | reverse complement strand
TTCGCCACGTAGGTCCAAACGCGATACGAGCAAGCGCATCGTCGACCCGGTAATCCACACTGACCTCACAACCGCCACCACGATGCGGCCGGAGCAGTTGCTGCAACTCGCGGATCTGCAGCATCGCAACCGCGTCGTCTGCGGGACGGTCGATACCGATAACCAATGCAGTCGCTCGCTCCTCAATGACATGGTCAATGTCGCGCAGCTGCTTGGCGTTCAATGCCCAGGCCTTCATGAAGTTATCCCACCGCAAGCCGCCGCTGGCAATCAGCACACTGTCCTTGACCAACAGGTGGCGTACTGCATCAACCATTTCCGCGTACAGTTGCACGTCGATACGCCCAGTGTCGTCGTCCAGCGTTACGGTCGTCCGATTACCTCGACGTCGAACATCGAAAACCAGCCCAGCAACTGTCGCGTTTCGTCTGGGTCGTGAGAAGTCTGGCCCACCGTCAGCGCCAGCCGGCGGCTTAATCGACAGTATGTCCGCCAGCGAGCCATTCGTCAGCTGGCGCGCGAGACCTTGATAGATCTCGAACGGGTGTCCGCTCAGATACAGGCCGAGCGCATCTTTCTCAGCGCGAAGGCGGTCGGCGTGATTCCATTCGCTGACACAAATGACGGGGGTATCCGGGCTGGCGTCAGGTGGCGGCGCTGACACGCTGCCAAACAGATCATCCTGTCCTGCCGCCTCGGCGCGCGCCGCTTGCTCTGCGCCTTTGAGTGCGCTCGGCAACTGCTCAAACAGGCTGCGCCGATTCTCTCCGAGTGAGTCCAGCGCGCCGGACTTGACCAGAGATTCCAGCATCCGCTTGTTGATGCGCTCAAGGTCAATGCGTCGGCACAGATCAGCCAGGTCACCGAATCGGCCATCGGCTTCACGACTGGCGACGATCGCGTCGATCGCGGCGCGACCAACACCCTTGATCGCGCCGAGGCCATATCGTATTGCATCCGAGCCCGCAGCGCTGAAGTGGCAATCCGACGCATTGACATCAGGCGCCAGTAGCGTCAGCCCCATCGCGCGACAGTCGTCCTTGAGGCCGACCAGCTTGTCGGTGCTATCCATATCCGACGACATCACCGCCGCCATGAACTCGGCGGGATAATGCGCCTTGAGCCAGGCCGTTTGATATGAGAGCACCGCGTACGCAGCCGAATGAGACTTATTGAAGCCGTAACCGGCGAACTTCTCCATGAGGTCGAAGATGTACTCGGCCTGCGCCTTGTCGACTGACCGCTCGACGCAACCGTCAACGAAGATCTGTCGTTGCTTGGCCATTTCAGAGGCCTTTTTCTTGCCCATCGCGCGTCGTAACAGATCAGCGCCACCCAGCGTGTAGCCTGCAAGCACCTGGGCAATTTGCATGACTTGCTCCTGGTACAAGATCACACCGTAGGTTGGCTCCAGCACCGGCTGCAGATCAGGATGCAGATAGTCAATCTCCTGCCCCGCCTGACCGTGCTTGCGTGCAATGAAATCATCCACCATGCCGGACTGAAGTGGGCCAGGCCGATAGAGCGCCACCAACGCCACAAGGTCGGCGAATGAGTCGGGCCGCAAGCGATGTATGAGGTCTTTCATGCCACGCGATTCCAGCTGGAACACGGCGGTCGTCTGGCATCGTTGCAGCAATGCAAAAGTCGCCGCGTCATCCATTGGTAGCGCATTGAGGTCAAGCGCCGCTTCGCCCGCCTTGCTGCGCAACGCATTCACTGACGCCATCGCTCGATCAATAATAGTCAGCGTGCGCAAGCCGAGAAAGTCGAACTTGACCAGCCCGGCCGCCTCAACGTCATCCTTATCGAATTGAGTGACCAGATTGTCGCCGCCCTCCTCGCAATACAACGGCGTGAAGTCGGTCAGCTCCGTTGGCGCAATCACCACGCCGCCCGCGTGTTTACCCGCATTGCGGACGCAACCTTCCAGCGACAACGCAAGATCGAGCAAACTGCGCACTTCGTCATCATCCTGGTACAAACGCGCCAGCTCCGCTTCGTCCTCCATAGCCTTGGTCAGCGTCATGCCGACCTCAAACGGAATCAATTTGGCAATGCGATCGACAAAGCCGTACGGAAACTCAAGCACGCGCCCCGCATCGCGCACCACGGCCTTGGCCGCCATCGTGCCGTAGGTGATGATCTGCGAGACCCGATGACGACCATAGTGCTCGGAGACATAGGCAATCACTCGATCGCGACCTTCCATGCAAAAATCGACGTCAAAGTCAGGCATGGATACGCGCTCGGGATTCAGAAAGCGCTCGAACAACAGGTCGTGCTCGAGCGGATCTATGTCAGTAATGCCGAGCGTAAAGGCAACCAGAGAGCCCGCACCAGAGCCCCGGCCAGGCCCGACCGGCACACCATTCTCGCGCGCCCAGCGAATGAAATCGGCGACAATCAAGAAATAGCCGGCGAACCCCATGTTACAAATGGTATCGAGCTCGCGGTCCAGACGCGCCTGGTAGGTCTCATCTTCACTGTCGTAGTCGGCGCCGGCAGCGATTTTTTGAGCTAAGCCTTCCGCCGACTGCTCGCGCAGGAAGTCCTCCGCCGACTGGCCATCCGGCGTTGGAAACTCGGGCAGATAACTCTTGCCCAGCTCAAGATCGAGACTACATCGCTCGGCAATTCGCACACTGTTCTCAATCGCACCTGGCAGGTCAGCGAACAACAGCTGCATTTCTTCGGCGCTGCGCAGGTATTGCTGTGGGCTATAGTCACGCGGCCTTGAATTGTCGGCCAGCGTTCGACCCTGGTGGATGCACACACGCGCCTCGTGTGCATCGAAATCCTCCTTGCGCAGGAACCGCACGTCATTGGTGGCGACCAGTGGAATACTGAGTTGCTCACCGATCGCAACCGCGCGCCGCAGCCAGTCGGCTTCAGCATCACGCCCCGTGCGGGAGATCTGCAAGTAGTAGCGGTCGCCCATCAGTTGCTGCCAATGCTCGGCGCGTGCTAGCGCCGCGTCGCGCCCCTTGATGCGCGCGAGACGCGCAAGATCACCGGCAAAACCGCCAGACAATGCAATCAAACCAGCGGTGGTCGTTTGATCGAGCCAGTCAGGATAAATACCAGGACGCCCCCGATGCTGCCCCTCCAGGTATCCACGAGTGACCAGTCGGGTCAGGTTGCGATAACCCGCACGATTCTGGCAAAGCAACAGCAGCGAGTCGCTGACGTTTGAGTCCTCGCGATCCAACAGCGCGAGCTCGACGCCGACAATCGGTTTCAGGCCCTCGGCCAGGGCGCGAGTGTAGAACTTAACCATGGCAAACAAGTTGCCAGCATCGCTAAGTGCAACGCCTGGCATGCCAGCGTCGCGCACCTTTGCCATGAGCTCGGGCACGCGCACAAGCCCGTCGACAATTGAATACTGCGTGTGCACGTGCAGATGCACGAAACCGCCAGCGATACCGGGCGACGGTGCTGGTGCGTCTACGGAGACCAGTTGCTCACTGGCCGCCATGCGGATCTCCTGCTGATTGACTTGCAGCGCGGCGGACAGGCGCAAAACTCTTGCGATGAATGTCGCAGGGGCCCAGCGCCGCTAACGCTGACAGATGGGCCGGCGTGCCGTAGCCCTTGTGAGCAGCGAAACCATAGCCCGGGAACATCACATCGAACTCGCACATCAGCGCATCACGATGGGTCTTGGCAAGTATCGATGCTGCTGCGATCGATGCGTCCCGTGCGTCGCCACCGATTAGCGTATGCACTTGCGCTGATAGCGAGAACTCAGGAGCGCGATTGCCATCGATCAGGATGAGTTGCGGCGCGACGGGTATGGCCATGACCGCATCGTGCATGGCCTTCATCGTCGCTTGCAGAATATTGATCTGATCGATGACAGCTGCATCGATAGCAGTTATGTGCCAATGCAGCGCCGCTTTCTTGATCGCAATGGCCAGCGCAGAGCGCTTGGCGGCGCTGAGCTTCTTGGAATCATCAATACCAACGGGAATTGCATTCGGGTCGAGGATAACCGCAGCTGCGACGACCGGACCCGCAAGGGGACCTCGGCCAGCTTCGTCAACCCCCGCCACGAGCTCATACTCGAGCGATGACGCGGTAAGCTCCAGACACTGCTGCTGACTCATTTGCCCACCGTAGCAAGCACCGCGTCGGCAGCCAACTCATTGGCGTCCTGGCGCAACGCTTTGCCCACTTCCGCGAACGCTCGGCGCATCGCCTCCCGGCGCGCCGCATTGTCGAACAAATCGTTAACCTCGCGCACGAGTGCGTCCGGCGTCAAATCGTGTTGAATCAGCTCTGTCACCAATGGCGTTTCGGTGAGCAAATTCGGTAAAGAGAAATAGTCGATTTTCATCAAGCCCAAGGCTTTGACCAAACGGTAGGTAGACGGCGCCACGCGGTAACCAACCACCATTGGCTTGCCAAACAATAGGCCTTCCAGCGTTGCGGTCCCCGAGGCCATCACCAACACGTCCGCGGCCTGCATACACACGCGCGCGTTACCAATGGTCGTAGTCACTTGATCTGTCAGACCAACCTCTTCAGCAATTGACTGGAAAGCCAGTGCGCCTGCCGAATTCGCCAGCGGCACAACCACCTGTAAGTCAGGGCGCTGCTTGCGCAATTCAACGCCAGCCAGTGCGAAATCGCGGCCCAGCTTGGTGATCTCCCCGCGACGACTACCCGGCAACAACGCCAACACGGGCCGCTGCCGATCAATGCCTAATGCGTCACGCGCTGCACCAATATCATGTTCGCTATCGATGACCTCGCCCAACGGATGACCTACAAAATCCGCAGCAACCTGATGGCGCGCATAAAAGGCGGGCTCGAACGGCAACAGGCAGAGCACACGGTCACAGGCACGCGCAATTTTCTTCACACGACCCTCGCGCCAGGCCCAGACCGACGGGCTCACGTAGTGAACCGTCGGTATGCCGATGCGGCGCAACTTAAGCTCGAGTCCTAGCGTGAAATCCGGTGCATCGATGCCGATGAACACGTCTGGCGGGTTTGCCTTCCAGCGCTGCACCAATGAGCGCCTGAGCTTTAGCAGGCGCGGCAAATGTGACAGCACCTCGGTCAACCCCATGACGGCCAGCTCGTCGGCATCATGCCAGCATTGCATGCCCGCCGCGCGCATGCGCTCTCCCCCAACGCCTTCAAAGGTTGCACCGGGAACGCGCGCTGCCAACGCCTCAATCAGGCCCGCGCCAAGCAGGTCTCCTGAAACCTCGCCTGCAACCAATCCAATTCGCATTCGATGCGCCTCATCCGGCTAGCGCCGGTCTATGCTAACGGACAATGCTGCGTTCGGATGCCGTTATCGAGTCAATGAGCGGCGTCAGCTCGGGCTGCTCCGGCTCGCGAGAACGCAGCTCAGCCAGCGCATCGTCCAATCGTAGCTTGTTGCGGTAGACAACCTTGTACGCGTCGCGGATGTTACGAATCTGAACATCGGTGAACCCGCGTCGTTTCAGACCCTCGACATTCACGCCGCGCGGTACGCCCGGGGTGCCCATTACCATCACGTAGGCAGGCACATCTTTGCCAACCCCTGCATACATGCCCAGAAAACTATGTGCACCGATATTGCAAAACTGATGCGCGCCAGAGAACCCACCGAGAATAGCCCAATCGCCAACGCTCACATGGCCCGCCAAAGTCGCATTGTTCGCCAGAATTACGTTGCTGCCGACATCGCAGTCATGCGCAATATGCGCGTAGGCCATGATCCAATTATCGTCGCCCATGCGCGTGATGCCACGGTCTTGTGTTGTTCCCCGGTTGATCGTGCACCCCTCGCGCACCGTATTTCGATCGCCGATAACAAGCTGCGTGGGCTCGCCAGCGTACTTTTTATCCTGGGGCGCGTCACCGATAGACGCAAACTGATAGAAGTGGTTCTCCGCACCAATCCGGGTGGGGCCGCGAATGACAACGTGTGGGCCAACGACTGTGCCATCGCCGATCTCGACGTCGGAGCCAACAACAGCATACGGACCGACCTTGACGTCATTGCCCAGTTTCGCGCCGTCTTCGATAATGGCGGTTGCATGGATCAAGCTCATCGCAGTTCTCCGTCAGGCCTCACCAGGGGCGCACATCAGCTCTGCGCTGGCGACCTTGACGTCGTCGACGTAGGCAACCGCAGAAAACCGCCAAACCGTCTTGATCCGCCGCAACAGGCTGACTTCCAGACGCAATTGATCACCCGGCTCGACCGGCTTTCTGAACCGCGCCTTGTCAATGCCGACAAAGTAGTACAGCTTGCCCTCGCCAGGCCCATCACCGACAGTCGCAAACGCCAGGATACCGGTTGCCTGGGCAAGCGCCTCGATAATGAGTACGCCCGGCATGACCGGTCGCCCCGGAAAGTGCCCTTGGAAAAATGGCTCGTTAAAGGTCACATTCTTAATCGCTGTGACCGAATCACCGGGCTTGCATGACACAACCCGGTCAATGAGCAGAAATGGATATCGATGCGGAATAAGCGCCATGATCTGGCGGATATCCAGCTGCTGTTCAATGTTGGTGTCCGTCATGCCACCTTCCCCCGGTAACGTGTCATTTGCGTTGCTTCTCTAGTGCACTCAGCCGCCGCGCCAATTTGTCCAGTTGCCGATAGCGCGCGACGTTGCGTTGGTGCTGTCGAATGTCTTCGTGCGGGAACACGCCGCCAAACGTACCTGCTTCTTTGATATCGGCCGTTACCGTACAACGCGCCGTGATAACCACATTGTCCGCAATGGACAGATGGCCGACCGTACCGCTGTTGCCACCGAACACACAATTGCGTCCGATCGTGGTAGAGCCCGCGATGCCTACCATACCGGCCATCACAGTATGGTCGCCGATCACGGTGTTGTGGCCAATCTGTATCTGATTATCGAGTTTAACGCCGTTGCCAATTCGTGTCGGCTCGATGGCGCCACGATCAATACTGGTCGATGCCCCGATGTCGACATCATCACCAATACGCACGCCACCAATCTGTGGCACGTTGACCCAACCTTCGGGAGAGGGCGCAATCCCAAAACCGTCAGTGCCAATAACGGCGCCGGCATGAATCGTGCAGCGCTCGCCAATATGAACATCGTCCATGATCGTCACATTTGGCTCGACGATGGTTGCCGCCCCGATGCGAGAACCCTCGCCAATGTACGCACCAGCGCCGATTGCCGCGCCAGCTGCAACCCGGGCGCCAGCGGCGACGACCGCCGATGGCCCTATGCTGGCGTCGGGGTCGACGCTGGCCTCGGCGCTTACCGAGGCCGTTGGCGCGATGCCACCTACGACCGTTGATGGCGGGTACAACTGGGCTGCAGCTCGCGCGTAGGTGAGGTAGGGATCTGACGCGAGCAGCGCCGTTCCGGTAACCTCATCGCCTACATCGGGCGCGACAATAACCGCAGCCGCCTGAGTGGTCTCGAGATAGCGCCGATAATGCGGGTTCGACAAGAAACTCAGCGCGTCAGGCGCGGCACGCTGCAACGTGCCAACCCGAGCAACGATAACGTCTGGGTCACCAATGAGCTCGCAGCCCAACCGCACAGCAAGGTCCCCGGCCGTGCAGGCCTTGCCGGTGGCGACACCATCCTCTTTGCGTTCGCTAGTCACCCCTGGGGATTAATTGCCGCTGCTCGTCGCCTGGTTCAACTGTTCCAGAATCTGCCCGGTCACATTGACGCGTCCGCTTGCAAACACAACACCATCGCTCAGAATGATGTCGTAACCGTTAGCGCGCGCATAGGCATCAACCTGTTCCAGCAGAATGCGTTGCAGTTTGCCGAGCTCTTCGTTCTGGCGCAGGTTTCGGTCTTCCACGAATTCTTGCTGCAGACGCTGAAACTCACGCTGACCTTCGCGCATGTCGCGCTCCATTGCGCGGCGCTCTGCATCACCCATCACCGCGAGGTCACGCTGCGCTTTTTCGGACAACTCTTCGAGCTCTTTTTGCTTGGCGAGCACGGTACGCTCGCGCGGCGCAAACTCTTCCTGCAGAGCTTCCATCGAGGCCTTGGTTTGTGGCGCCGCTTGCAACAACGCCTGAACGTTGACGACGGCAATTTTCAGCTCCTGCGCTTGCGCCGTTGCGGCGCCAATCGTCCCCACGAGCGCCAGCGCGATCAACGCAAGCGTACTGTATTTGTAATTCTTGAACATGAACTGCATTCCCTTAAAAAGCATTACCAATAGTAAATTGAAATCTTTCCACTTCGTCTTCAAATAGCCGGCTATTGCCATCAAACGCATTCAATGGGAACGCGTAGCTGAATCTGAACAAACCAAGTGGTGCCAACCATTCGACGCTGACGCCAACGGATTGTTTGAGGTCATCCGCATCGAAACTGTAATCGATCGCATCAGCGCCTAAGCGATCCGTAAACTGAATCTCACCATTGCTGAATACATTACCGATATCATAGAACAACGCTGCACGACCGCGGCCCCGGAAGCGCTCCGGCAACGGCAGCAAGAGCTCGGCCTGACCATTCACGAGTATGTTGCCACCATAAGGTCGACCAAAACTATCGCGAGGCCCAAGATCAAACTCGCTGAAACCACGGACCGACCCCGGACCGCCGGTTCGGAACAGTTTGTATGGCGGCAATGCCGTTGTGTCACCCAAACCCTCGCCGAATGCCATTTCGGTCGCAAAATTAAGGCCCCACTGACCCCATAACGGAACAAGCTTCTGGGCATCATATCGCACGGTCCAGTACTCGACATCTGAGCCAGGCAGCGCATAGGTGAACGACACGCGATGCCGGGTACCTCGATCGGCAAAGATTGCCCGGTTGCGGCTATCGAATGCCCACCCTGCTACCAGCTCATAAGTATCAAACTCACTGGTGAAAACGGTCAAATCCTGTGAGAAGAACGAGTCTACGCCCTCTGTGATCTGGGCGTTGCCGTTCTGAAGGATCCAGTCGATGGCCTGTTGCGTGCTCAACGACTCGGTCGCGACCAGTCGCGCGCGCTGAAATGCCCCGCCAACGCTCAGGCTTTGATACTCGGAGATCGGGTAACTGTACTCGACAGCCGCCGTCAGCGTCTCTGTCGACAGATCCGATGATGACTCATTGAACTGGTCAAAGTTGCGATATGACAACGACAACGTGCGCCGAAGCTCGTCGATCGTCGTATACGGATTTGTATAGGCGAGGCTGTAGACATTTTGGAAGCGACTGGAGTTTATCTCTGCGCTGATACGATTGCCGGTGCCCAAGAAATTTGTGTGCGTAAAGTTGCCATTCAACAGCAATTTCTGGGTTTCGGAGTATCCAAGACCGCCGCCAAATTGACCCGGCAGGCCGTACTCCACATCAAAGTTGACATCGACTTGGTCACTGCTGCCTGGCACCGGCACTGTCTCAAAGTCGACGGTCTCGAGATAAGGCAGCCGCTGCAATCGAATCTTGGATCGGTCGAGCAGTTGATTGGACAGGTAAGCGCCCTCCATCTGTCGCACTTCTCGGCGCAGTACTTCGTCAGAAACCTGGTCGACGCCGTCAAAATTGATATTGCGCACATACATGCGATTGTTCGGTTCAATGAACAAGGTGATGTCCACCGTCTTCGCATCACGGTCGAGCTCTGGCACAAACTCAATATCGGCTTCTGCATAACCGTCAGCGCCGAGACGGATTGTCATGAGCTCCGTCGTTTGCGTCAGCCGTCGCTGATTGAAGATATCACCTGGCTTTGCCAATACGAGCGGTAGCAGGTTCTCCTCCGGCACGACCATCCGGCCAGCAATCTTGATGTCAGACAACGTGTACACCTCGCCCTCCGACACGTTGATGGTGATGAAGACATCCTGGCGATCCGGTGAAATCGCAACCTGCGTCGAGGTCACGCGAAAGTCTGCATAGCCGCGATCAAGATAATAGGAACTGAGCGTCTCCAAATCACCCGTCAGTGCTTCTTTGGAATAACGATCATCCTGGCGAATGAATGACAACCAGTTCGGTGTCTTGAGCTCAAGCTCAGAGACTAACTCGTCATCGTCGAACACGCTGTTGCCAACAATGTTGATCTGGCGAATCTTCGCGCGATCACCCTCTTTGACATCGATAAAGATAGCCACCGCATTGTTCGGCCGATCTTCCACGCGAGTATCGACTGACACGCCGTACTTGCCGCGCGAGTAATACTGTTCGATCAAGAATTGAGTGACTTCATCGAGGACGGATCGATCAAACGTCTTACCGCGCGCGAGCCCGACGGAACGCAGCGAATCGGTCAGGTCCTCGGTCTTGATGTCCTTGTTGCCATCAATGGAAAACTGCTCGATAGACGGGCGCTCTTTAACCACAATAACCAAGGTATTGCCATCACGTCGCAATGACACGTCGTCAAAAAGGCCGCCGCCACCGCTGTACAACGCGCGCAGCGCCTCGCGGATGCGTACCTCGTCAACCGAATCGCCGATATTAATAGGCAGGTAGTTGAAAACGGTACCCTCGGAGATCCTCTGCAGCCCTTCGACCCGCATGTTGCGTACTTCAAACGGGAACGGCTCAGCGATAGCCTGGGCGGCGCTAAGCGCAGACAACAGTATGATGGTGACCAGACCGGCACGGTGGGTCATTATCCGCAGATGCGCATTCATTTGAGACAAAACCAAACCCATAACCATTAGGTAAACACCTGCCCGACAAGGCGGGCAATATCATTATAAAAGGCAAGGCTCATTAAGCCGAACAACATGAGGATCCCGACCTGCTGCCCGGCAATCTGCCACTTCTCTGACAACGGTTTGCCAGTGACGCCTTCCACAACCTGATAAACAATCTGACCGCCATCCAGCATTGGCACCGGCAACAAATTCAGCACACCAAGGCTGACACTGATCAACGCCAGGAAACCAACAAACTCAATCAACCCGCGATCCAGCGTATCGCCGGCGAACTCTGCAATACTGATCGGACCACTAATGTTCTTCGTCGATACGGACCCGGTCAGCATGCGACCAAACATATCGAGCGTAAAGCCAATCTTCTCGCCAGTTTCGCGTACGGCCTCAGGAATCGCGCCGAGCAGTCCGTAACCGCGTTTCGTGTAGAGATCGTCGGGTCTGATATCCGCAGCCGCAATGCCGACACGTGCAATGCGACGGCCATCAACGACTTCCATGCGTGGCTTGATCGTGAACGACGCCGGCTGCCCAGCACGCATGACGTCTACCATGACCGCTTGCTCACCGGTCGCACGTATCGCACGCACAATCGCGGTGAAGCTCTCGACCTCGGTACCGCCAACACGAGTAATCACATCGCCTCGTAACAGCCCACCCTGTGCCGCGGGGCTGCCCAGCGACACGTCGCCAACGATTGGCCGTGCCGCCCAAGGCTTGAAGCCCAGCCCTTGCCACAGGCTGCCAGGATCGCTCAACCGAGCCGTTTCCCGGCTCAGTGCCAACACGACGTCCCTGCTGCTGCCATCCTGGCTGCGCACCGTCAGCGGCAGCTTGGCATCATCGACCATCTCGGCAATCACCGTTTGCAGGCCGGCCTGCCAGCTGTCGATCGGCGTGTCGCCAACCGACACGATTCGATCGCCGTGCTGCAGTCCCGCTTCGGCAGCCGGCGTATTCGGCTCCACCACACCGACGTACGGTCTGGTCACATCGGTACCAGCCACAAACACGACCCAATAGGCGAAAATCGCGAAAAAGAAGTTAAAAAAGGGCCCGGCCAACAACACGGCAATTCGCTGCCATACGGGTTGCGCATTGAAACTTCGCCCACGGTCTGCCTCTGAGACCTCGCCTTCACGCTCATCGAGCATCTTGACGTAGCCGCCAAGCGGCAGCGCACTGATGCAGTACTCGGTATTGTCCGCGCCCGCTCGCCGCGACCATACGGGCTTGCCGAAACCGACTGAGAATCTCAACACCTTGATACCGCACATGCGCGCGACAATGTAATGCCCGTATTCGTGAATAGCCACAAGCAGGCTGATCGCCACAATCAGCGCGAATGCGTACTCCAGAATGCTCATGTTATCGCCTCGCGCATCGCTCGATGGTCATCCGAATAACTGACCGTCAAACCAGCGCATCGTTCCTTGTCGGCCACTGATCCCCTGATCATCGCAACCAGCAATGATGCCGCGCCAATGCTGAACGCACTCTGAACAGCTTGCCCTACCATGCGCCGTGCCCCAGGAAGATACCGGCAACAAACACCGGTGTGCCAGCGGCAATGCTATCAATGCGATCCAGCACCCCGCCGTGACCGGGGAACAACACGCCGCTGTCCTTCAAGCCCGCTTCGCGCTTGAACAAGCTCACTGTGAGGTCGCCGACGATCGAGACAATCCCGGTCGCCACACATAATGGCACGAGTCGGAACCAGGCAAGGTCGAACAAGGCACTGCCGACCAGGCCAACCAGCGCACATACCATCAGGCCACCAATGACACCGGCCCAGGTCTTGTTCGGACTCACGTGCGGCGACAGCTTTCGCTTGCCAAGATACTTGCCGGCGAAGTAGCCGCCGACGTCGGTTCCCCAAATACTGACAAGCACAAATAACAGCAGTGCCGGGCCAGTGATCGCGCCAGTGTTCGGATAGAATGCCAACGCCTTCAGAAACACAAAAGTTGGCACCAGCGTCAACACGCCGCCGATCACCGCCAGCCACCGCCCTGGTCGTGCTGGATATCGCGTGACGGCAATGAACGCGCACAGCCACCAAATAGCGCTAACACCAAGCAGCGGGCCGAAGTACTGATCCGGCGGCGCCAGCCACAACCAAGTGCACAGGCCCACGATGCCCAGCGCGTAAGCGGCACGCAACGGGATCGATGTTAGCTGCGCCAGCGCAGACCACTCCCAGGCCGCTGCTGATACCACCAGTAGAACGACTGGCGGAATGACACTGGCGGGCAATACGAACAAGACGATAAGGACAGCGGCAAGCGCGATGACCGCCGTAATAAAGCGTGCAAGCAGCACCTTATCCCGCCTCTTCCTTGGCCATCGACTCGACACGCCCATATCGACGTTGGCGACTCGAGAATGCATCCAACGCAACCGAGAGTGCCGCGGCATCGTAGTCTGGCCAGAGCACATCACTGAAATGCAGCTCGGCATAGGCCAGGTTCCATAACAGGAAGTTGCTGATACGCTGCTCGCCACCGGTACGAATCATCAAATCCGGGTCTGGGCAATCGGCCAGCGCCATTGCCGAGGATAGCGTCGCCTCGTCTATATCGTCGACACGATGATGCCCGTCCACAGCCTGCTGTGCCAGCGCTTTGCAGGCTTGCACTAGATCCCAACGACCGCCGTAGCCAACCGCAATCTGCAATGACAGGCCCTGGTTTTGAGCGGTCAGTTTTTCTGCCTCGCGCATGCCATTGCGCAAGCGCTCCGACAGACGCGATAAGTCACCAATGAATCGCAGCCTGACGTTGTTTTCATGCAGCTCGGCAACCTCGCGTTGCAGAGCGTCGAGAAACAGTTTCATGAGACCCACAACTTCGTCTTGGGGCCGCGACCAGTTTTCACTCGAAAAAGCAAAAAGCGTGAGGTAGTCAATGCGCAGCTCACCGCAGCGGCGGACAACCGCGCGCACGGCCTTGACACCTGCGCGGTGACCAAGATGGCGAGGCATGGCGCGCTTGCGTGCCCAACGGCCATTGCCGTCCATGATTATGGCGACATGCGAAGGCAGACTTGGCAGACGGGATTGCAGCTCGTTAGTGGCCATCGAAAAACCGGATTAGAATTCCATCAGCTCGGTTTCTTTTTCGGCGAGCACAGCATCGACTGCGGCAACGTGCTTGTCAGTCAGCGCTTGCACCGCCTCGGCGGCGCGACGTTCGTCGTCTTCGCCGATTTCTTTTTCTTTGAGCAGCTCTTTAAAATCGCTGAGCGCATCGCGACGAATATTGCGAATTGCGATTTTGCCATTCTCCGCCTCGCTGCGAACGACCCTGATCATGTCCTTGCGCCGTTCTTCGGTCAGTGGCGGCAAAGGCACGCGGATCACTGTGCCTGCAGTCGCCGGATTCAAACCCAGGTCAGAATTCATGATCGCCTTTTCTACGGCCTTGACCATGTCCTTTTCCCATGGCGAAACCGTGAGCGTGCGCGCATCCTCGACACCGATATTGGATACCTGGCTCAGTGGCACTTCGCTGCCGTAATACTCAACCGTAATATGGTCCAGCAAACTGGTGTGCGCCCTGCCCGTGCGAATCTTGGTGAGCTCCTGGCGCAACGACTCAACGCTCTTGCCCATACGCACATCGGCGTCTTTCTTGATCTCTTCAAGCATCAATCAACTCTCACTCGGTTTCGGCAACAATTAACGTACCCAACGGCTCGCCCTGAATCACGCGCACGAGCGCACCGGGCTCGGTCATGTCAAACACCCGCAGCGGCATGTCATTGTCGCGACACATAACGATCGCTGTCGCATCCATAACGTCCAGGCGTTCCGCCAGCACGCGATCAAACGACACTTGAGGTAAGTGTGTCGCGTCGGCGTTAGTCATCGGATCGCTGTCGTAGACGCCATTCACCTTGGTCGCCTTGAGCATCAGATCGGCGCCGATCTCGATCGCTCGCAAGCTGGCAGCGGTATCTGTCGTGAAGAACGGATTTCCAGTGCCAGCCGCCAAGACGACCACCCGGCCCTTTTCGAGATGCCGTATTGCCCGGCGTCGGATGTAGTCCTCGCACACGTCATTGATAGCCAATGCGGACATGACCCTTGCAAACACGTCGTGTCTTTCCAGCGCGTCCTGAATCGCCAGCGCATTGATCACGGTAGCCAGCATACCCATATGGTCGCCTGTTACCCGATCCATACCGGCTCGGGCGAGACCTGCGCCGCGGAAGATATTACCGCCACCAATGACGATAGCCACCTCAACACCGCTTTTGGCAACGGTAGCCACCTCACCGGCAATGCGGCTGATGATTTCAGGGTCAATGCCGTACTTGAGCTTGCCCATCAGGGCTTCACCGCTCAATTTCAGCAGCACCCTGCCCGCGGCTGGTGCGTTGCTCGATGCCGTCATGTCCCGATGCCTCCCGTGCCGGACCTCAACCTGTCTGCGCGCCCGTAAGTGTAACCTGCATTGGCGATCAATCGCCCGCAAATCACGACTTGCCGCTGGCCTCGTTTACCTGCGCCATAACTTCTTCAACGAAGTTGTCTTCTTTCTTTTCAATACCCTCGCCAACTTCAAAGCGCACAAAGTTGCTGACCGACGCATCGGCGCCCTTGAGCAGCTTGGCTACCGTAACGTCCGGATCTTTGACAAACGGCTGACCCACCAGCGTGATCTCCGCGAGGTACTTACGCATGCGGCCGTCGACCATCTTCTCGATAATCTCTGCCGGCTTGCCAGAGCCTTTCGCCTGCTCGACCAGAATGGCTCGCTCGCTATCGAGTGTTTTCTGGGGCACGCTGCTTTCGTCGAGGCTCATTGGCGCGGACGCCGCGACATGCATTGCCAGATCTTTGCCAAGCTCAGCATCGCCGCCCTTGAATGCGACCAACGCACCAATGCGCGCACCGTGTGTATAGCTGCCAACGGCGCCGCCGTCAGCTTCGATCACCTGGAAACGACGGACACCAATGTTCTCACCAATCTTGGCGATCAGCTCGGTGCGCACCGTTTCAACGCTGCGCTCAC
This sequence comes from Pseudomonadota bacterium, assembly GCA_039033695.1. Classification (GTDB taxonomy): domain Bacteria; phylum Pseudomonadota; class Gammaproteobacteria; order Steroidobacterales; family Woeseiaceae; genus CALBPI01. The sequence continues at coordinate 4,353 of JBCCCC010000055.1, read as the reverse complement.
CTGACATCGGCAATGCCATCAGCGCCTCGACATCCTGCGGGCGATGTTCGGCGATCAGCGCAGCGACCTGGCCCGCAAATGCCACAAAGTTGTCGTCATTGGCAACGAAATCAGTTTCGCAGTTGACTTCGACAATGACGGCGCTGTCAGCAGAATGCTCGATCACAATGCGACCTTCGGCAGCAACGCGGCCCGCTTTCTTGTCAGCCTTGGCCTGACCTGATTCGCGCAGCAGCACTGCCGCGGCATCCATGTCACCGTCGGCAGCAACCAGTGCCTTCTTACACTCCATCATGCCAACGCCAGTGCGCTCGCGTAGCTCTTTAACCATAGACGCTGTGATAGCCATGATTATCCCTCACATAAATTTAGTATTTGGTCCCGCATTCGGGCGGGCGACAATGCTGCAACGATCGGCGCGCTGGCGCAGATCATTGCAGCGCACCGGCGATGTTACTCGTCCGCTTTGGCGGCTGCTTCAGGCGCCTCGACCTCAGCTGCAGGCTCAGCGGGTGCGTCAGCAGCAGGTTCCGGCGCAGCCTCCTTGGCTGGTTCGGCAGCTTTCTTGGCCGGCGCCTTCTTGCGTGGCGCTTTCTTGGCCGCTGGCGCGCTCTTGCGCACGTTGCCCTCTTCGTCCAGCTCGACGAAGTCATCGTCACCAAGCACGGCTTCCGGTGCCATAGCCCGACCTTCCAGCACCGCGTCAGCTACAGCTGTCGCGTACAAGCCGATCGCACGCATGGCGTCGTCGTTACCCGGAATCACGTAGTCGATGCCATCAGGGGCGCAGTTCGTGTCAACAACGGCAACAACAGGGATACCCAACTTGCGCGCCTCATCGATGGCGATCTTCTCATGCCCGACGTCGACGACGAACAGCGCGTCCGGTAACGATGACATGTCTTTGATGCCACCAAGGCTTCGCTCCAGTTTTTCCTGTTCGCGAGTCAGGTTGAGCACTTCCTTTTTGGTCAGCGACTCGATGACATCGCCCTCGTGCATTGCTTCCAGGTCTTTAAGACGCTTAATCGACTGTCGAATGGTCTTGAAGTTGGTCAGCATGCCGCCGAGCCAACGGTAGTTAACATAGGGCATACCGGCGCGCGCGGCTTCTTTGCCAATCGTGTCGCGGGCCGAGCGCTTGGTGCCAACAAACATGATGTTGCCGCCATCAGATGACAGCTTGCTGATGTAGCCGAGCGCGTCGCGGAACAGCGGCAATGTGCGCTCGAGGTTGACGATATGAATTTTGTTGCGGTCGCCGAAAATGTAAGGCGCCATTTTCGGGTTCCAGTAACGGGTTTGGTGTCCGAAATGGACGCCCGCTTCCAGCATCTGGCGCATGGTGACGTCAGCCATAATAATCTCCTGGGTTGAGCCTCCATATACCCCTCGAATGCAACCCCATTTTTTTGATTGGGGCACCCCGCATCGAGTGACGATATATGTGTGGATTAAATAAAAATGACCGCCGGCAAAGCAGCCGCCACCGTCAATTCGGCGCGTGTCTGTTTCCTGGCAGCGCGCGCTTTATAGCATAGCGCCGTTGCCGGCGCCAGTTTATCCGCCACGGCATTCAACATCCGGCCGCGCGCTGGTATCCTAGACGGTCGCACCGCATCTGGCCATAGAAGCCGGATACGGCTTGAGCCCGATGACGTACCAGAGAGTCAACCGAACCCGAAATTATGGCTGTAACCATCAAAAACGCTGAACAGCAGGACGCCATGCGTCTGGCAGGTCGCCTGGCGGCAGATGTCCTTGATATGATTACCGATTATGTCAAGCCGGGCGTCACTACCAATGAGCTGAACGACATATGTCATCGCTACATCACCGAAGAGCAACAGGCCATACCAGCACCGCTAAACTACACCGGTGGCGGGCCAGTACCCTTTCCGAAATCCATCTGCACCTCGCTTAACCATGTGATTTGTCACGGAATTCCGTCTGATCGGGTACTCCGAAACGGTGATGCACTCAATATCGACATCACCGTCATCAAGGACGGTTGGCACGGCGACACCAGCCGCATGTTCCTCGTTGGCAAGCCAAGCGTTAAAGCGCAGCGCCTGGCCACACTCTGCCACGAGGCTATGATGCTCGGGATTGCCGAGGTCGCACCGGGCAAACAGATCGGTGATATAGGCCACGCAATACAGAAGTTTGTTGAGAGCCATCGGTGTTCAGTCGTACGCGAGTATTGCGGACACGGTATTGGCCAAGGGTTCCATGAAGACCCGCAAATCGTCCACTACGGCAAGCGCGGTACGGGCCTCGCGCTCGAACCAGGCATGACGTTCACTATCGAGCCCATGGTAAATGCCGGCAAACGCTTTACCAAGCTGCTCCCCGATGGTTGGACCGTTGTTACCAAGGACCACTCACTGTCCGTGCAGTGGGAACATACCATTCTGGTCACAGAGAGCGGGCATGAAATACTCACGCTGGGCGCTGCGGAGCGAAACCAGGCACATGCCGCCTGACTTTTCCGAGCCCGTACCAACACGCTTTCTCGCCGACGCGCGCGACGACACCTGAGGTTCAACCAACATGTTGATGAGCGGCGAGACTCGCGCGGTCAGTGAACAACACGGCAGCGACCCCACCGTGGAACGGTTTGCAGCACAATTGAGTGCGCTGCCGACTGTCGCTGCGATCGCTTGCCGTGGCTTGCTGACACAGGCCAGAGACGAACTCGGCAAGCGTTTCGAGGCAGCCGATCCAGTGGAGGCACTCGTCGCCGCACATGCGGCGCTAATCGACCATATGCTCGTGGCGTTGTGGCGCGAAGCAGGCATCGACGAATCGACCATAGCGCTAGTTGCGGTTGGCGGCTACGGCCGCGGTGAGCTGCACCCGCACTCCGACATCGACATCATGTTGCTGCTCGATGACACAAGCCCGCCCACAGACGCGGCGAGCGCATTCGTGACCAGCCTGTGGGACACCGGACTCGAGATTGGCCACAGTGTGCGCACAGTCGACCAGTGTCAGCAGGAAGCGCGCGCAGACGTCAGCGTCGCCACGACCCTCATGGAATCCCGGCTGCTATGCGGACCAACTGAATTGTTCCAACGGATGCGCGACGCAACCGACAAGCATGAGATCTGGAATTCGGCCGAGTTTTTTAACGCCAAGCGCGACGAACAGCGTGCCCGCCATCGGCGCTATGACGATACGGGCTACAATCTTGAGCCTAACGTCAAGGGCAGCCCCGGCGGGCTGCGAGATATTCAATTGGTTGGCTGGGTCGCAAAGCGCCACTTCGGCGCGGCCGACTTTAGCGACCTGGTGACGCACGAGTTTCTGACGCCCGGCCAGCACCGACGGCTCGTCGAGGGCCGTCACTTTTTGTGGACGATCCGCTACGGCCTGCACGTGCTCACCGGACGCCGTGAAGACCGACTGCTCTTCGATCATCAAAAGTCCCTGGCACTCATGCTTGGCTATGAAGACGCGCGATTCACCCTCGGCGTCGAACAAATGATGCAGCGCTACTACCGAACTGTGATGGAACTGTCTCGTCTAAACGAGATGCTACTGCAGCTGTTCGAGGAGAGCATTCTCTTATCGGCAGATGATGCGCCGCGCGCACTGAGCGACTCATTCGAGGCCCGCAACAATTACTTACAAGTCGTGGATGACGACGTCTTCGCACGCAATCCTTCCGCGTTACTCGAGCTATTCCTATGCATGCAACGCAATAGCGATCTGAAAGGCGTTAGCGCGCGGACTATCGGCCTGCTGCGACGCAGCCGGCATTTGATCGATGAGCAGTTTCGCCAGCATCCGCGTAATCACCGCCTGTTTCTCGAAATTATCAGTGCGCCGCACGGGGTTACGCGCGAGCTCAGGCGAATGAATCGCTATGGATTGCTGGGACGTTACATTCCCGCGTTCGGTCGTATTGTCGGGCGCATGCAGTATGATTTGTTTCACGCTTACACAGTCGACGAACATACCTTGTTCGTGGTCAGCAACCTTCGTCGCTTCGCGCTTGAACGCTTTGACGATGAGCATCCACATTGTGCTTGGGTGATGCAGCAACTCGACGACCAATCTCTGGCTATACTTGCCGGCCTATTCCATGATATCGCCAAAGGGCGCGGTGGCGACCATTCGGAGCTGGGCGCTATTGATGCGCTTGCCTTCTGCCGTGAACATGGACTGCCCGAGCGGGACGCAACGCTTGTGGCATGGCTGGTTCGCCAACATCTGGCGCTGTCGATGACAGCACAAAAGAAGGACATCAGCGATCCGCAAGTGATTGCTCGGTTTGCCAATGTCGTTGGTGACCAGCGACACCTCGATTATCTCTACGTGCTAACGGCAGCGGACGTGCGAGCAACC
>JBCCCC010000054.1:0-20197 GCA_039033695.1 Pseudomonadota bacterium | reverse complement strand
GCGCTCTCGGTTTCTGCCAACGCATCGAGCACCGTCTGCTCATACATCGCGAACGCCATATCGGTATTTGCGACCGCTGCGTCGGTGCGCTGACGGGCTCGCAGCAAATTACTAATCGACCAGGCAAGTTGCGGTCCCACGTTAAAGTTGAGCGCTTGTGAGGTATCCAGATCGTCCACATCAAATGCCCTGACACCGATCGTCGCGCCAAGGCTCAGCGTCGGGAATGCTTCCGCGATATTCAGGCCGATGGTCGCCGTAGCTGCTGCCAGGCGGCGTTCAGCAGCGGCGATATCGGGTCTCCGCCGCAGCAAATCGGCAGGCTCGCCGATGGCCAACGGCCGGCTAATGACCGGCAACGGAGCGTTGTCGTTTATCACAGATTGGATGCCGGCGGGATTTCGCCCGACCAGTGCCGCCAGACGGTTCGCCACAGATGCGATGTCCGCTTGTAGTACAGGTATTGACGCTTCGCTGGTGGATAACACGGCGTTGGCCTGGAACACATCGAGATCCGTCACCCGCCCAACATCACGCAAGTCGCGTGTCAGATCTAGGGTTCGTTGCAGGTTTGTATTGTTTTTCTCTGCGACGGCAAGCTGGGCTTGCAGGCCACGCAACTCAATATAGGCATCAGCAATATCCGCAATGACGACCGCCTGCAGGTCGGCCAGTGCGGCTGCGCTGGCGCCAAGTTCGGCATTGGCGGTTTCTATCAACCTTGCGACGCGACCGAAAACATCCAGCTCCCAGTTCGCTGACAGGCTGGCGTTGAACAGATCTCGCGTCACATCGCTACCCGCGCCCTCTGCCTCTTCCAGTGGGTCGCGAAAACCTGCGGTGGATTGACGATTTCGTGCTCGACTGGCCGTCACATCATCGAACGGCAATCGGTTGCTGCGGGCGAGGCCCAATGCTGCGCGAGATGCTCGCAAGTTCGCCGATGCCGCAGCAAGGCTGCGGTTTTCGGCAAGTCCGGCGGCGATCAGCTCGTTTAACGACGCATCATCGAAGCCGGTCCACCAGTCAGCCAGCGGCGCTGTGGTGTCGTAGCTTTCGGCATAGACGAAGGTTTCCTGTCCGAGTGCATCAACATCTGGCGCCTCGTACTCTGGGCCTACGGATAGGCAGCCGCCCAGCAGCATGGCAACGCTGAGTATTGGCCAGGCGGATCTGCTCTCACAGCGGTTCATGATCAACGCCCGCGGCCGGAAACCGCCGCATTGGCGCTAATCTGTTGCTCTCGCTCGAGGCGGCGGGCGCGATCGCCGATCGATCCGCTTCCTCTCGCAATGAGTGCGTAGGCAGTCGGAATCGTCACCAAGGTAACCAGCGTCGAGCTCAATACCCCACCCAAAATCACCACACCAATGACATAGCGGGTTTCCTCGCCCGCGCCGCTGGACAGCACGAGTGGCATTGCACCGGCCAGTGTCGTTACGCCCGTCATCACGATGGGCCTGAATCGAGTCAACGCAGACTCGCGCAATGCGTCTGCGAACTGCATGCCGCGATCTCGCAATTGATTCGCAAACTCGACGATAAGGATGCCATTCTTGGCGGCAAGCCCGATGAGCATAATGAGTCCGATCTGGCTGTACAGGTTGAGTGATTGCCCTGTTAATTTGATTGCGATCAGCGCACCCAGAATAGCGACGGGCACGGAAAGCATGATAGTGATCGGGTGCCGCCAGCTTTCGAACTGAGCAGCCAGAACGAGGAACACAATGACGCCGCCAAACGCAAATATGAACAGTAGCGACGATCCGGCCTGGCGCAGATCAAGTGACTGACCCTTGAAATCGATAACGACGTTGGGCGGCAAGACCTCGCGCGCAATGGCCTCGACCTGATCGAGTGTGTCACCAAGCGCGGCGCCTTCAGCGAGGTTGGCCTCCAGCGTGATTGCCCGAATCCTGTTGTAGCGATTCAGCGTCGAGGAACCGCCGCTCTCGCGCAGGTTGACCAGATTGCTGAGTGGTACGAGTTGACCGGAACGCGCGGAGCGAACATAAATGTTGCCAAGGTCCGTCGGCGTGCGCTGTATGTTGCGCTCGCCTTCCAGAATAACATCGTATTCCTCGCCTTGTTGCAGGAAGGTGGTGACGCGTCGTGAGCCGAGCATAGTCTCAAGCGTGCGACCGATGTTGCCGACACTGACTCCGAGCTCGGCGGCTCTGTCATAGTCGATCTGGATATCAACCTGCGGCGCGGTTTCCTTGTAGTCCCAGTCGAGCCCTTGCAGCGGCATATTGCGCGCATTGAGCTCATCAACCAGTATTTCGCGCCACTCCGACAGTTGCTCCCAGCTGCCGCCGCCAATGGTCATTTGCAACGGCTTGCCGAGGCTGCCACCGAAACCCTGGCGCATGACCGGAAATGCCCGCACGCCAGGTAGATCGGCGAGTAATGCGCGTACCTCCGCCATGACGACGAAGGCATTACGACGCTCACTCCAGTCGGTCATGATCGTAATAACCGCGCCGGTATTGAACGTCTCAAAATTGCCAAAGCTGCGCGGCGTGCGCACCAGCAGGCGCTGCACCTCGCCGGATTCGACGTACGACATCATGCGCGCTTCGATTTCGTCCATATACGTTGTCATGTACTCGTAGGTCGCGCCTTCCGGCCCATTGACGACGACGAAAAACGCGCCTCGATCTTCGGCAGGTGCGAACTCCGACGGCAACACAAACGTCATGAGATAGCTACCGGCAAATCCGATAGCAATCATGGCCATGCCAATCAGCGGACGGCGCAGCAGGCTGTCCAGCAAGCGGGCATACGCGCCGCGCAATTTCTGGAAACTCGCCTCCAGGCCGCGGGCGAGCCGGCTGTTGTCGTCGCGCGGCTTCAATACCTTGGAGGCCAATGCGGGCGAGAGTGACAGTGCGACGAAGCTCGAGATAGCCACAGCCGCGGCAATAGTCAAAGCGAACTCGGAGAACAATCGGCCGACATCTCCCTGCAGAAATGCGATTGGCACAAACACCGCAACCAGCACAACAGTGGTCGCAATGACCGCAAAGGCGACTTGTCGCGACCCCTCATACGCTGCAACTAACGGCGTCTCGCCTTTCTCATTCATACGCCGAACAATGTTCTCGAGCACCACGATCGCGTCATCCACCAGCAGTCCGATGGCCAGCACCAGCGCAAGCAACGTCAGCAGGTTGATTGAAAAACCGAGCAGATACATTGCGAAGAATGCACCGGTCAACGATACGGGCACCGTAACCGCGGGAACCAGCATCGCCCTGGCGCTGCCCAGGAACAGGTAGATGACGAGGATGACGAGACAAATCGCTACTGCCAGCGTCTTATACACCTCGTTGATCGCGCCCTCGATAAAGACGGACGTGTCATACGACTGCTCGATCGACATACCGGGTGGCATGGTTGGATTGATCCGCGCAGCCTCAGCCTTGGCCGCCTTCGCGACCGCAACCGTGTTGGAGGTCGATTGCCGGACAATACCCAGCCCGACCTGCGGCACGGTATTGCCGCGGAAGAACGTACGATTCTCAACGGTGCCGAGCTCAACCCGCGCGATGTCGCCGATGCGAACATTGTAGCCATCACGTCCCTCGGCCAGAACAATACGTGCGAAGTCCTCTGGTTTGGTGAAGGCGCGGTCAACCCGCACAACCAATTGACGGGATTCTGACTCTATGCTGCCAGCGGGCAGTTCGAGGTTCTCACTGCGCAGCCGGTCTTCGATATCGGTGACGACGATACCGCGAGCTGCCATCGCCTTGCGATCCAGCCAAAGTCGCATGGCGTAGGTCTGGGCGCCGCCGATTCGAACACGGGCCACGCCATCGAGCGCTGAAAAGCGGTCAATAAGAAATCGTTCGGCGTAGTCTGTCAGCTCCGGTACGGTCATGCCTTCGCCGACCAGGTTCAGCCACATAATGACATCCTGGTTAGAATCGACCTTGGAGATTTCCGGTGGGTCAGCCTCGAAAGGTAAGTTGTCGAGTACCCCGGATACACGGTCGCGTACGTCGTTGGCAGCCGAGTCGACATCACGGTTGGTGAAGAACGTCAGCGTAATATTAGACTCGCCGTCTTCACTGACGGCTTCGATCGTATCGATACCTTGCACACCCGAGATGCGCTCTTCGAGCAGCTCGGTAATGCGCGTTTCGACAACGCTTGCCGAAGCGCCCGGGTAGTTGGTTTCGATCGACACGACGGGCGGGTCGATATCCGGATACTGCCGCAAAGGTAGCTGCTGAAACGCGACCAGCCCGCAAATGACGAGCGTCAACGACATGACCGTCGCAACGACCGGGCGCTTTACCGATAAGTCCGACAGAATCATTGCGTGTTTGCTCCGCTGCGCCGCAGCTCCTCACGAGGCCGCACAGGCGCGTTAGGCGTGAGTCTCAAGGCGCCTTCAACCACCACTTGTTCACCAGCTTGCAGGCCACTCACGATCTCGACACTGCCAACCCGCCGCACGCCGGTCTGCACCTCACGCTGCACCGCAATCATCTCGCCATCCTGCCCGGACGCCTGGACGACAAAGACAAAACTGCGGGTGCCGTTGGGCACGAGCGCGCGTTCATCGACGGCCAGCGACTGGCGCTCATTGAACAACAGATCAACCGTCATCAGCAGCCCAGGCCGCAGCCTTCCATCGTCGTTCGGCAACAATGCACGTACCAGTACAGATCGGGTAACCGGGTCAACAACGCTGTCGACCGTGGCGACCTCGCCGACAAACGCCTCGCCGCCGAACGCGCGTGTCCGACCTTCGATCGGTGTGCCGGGCCTGAGCTCTTCGAGGAACGTTGAAGGCACCGAAAAATCAAGCTTCATGACGCTGGTGTCTGCCAGTCGGGCAATGATGTCGCCAGGCGAAACGCTGGCGCCGACACTGATGTCGCGGATGCCGACAGTGCCGGCGAACGGAGCGCGGATGGTGCGATCATCAATTTGCGCCTGGACGGCGCGTGCGCGCGCATCGGCCACGGCAAACTCGCGGCGACGCAGGCTGAGCTCTGTCGCCGAGGCCGCGCCGCGTTCCGCCAGGTCTTCGGAGCGTCGTAACTCGCTGGCGGCCTCTTCACGCACTGCTTGCGCTTCGGCCAGCAGCGCTTGCTCCTGATCCATAGCGAACTGCACCAGCAGGTCGCCTTGCTCGACAGTATCGCCGTCTTCGAAATACAACGCGTCAATGCGCTCTGTCACCAATGCACCGATCTCCACCAGCTCATTGGCCTGCAGCGTTCCAAGTGCCTCAACGCGATCAACGAATGTCGATTGGGCGACGGTTTCCAGCACAACCGGCACGGGGCCGCGCTGCTGTGCCATGACACCGCTGCAAAGCGTCGCCAGTACGACGGTAGATAAGGATCTTTTCATCAGACAGGTCTGCCTTGCCATCAAAAGGAGTGCTGTGCGCGGGTAGGCGCAAAGTGCGATCGGGTCGCCTTGATTATATCAAGCTGCTCGCAGCGAGGCTCACAGCAAGCTCGGCGCATCAGGCGGCAGACCAGATAGTCCATACACCGATCGCTACAAAGCCCAGTCCGGCGACGATACTCAGAGAGCGTGTGTCCACATATTGCGTCAACGTCGCGCCAAGTGCTACTGCAACTGCCGTTGATGCAACCAGCGCTAACGCAGCGGCCAAAAAGACGCTCACGAGGCTGGATGAGGGTTTGCTCGCGAATAGAATGGTTGCCAGCTGCGTTTTATCACCCAGCTCGGCCAGGAACACAGTGCTAAATACGAGTAAGAAAGCCTTCAAGTCCACGGTGTGCTACTCCACAAGATCCCATCGCGCGCGTCCGGAAAACCTGGCTTCAAGCAGTTCCAGAAACAATCTGACTTTCGCCGACAAATGTCGATGGCGAGGATACACCGCATGCAACGCTATCGCCGGCGGCGCATAGTCGACCAGTATGCTGCGCAGCATGCCCGTCTGCAGTGCCTCGCCAACGATGAACGTTGGCAGCAAGGCGATACCCTGATCGCGCACGGCGGCATCAAAGAGCACCTGACCGTTGTTCGACCAAAGCACGCAGTTGATCGCATACGACTTCGACCCATTCGGGCCGGACAAGCGCCATTGGTTGCGTGACGCCTGGTAGCCATAGTGCAAACAACGATGCGATTTGAGTTCACGGGGGGAGGTTGGTTCCCCAAACGCGCGCAGATAGTCCGGAGCTGCGCACAGCGTGCGTCGAACGGCCAACAACTGCGTGCTGATCAGGCTCGTGACATGCTGTATCTCGCCAATTCGCAGCGTGATATCGAAACCTTCTTCGATGGGATCCACGAAACGATCGGATAGCACGAGTTCGATCTTCAGATCAGGGTGTTGCGCCATGAACTCGGCGACGAGTGGCGTCAGATGCAAGGTGCCAAATGACATAGGGGCATTGATGCGAAGATTGCCGGTCGGCGAATCGTCAAGCTGCCGGACCGCGGTCAGCGCGTCATCGACCTCTGCGAGTATCTGGGTGCATCGGTCGTAGAACGCAAGACCAGTTTCGGTCGGCGTCACCTGCCGAGTACTGCGCCGCAGCAGCTGTGCGCCAAGGTGGGTTTCGAGGTTAATAACGGCTTTGTTGACCACTGATCGGGATAATCCCAGTGATCTTGCAGCCGCCGCAAAACCCTGTTTTTCGACGACTCGGCTAAACAGTCGCATGCCGTTGATCAGATCCATTGCGTCCACCTATTGTCGCCAAATTAGCGACAAAATGATTCATAGATAGCATATTGTCATTAATTGACCTGCGTAAGACAATACGGATTCGAAACATTATTGGCTATTGAAGGAGAACGTCATGCAAGTGATTAGACCAGCAGAGGCGCGTGGCAAGGCGAATTTTGGGTGGCTGGATAGCCGGCACTCTTTTTCATTTGGCCACTACTACGACCCGCAGTTCATGGGGTTTGGTCCGCTGCGCGTCATCAATGAAGACCGCGTCATACCTTCACGCGGTTTCGATACGCATGGGCATAGCGACATGGAGATCATCTCGTATGTATTGGATGGTGCACTTGAGCACAAGGACAGCATGGGTACGGGTTCAATCATCCGGCCCGGCGATGTTCAGCGCATGAGTGCAGGCACAGGGGTGCGTCATAGCGAGTTCAATGCGTCAGCAGAAGAGCCCGTGCATTTCCTGCAAATCTGGGTCATGCCTGAGGCCAACGGTCTGACGCCCAGCTATGAACAGACCTCGTTCAGTCGTGAGGACAAACTCAACAGGCTGCGGCTGGTCGGGTCGCGAGAGGGTCGTGATGGCTCGGTGACGATCCATCAGGACGTCGACCTCTATGCGGCCGTGCTCGAGCCAGGCGTCTCGGTCGCTCATGAGATCTCCGCGGGCCGCAAAGGCTGGTTGCAAATGGCAACAGGCACGGCCATGGTGAATGGCGAGCCCGTGTCACCGGGTGATGGCATCGCGATTACCGGCCCGCACACAGTCACCGTAGACGGTGGTGAGGATACCGAAGTGCTCTTGTTTGACATGGCTGCCTAGCTTGACGGCTGCTCATCGATCTTGGTGGTAGTCTTCAGCTATGAAACTGCGCATCAGGGACAACAGTATCCGCCTCCGGCTGACACGCTCGGAGGTGGATACTTGTGGTCGAGGTCTGGCGGTCGTTGCCAGCACAGCATTTGGGCCCGATGCTACTTTGCAATACTCACTGATCCCGGCTGACGTGGACGAGCTCAGTGCCAGGTTTGACGATCAAGGTATAGCGATCCTTTTGCCGCATGCGCTCGCGTCGGCGTGGGCCGTTACGGCGCAAGTCTCGATCACGGGCGAGCAGCGTGTGCCTGGCGGTGTACTGCAATTGCTGATCGAGAAGGACTTTGCGTGTTTATCGCCGCGTGAGGGTGATGACGACAATGACACCTTCGCGCATCCTCAACAAGGCCAGTCTGCCTGCTAGGCGGCGACTTCCGGAATAATCTCCACAGGAATACTCTTGAACGCCGGGGTGCGGCTGCGCGGGTCGACGCGAGTGTCGGTCAACGCGTTGGCTTCCGGGTAGTAGGCCATGAGTGATCCTGCAGCAAGATCGTGCGGGAACACGGCCAACCCAGCCATCTCCCCTGTCGCCGAGCGCAGTGTCACCGTGTCGTGTCGGGTGAGTCCGAGCCGACGCATATCATCGCGGCCGATCATCACGCACCAACGAGTATCCGTGTTTCGATAACTGTCTTTTTCCTCGTACACAATCGAATTGAATTGGCCCTCACTGCGTACCGTGGTCAATATGAACTCGCTGCCGTGTTCATCGGGTAGGGCGCGTACCTTGAAGTGAGCAAAACCATCAGCGGTTTTGAATTCGGGCTCGTGCATCAGCCGTTGCGCGATGTGAAACTCTTTGCGAGCAACGTCGATATCCGCCAGCTGCTGCATGCCAGGGACGATTTGCGCGATCCACTGACGAATGCTCTTGTGCTCCTTGAAAGTTTGAAAGTCAACCGGGCACTTGGGCAGCAGCGCGCTGGCAAGATCGGCAAGTATGGTGACCTCCGGCCTTACCGTCGCGTGGCGCGTAATCTGGCCGTCGCTCAAGCGTACAAAATTAAACATCGACTCCTGGGTTGTTGATTGCCATTCTTCGTCGCGAGCCGCGACAGGAAGCACCAGCATCTCGCTGTCGTCAACGCCATTGATATGCGAGAGATTCAATGTTGTTGTGAGTGACACCTTGAAACCAATCTTGTTGAGCGCTTGTTCTGCCCAATCGCGATCAGGATTGGCAGCGAACAGGTTGCCGCCCAGCAGTACCGCTGCATCAATATCGCCCCTCGCAGCCGCTTGCATGGCAGCCATCGTGTCATAGCCTGCCGCCCGTGATAACGAAACGCCAAAAGCGGACTCCAGCTTATCGAACACCTCATCCGGTAGCACAGGCTTGACGCCGATCGTGCCAATGCCCTGCACGTTCGAGTGCCCGCGCAAGGGCAGCAGCCCGGCGCCCGGCCGTCCCAACATGCCACGCAGCAACGCAAGGTTGGCGATGTATTCAATGTTGTCGACACCATGCAAATGGTGTGTCATGCCCATGCCCCAGGCGAAGACCGCGGAGTCGGCACGGGCATAGCGCTCGGCCAGATCTTCTATTTGCGCCTGCGTGACGCCGCAGCGTGCGACGATGTCAGGCCATTGCGTTGCGAGTGTGTCGGCATGGAATGCCGCGAAGCCTTGCGTGTGGTTACCGATAAAGTGCCGGTCTTCGCTGGCGCGTGCCAGCAGTGCTTTGGCGATGCCCTTGAACAGCGCAAGGTCCTCTCCGACCCGCGGCTGCACGTAGCAGGTCGCGATGTCTGAACCGCCGGTTAGCATTGAGCGAGCACTCTTGGGCGCCGCAAATTTCACGAGCCCGGATTCACGTGCAGGATTGATAATGATGACCTCGCCACCGCGCTCCCGACACTCCTTGAGTTTGTAAATGAAGCGCGGGTGATTGGAGGCGGGGTTGGCGCCAATCACGACGATCATGTCGCACTTGTCGAGATCATCGAGCTCAACCGTCGCTGTGCCGGTCCCTATTGTGCCGGCCAATGCGACGCTGGTTGCCTGGTGGCAATAGTAAGAGCAATTGTTGACGTTGTTCGTGCCGTAGAGTCGAGCCAACAGCTGAAACACGAAACCCGCCTCGTTTGACGATCTACCGGACGAATAGAAGAAGCTACGTGATGGGTCTGTTTGCGCAAGCCGCTCTGCAGCCAGCGCGATGGCATCATCCCAAACTATCGGTTGGTAATGGGCGCCACCTGCAGTCTTGTGTAGCGGCGTGGCTAGCCTACCCAGATGCTCAAGTTCGTGCGGTGTGAGTTCCCGCAAGTCGTCCAGGCTGTGCGCGAAGATCTCGGGCGGGATAGCCGGTTGTATGTCTGTTGATTGCGCCTGAATACTCTTGTTGCAGACGGACGGAAAGGTACCTTGTTCGTCGGTCATGCCGCCAAGCTGACCTCCCATGCCCAGCGCGCAGGCCTTGCAGGTGTTCTTGGCGCCAAGTGCTTTGGCTGCCCGCGTGATGCCGATTCGTTGCACCGTCTGCAGCGTATACAAGACCTTTTTGGCGCCACCACCGACCGTCTTCTTTGCCATTCGGTTTGCTCCTGCGATTCCGGGCGTCAGCCGGGAACTGACCGCTGCCAGTCTGCCTGTCCGTTGCCAGCCGCATTGCGGCGACATGCTCATCCACGCCGTTAGTTGATTTGAGTATATATCCATACACATGCAAAACGCGGCATGAAAGTTGATGCGACGCCATTGGGTGCGACAGCGTGCAATCGATGGCGACCAGAGCTCGTGCATCAATTGTGGTAGTGTCAGCTCGCGTCAATCGGGCGCGTGTTGGCAAGATCAATGCATGCACAGCAGAGGCCATCTGACGACCTTATCGATACGATTATCGTAGGGGCCGGCTTGTCGGGCATTTGTGCGGCATGGCACTTGCGCGACAAGCTGCCGGATGAGCGTCTTGAAATCCTCGAAGCGCGTCAAGACCTGGGTGGCACCTGGGACCTGTTTCGCTACCCCGGTGTGCGCTCGGACTCAGACATGTCGACGCTGGGTTATGGCTTCCGGCCTTGGGTTGGCGAAAAGGCCATCGCCGATGGTCCGAGCATCCGTCAGTACATTCGGGAGACCGCCGTTGAAAGCGGCATCATGCCGTTGATCAAATTTGGTCATCGCCTCATGTCGGCTGACTGGCATACCGATGACCAATGCTGGGTGCTGCAGGTCGCCGCGGAAGATACGACGATCGTCAAACGCTGCCGCTTTCTATTGCTTTGCTCTGGCTACTATCGTTATGACGCCGGTTACACACCCGCATTACCAGAGCTTGAGCAGTTTGCGGGCCGTGTTGTTCATCCGCAGCAATGGCCGCGAGATCTGGAGGTTAGCGGAAAGCGCATTGCCATTATCGGCAGTGGGGCGACCGCCGTCACACTACTGCCAGCACTCGTTGCACAAGGTGCCACCGTCACCCAGATCCAACGGACCCCGACCTATATAGCGGAGTTGCCGGCTCGCGATCGCATCGCGGATGCGCTGCACCGACTACTGCCGCACCGGGTTGCGCATTGGTTGGTGCGCTGGAAGAACATTCTTTACGCCATGCTCATTTTTCAGGCGTCGCGCCGATTTCCTGGCAAGGTCAAACAGAACGTTCTCGATCACATACAGGCTGAGCTCGGTGACACGCTGGACGTCAACAAGCACTTTGCACCACCTTACAACCCGTGGGACCAGCGCTTATGCATCGCACCCGATGGCGACTTCTTTGCAGCACTCAAGTCGGGCCATGCGAGCATTGAGACCGACACCATAACCGGCTTTTCCAGCACGTCGGTCAAGCTCGCCACTGGCGCCCAAGTCGACGCAGACGTCGTGATTACCGCAACAGGGCTGGAAATGCAGGTTGCTGGTGGTGCAAAAATCAGTATCGATGGCGAGCCGCTTGCCGTGAACGAGCTTGTGACTTACAAAGGTGCGATGTTGTCCGGCGTGCCTAACCTTGCGATTACCATGGGCTACACCAATGCCTCGTGGACACTCAAGTGCGAGTTGATCGCCAAGTGGGTCGCGCGTTTGCGCAGGCATATGGCAAAGCAGGGGTTCTCGGTTGTGGTGGCCGAGTATACGGACAAGCATGAACGCATGCGGCCACTGATTGATCTGTCCTCCGGCTACATTAGGCGGGCGGCAGGTGCGCTGCCACGTCAATCGGACGCGCGGCCATGGACGGTTAACCAAAACTACTTTCTTGATCTTGCAGAATTTCAGTGGGGTGGGCTGAAGGACGACGCGCTGCGCTTTGCCCGTCCACCTAGGCAGTCATCAACGTAGACATCCTTGTCGCCGCGCCCTCACCGTGATGCGCCAACATAGCCAACAGGAGTTCTGCTGTTGCCAGTGCATCCACAAGACAGTCATGCGCGGCGTAGTATGGCAGGCCGTAGTGCTCACGAAGATCCGGCAGTCGCAGCGATTGCCGGCTGGCCAAGTGATGCTGCCGATGACTGCGTGCGATGGCCAGTGCCAGCGTATCGATAACTGGGACGATGAGGCGGCAGCCATAGTGCACTCGACATAGCCGGTCCAGTACCGCTTTATCGAGTCCGGCGTGGTGTACCACCAGGATTCGTCCCGTAAGTGCGGTGACAACCTGGTCCAATGCATCTGTCAAACTGATGCCTCGCGTGAGGTCGGTATCAGTGATGCCATGTACCGTCGCACTGTCGCCGACTTCGCTGTTGGCATTGAGTAGTCGTCGAGTCGCACTGCTAACATCAACCTGGCCATTGCGAACGATAACCCAGCCGACGCTAAGCATGTCGACGCTGGCAGCATCGAGTCCGTTGGTCTCCATATCCAGGCAAACCAGCTCGTGTTCGCTAACCGTGTCTCGCCCGCGCGGCAACGGCGCGTCGAGCAATCTGCGCATCAGGGGTTGCGTCGTGTGCCGCCGTGCGGCCGCTCGCTGACCGCGTAGCAACCAGCGCTTCATACAATATGAAACCGGTTTAGTAGTGCTGCCTGACTGACGCGCACCTGGCTAAAGGCGGCTTTCAGATTCTGCCGATTCAATGCGGAAAGCGTTTTAGGCGAAAGGTGGTTGTCAGGCGCTTTGCCGGCGGCCATCTGCGCGCTTTGATGCTCAAGCCGTAATTGCTCGATGAAGTCGAGTGCGTCGCGCAGGTTGGCGGCGTCGACCGTTGACAGCTCTCCGGCTTCAGCCGCGGCGGCTAACCGATTGCGCGTGCCTACCCGAATTTGGCCAGCGGCCAACGAACGGATGCGGGCGATCTCAACGATGGGCATGATGCCGCGAAGTTTCAAGTCCAAGGTATCCCGATGCTCGCCTGAGCGCTCGACGACAAACTGTCGGAACAACCCCAGCGGCGGATGAAACGTCATCGCATTGCGCGCCATCAGCGCCAGGAAAATCTCATTGTCCTTGGCGCTTTGCCGGATGCTGTCCTTGAGGTTATCAACCAGCGACTGATTGCCGGCGACGGCGCGCAGATCGAAAAAGATATTGGCGTGCATCAGCGCTTTCTGTTCCGGTACCGTGATCCAGTTGTGGAAGTACGCCTTCCAGCGTGACAAAGGTTGCCGCCACTCGGGGTTGGAGGCCATGACGTCTCCTGGGCAATATACGTACCCGCAAGCGTCAAGCCCGTCATTGACGATCTTCGCCGCAGCGGCGAAATAAGCCATGTCTTGCTCGCTGCAATCGTCTGCCAGAATCAATGCGTTATCCTGATCGCTCTTGGCGGACTGCTCGGCCCGTCCCTGCGAGCCAAGCGCAACCCAGGCGAAGTCACACGGGGGTTCGCCGAGTTCCTGCGCAGCGATCCGAAGCAACTGCCGTGTCGCGGTGTCAGTCACAGTGGTGATGAATTTGCCCAGTTGCTCGCCAGTGGCGCCTGAGTCAATTTGACCTGCAATCAGTGCGGGCAGACGCGTGCAAACGTCCGCCAATCCTTTCGCCGTGCTTTGTTTGCCGAGATCACTAATCAAATACAGCGGATGCTCTGTCTCAAGGCGCATGAAATCGCTTCGCGAGACCATACCGACCAACTCGCCTTCGCGCGTGACAGGCACGTGATGGATCGCGTGTTGCATCATGGTCAGTGCTGCTTCAAACGCCAACGCGTCTGCATCCAGGGTAATCGGATCGGCAGACATGATTGTTCGAATATTGGCCGCCGGGTCGGCGCCCACTGCAACAACTCGGCTACGAATGTCGCGGTCAGTGACGATGCCGACACATCGCTGGGTGTCGTCAAGCACGAGCATCGCCGATACCCGTTGTTCAACCATGGCGCTTGCGGTTTCGCGAATGGTTGCCGAGTGCGGAATCGTCACTGGTGGACGCGTGATCAGCGCGTTAACTGACTGCGCCAGTGACCCCCGGTACTCAGGTGGACGCTCGCGCTTTAGTAAACGCTCCGTCATCGCACGAATGAAATACGTATCGAAGTTGGGGTAGGCGGAGCGCAGCGCGGCAAACGTCGCTTCTGGAATCACGTAGACAAGGCAGTCTTCGATTGCAATCGCATCGCGCCGGACGGGCCGCTGACCCATGATTGACGGAAATCCGAAATACTCGCTTTCGCCAAGTCGCGTATCGAGTTCGCCTTGCTCGTCTCGAAGCTCTACAGCGCCGCTGCGAACAACAAAGAGCGCCTTGTTGTGATCACCGATCGCAAGAATCTTGTTGCCGGATTTGAAATAGCTAATCGAAATGGCGGACGCTGCATTACTAATAATCGCATCGTCCAGCGCATCGAAACCCGGCAGCGTGCTTATGAAGCGAGTAATTTCCGGGATTTCATTCATGTTTGCATACTACCTGCAACGCTACGCTACAAAAAGAAACAGGCGGCCGCATGCGGTCGCCTGTCTCTATCGAGCGATTGGCCGGCCATGTGTCAGAAGGCGTATTTTGCCGAGAACAGCAGTCGCGTCAGATCGCCATCGGCGCCGCTTTCTATCTCGCGCTCAGCGTAGGTCAACTCGCCGCCGACGGTGAGTTTGGGAATTGGCGAATACAGCAGGTTGGCATGCACGCTGTAGACGCTCTTGGTCACACCGGTACCAGTAAGCGCAATGTCATTGTCGATACTGAGATAGCCCAGCGTGAAGTTTGAGCGCCACTTGCTGTCCCATAAGTGCCGGTAGGAGCCGAACACACCGAACTGGTCGATTGCCTCGATGTTGCCGTTCGCATCCAAGACGCCCCCGTTGGAGGTGTTCAGCCCAAGATAGCGACCCAGTCCGGCGCCTGTGGTCGCCATCCAGCGAATGTCATTGTCGCCGATGAAGTGTTTGCCGGACACGCTGATACCGTAGGCGATTTCGCTGTCGTCAACGCCATCAATGTCGTAATTCAGGTTACGCACGAGGCCCGCCACTTTGACGTAGCCGTTGTCGAGTGTATGCGTATAGCGGGCGGCGAAATCGGGCATGCCGCCATCGTCGGTCAGAATTCGCGCGCCGCCACCAAACGGTGTCAGCGTGGTTTCGGGGTTCTCAAGCGCAAACTCGAACGCGCCGTTGGTGTAGCGAATCATGGGTTGGCGCTGGAACGCGGTGGATTCCGAAGGGCCGACGAAATCCAGGTTTTCGGGCAGCGCACCGACATCCTGGAAGGTCGACCAGGTTTGGCCGAACAACCAATTGTTGTACTTGAAGTAGGCGTGGCGCATACGCGGGTTGTACGAGTTGCTGACGCGCTCGTTGCCGTCGCCGCTCAGGAAGAAATCCAATTCAATATAGCTGGTGAGTTTGTCGCCGCTGGCAAGTGCATGGTCGCTGGTGAATATCAGCCGCGACTCACGTGCCTGGGTGTTGAGATCAATACCCTCACCAGCGCTGTCGTCACCGACGGGTATCGTGGACGGGATGTAAAACTGCGTGCCCGCGCTGCTTGGCGCCAGATCGCCGCTGCTGTACTGACTGAACGCGGCATCGAGTTTTACGTAGCCTCGAAAAGAGTAGTTATGCGATTCTCGCGGGGGTTCCTCGGCGGCGACCGGTGCCGGTGATGCAGGGGCCTGCGGTGCACTGGGTGTAGCTGCCTGTGTGTCCTGCTTTTCGTCCAGCAGCGATTGCAGTGCGGCCTCCAGCTGTGCGATACGCGCTTCGAGCTCGGCATTGGTTGCAGCACTCGCTTGTGCGCTCATACCGAGCAGCGCCATCGCGACAGCACTGCCCAGTACTGTGCGTTTGTGAATTGCCAGTTTCATTGTGTCCCCCCAATAGGATCTGACTCTCGATAGCTACAGTCT
Organism: Pseudomonadota bacterium; assembly: GCA_039033695.1. Taxonomy (GTDB): domain Bacteria; phylum Pseudomonadota; class Gammaproteobacteria; order Steroidobacterales; family Woeseiaceae; genus CALBPI01. The sequence goes on along the minus strand of JBCCCC010000054.1, from coordinate 4,398 downwards.
GGAAAACTCTGTCAACAGTTGCCATTAGCCAAAAGTCGAACGCCAGTCCGGCTTGGTTAGACGTTGGTCTAATGCCGGTGCAGATCGGTACGGAAAAGGACTATCATGAGGCCTCGTTGATAGCGATTCGGCCGGCGAGGGCTGACACACTCTGGGGGAACAAGAAATGGCCAAGGTGCATCCGGTAAACGACTATTTCAAGCAACACGGTATTGTGAGCGAAGCTGACTACCACGCGTTGTATCAACGCTCGATTGATGACAACGAGGGATTCTGGGCGGAGCAAGCGCAAGCTATCGACTGGTCGACACCCTTCACCAAGATCAAGGATGTCTCGTACGACAAGGACGACTTGCATATACGCTGGTTCGAAGATGGCGAGCTCAATGTCGCCTACAACTGCGTCGATCGCCACCTCGCTGACAAAGCCGACCAGACCGCGATTATTTGGGAGGGTGACCACCCGGATAACGACGAGCACATTACCTATGCTCAGCTGTACAAACGTGTTTGCCGCTTCGCTAACGTGCTCAAACAGATGGGTGTCAAGAAAGGTGACCGTGTCACGCTGTATATGCCCATGATCCCTGAAGCGGCGATATCAATGTTGGCCTGCGCACGTATTGGCGCCGTGCATTCCGTGGTGTTCGGTGGTTTTTCGCCGGATGCACTAGCGGGCCGAATCATCGATTGTGAGTCGAACGTTGTGATTACAGCTGACGAGGGGCGTCGTGGCGGGCGCACGATTGCGCTCAAGGCCAACGTCGATGCTGCCGCGAAGATCGACGGCGTCACGACGCTCGAGAAAGTGTTGGTCGTTAAGAATACCGGCGCAGATGTTGACTGGGATGCTGCGCGCGACGTCTGGCTGCATGAGGCTGACGAGCATGTGGCAGATGACTGTCCGCCGGAGCCAATGAACGCTGAAGATCCGTTGTTCATTCTCTATACATCCGGGTCAACCGGTAAGCCCAAAGGGGTATTGCATACGACCGGCGGCTACCTGGTGTACGCGGCAAGCACGTTTCGCTACGTGTTCAACTACGAGCCAGGTGACATTTACTGGTGCACAGCCGACGTCGGCTGGGTAACGGGCCACTCGTACATCGTCTACGGCCCGCTTGCGACTGGCGCAACCACCTTGATGTTCGAGGGCGTGCCGACCTACCCCGATGCGAGCCGCCTGTGGGCTGTGTGTGACAAGCATCAGGTCAATATTTGCTATACCGCACCGACGGCGATCCGTGCGCTGATGCGCGAGGGTGATGAGCTGGTCAAAAAGACCAATCGGAGCTCGTTGCGGCTGCTGGGCTCGGTCGGTGAGCCGATCAATCCGGAAGCCTGGGAGTGGTATTTCAATGTGGTTGGCGATGGACGTTGTCCCATTGTTGATACCTGGTGGCAAACCGAGACGGGCGGCATTCTGATCAGCCCGTTGCCAGGTGCAACCGACCTGAAACCAGGGAGCGCCACGCGGCCTCTGTTCGGTATCCAGCCCGCGATCGTTGACAGTGAAGGCGTTGTGCAGCAAGGGGCGGTATCCGGCAATCTGATCATTACGGATAGCTGGCCAGGTCAGATGCGCACTGTCTATGGCGACCACCAGCGCTTTATCGACACCTACTTCGCAACGTTCCCTGGCAATTACTTTACGGGCGATGGCGCCAATCGCGACGAGGACGGCTACTACTGGATTACCGGTCGTGTTGATGATGTGCTGAATGTGTCTGGCCATCGCATGGGTACGGCAGAAGTCGAAAGTGCAATGGTCGCTCACCACGCCGTCGCCGAGGCGGCGGTCGTGGGTTATCCTCACGACATCAAGGGCCAGGGCATATATGTGTACGTGACTCTCATGGAGGGTGAGTCGCCCAGCGATGAGTTGCGCGCGGAGCTGCGCAACTGGGTTCGCAAGGAAATCGGCCCGGTCGCAACGCCGGACCTGATTCAGTGGGCGCCCGGCTTACCCAAGACGCGCTCCGGCAAGATCATGCGGCGCATCCTGCGCAAGATCGCCGAGAATGATTTCGGCAATCTTGGTGATACTTCAACACTAGCCGATCCGAGTGTCGTGGATGATCTGATTGATAGCCGCATGAATCGCTGAGTCCGACGTTGATGTCAACCACCACTGTCATCATTGCTGATGATCACCCGCTGTTTCGCGATGCGCTGACACATGCGATTCGCAGCTGCGTTGATGATGCACGCATCATTGAGGCCGACAGCCTGTCAACGTTGCAGGATGCGGTGTCGACGCATCCGGATGCGGACTTACTGCTGCTTGATCTCAATATGCCCGGCGTTAGTGGCTTTTCTGCGCTGGCTTATGTGCGCCAGCATCACGATACACTGCCAACCGTGATCGTATCAGCCGCGGATGACGAGGCCGTGATTCGCCGAGCGCTTCAGCACGGTGCCAGCGGGTTCATCTCGAAATCATCGTCGATTAGTGAGTTGGAGTCTGGCATCAATGCCGTTCTTGGTGGTGAGGTATGGGTGCCAGATGGTATTGATATTACCAACACCGATATCGATCAGGATGAGCGGCAGGCGGCCGCAGCTATCAGTCAGCTCACACCCCATCAATTCCGGGTTCTGATGATGCTGACCGAGGGTTTGCTGAATAAACAGATCGCGTATCAGCTGGGTGTTTCCGAAGCCACGATCAAAGCACATATCACGGCAGTCTTTCGCAAACTCAATGTCAACAACCGAACGCAAGCCGTATTGGCCGTGCAGCAACTTGCGGTCACTGACCCAGCGGCGCTCGAGCGAGCGCCAAAGGCTTAAGCGTCAGCGTTGTGTGCTGCCGAGCACGCTCATGATTAGTGCACGCAGTGCAGCGGGTTTCACAGGTTTGAACAATAGGCGATGGCCGAGGCTCGCCACGCGTTCGGCCAGATCGTCACTATGATCGGCGGTCAGAACGATAGCCGGAATATCACGTTGCAAGACTTCGCGGACTTTGGCGATCGCATCCAACCCGGTCGCGCCATCGTCGAGGTGGTAGTCGACCAGCATGATTGCTGGCAATCGTTTCTGTTCATCGCGAATAGCCATCGCCACGGCAGCCGCGGCGTTTGGCGTCGCTGCAGTCGCTGGCAATGCGCCCCATTTGGTCAGCAAGCTGCGCATGGCTTCGAGAATATCCGGCTCATTGTCGACGCAGATTATGTGCTCGCTGATGACCGGGTTGGGCATGCTGCGCGCGGCGGCCGCTGGCGCAGGATACGTTGCCGCGTCAGCGCGCGGCACCAGGACCTCGAAAGTGCTCCCCTTACCGGGGACAGACTGCATCCTGATATCGTGTCCCAGCAATCGAGCGATGCGTTTGACGATGGCAAGGCCCAGACCAAGCCCCCGTTTTGCCGTCTGCGCACTGCCTGGCAGCCGTTTGAACTCCTCGAAGACAGCTTGTTGATCATGGCTAGCAATGCCGACCCCGGTATCGATTACCTGAATGGCGATATGGTCATTGCGGAGCCGACATCCTACGAGCACACCACCGCTCTTGGTGTAGCGGCGAGCGTTACTCACGAAGTTCTGCAGGATGCGGCGCAGTAACGCGGCATCGGATGCAACCCAATAGCCTGTATCGGCAAACCGCAATGACAGCCCGCTCTCGGTGAACGACGGGCTGAACTGTGTATTCAATGCATCAAACAACCTGGCCACCGGAGTAGCTTCGACATGGGGCTGCGGTGCAGCCGTATCGAGCTTGGAGATATCCAATAGCGCGGTGAGCAAGTCTTCGACCGACACAAGGCCGCTTTTAATGCGATCGACGAGCTCGCGCTGCTCTTGCGGCATGCTGGTGCTGTGCTCGTGCAGTACGGCCGTGAACAGTTTGGTCGCGTTCAATGGTTGCAACAGATCATGCGCCGCGGCCGCGAGAAAGCTCGTCTTAGAGCGATTGGCCTGTTCGGCCTCTTGTTTAGCACTGCTGAGCATCGCCATGGCATCTTCGAGTGCAGCTGTGCGCTCGGCTACGCGCTCTTCGAGCTGCTCCTTGGCCGCCACCAGCTCCGCCTCGACTTGCTTGAAAGCCGTGATATCTGTGTAGGTGGTGACATAGCCGCCACCAGGCATCGGTTGCCCGCGGATTTGAATAACCTTGCCACCATCGAACTGACTTTCATACGTATAGGCCGAGCCGCTGCGCAGTAGCTTTAACCGTTTGGCAACTGCTTGCGCAGGGTCGCTGTCGCCAAAACGGCCGCGTGCTGCATTGTGCTCGATCAGTGCTGCCACAGGCTGGCCGACATGGACCAGGTTCTCGTCGTAGTCCATCAGCTCAAGATAGCGTCGATTCCAGCCAACAAGGCGTTGCTCGGCATCGACGACGCTGACACCCTGTGTCATGTTCTCGAGCGTTGCCTCGACCAGTTGGCGGTT
>JBCCCC010000053.1:0-20411 GCA_039033695.1 Pseudomonadota bacterium | reverse complement strand
GTCAGCCAGCGATACGCCACAGGTACCAACACGCCACCGAGCGCCACGGCGCCCAACACTCGGCGAGCTCCAGGAACGCTTGTGGGTCGGGCCGCTCTTCCAGGCCATGTAGCATCTGCATGCCACGCTGCAATCCGAGGTCACCGGCCGCGGCAACGTCCGGCCGATGTAAACCGAACATCAAGAACATCTGCGCGGTCCAAACGCCGATGCCGGGCAGCGCCGTCAGGTTGTCGATGACATTCTCATCGTTCGCGCGCGCCAACGATCTGAAGTTGATCTCGCCCCTTTGCACTGCATCGGCGAGCGTTTGCACGTAGCGAGTCTTGGCCGCGGATAAGCCGGCGGCGCGCAACTCGTGGTTGCTGCAGCCAGCAATACCGTCAGCCGTCAAATACGGTGTGCCGGTTAACCGAATCACACGTTTGTTGATGGTGGCCGCAGCTTTTACCGACAGCTGCTGCCCAATAATGGCGCCAGCCAGCGTATCAAAAAGGCTACGGCGCCCGCGGTAAAGATCGCACGCAGGATAGCGTTGAATGACGGTGCGCATAGCGGCGTCGCTGCGCGACAGTGCGCGCAACGCCTGGCGCATCGAGTCCTTGTCAAGTCGTTGCGGCATGTCGATCCTTGTGCTCATGCAAAATGTCTTGCTTGGCGACGATTGGCTTATACTTTGCTTTCCGCCATCAAGGCATACTACCGCAGAACGCATTGGCCACTCGCAAGCCCTCCCGAAGTCGCAGGAAGAAGACCACCTCGCGCAAGTCTCGCAGTCGTCGCAAGCCCGCCAAGTCATGGGTGAGACGCCATCCGATATTGGGTATCCTGGCGCTTGTCTTTGTCGGCTTTGCGCTCTGGGTGTTGTATCTCGACATGCAAATCACGCGCACTTTTGAGGCGCGCCGTTGGGACCTGCCCGCGCAGATTTTTGCGCAACCGCTTGAGCTCTATCAAGGCCGCGCGCTTCGTGGTGCTGATCTTGCCGGCCAATTGCGTGCCCTCGGCTATCGTCAGGTTGATGAGGTGCAACGTCCTGGACAGTTTCGCCGACAGGGCAACCGATTCGATGTGTACCGCCGCGCCGCGGTTTTTTGGGACGAGCGCCAGCCAGCGCGACGCTTCTCGCTCAGCATTGCCAACGACACCGTGGCACGACTTGCCGGACCTGGCAGCAGCACGCCCGGATTGATACGCCTTGATCCGCTGATGATCGGCAGCATTTTTGCCGCGCACGGCGAAGACCGGCTGATACTGGCCCCCGATGAGCTCCCTGGCATGTTAACGGACACGCTCCGATTGATTGAGGATCGCCGCTTCGACGATCACTTCGGGATCGACTTGCGGGCAGTGTTGCGAGCGGCATGGGTCAACCTGCGTGCTGGGGGGATTCGACAGGGCGGTAGTACGCTCACTCAGCAATTGGTCAAGAGTTACTTTCTCACCAATGAGCGCAGCTTCCGCCGCAAGGCTCGAGAAGCGGTGATGGCCGTATTATTGGAACTCCGGTTTAGCAAGCAGGAAATCCTGACCGCCTACAGCAACGAAATCTACCTTGGCCAGGACGGTGCCAGAGCGATTCATGGCTTTGGATTGGCCAGTCAGTTTTACTTTGCCAAACCGCTGGCCGAGCTTGCACCTGCGGAAGTGGCATTGTTAGTGGCGATTGTGCGCGGGCCGTCGTACTACTCACCCACGCGATTCGTCGACCGTGTGCGCGAGCGACGCGATCGCATCCTCAACCTGATGGCGGTAGAGCAACTGATTGATGATGAGGCGCTCTCGATAGCACTCGCACAGCCAGTCGCTGTTGCCGGGCGCAATGCGGAACGTGCCAGCTACTACCCGGCGTTCGTTGATGTCGTGCGTCGTCAACTTGCGCGTGACTATTCCGCCGACGACTTGCAGCGCATCGGTCTGCGGATTTTCACGACACTCGATCCGCTATCGCAACAGCTTGCTTCCCAGCACCTGCGCACGCATCTGCAATCATTGGCAGATGGTACGCCGGCCACCAGCAATCTTGAGGGTGCCGTGGTGCTGGTCGATCCACGACTTGGCGAAGTGCTGGCTGTCGTCGGCGGTCGAGATCGTGTCGGTACAGGCTTCAATCGCGCCCTCGATGCGCGCCGGCAGGTGGGCTCATTGATCAAGCCGGTGGTCTATCTGGCGGCATTGCAAACCGGCGATTGGCATCTCGCCAGCATGGTTGATGATGAGCCGCTCAGCATGAGTGGCGATGACGGCAGACTATGGGAGCCGCAGAATTTTTCTGGAGAGTTTGAAGGCAGTATGCCCATTGCGCGCGCGCTCATTGAGTCGGTCAATGTCGCAAGTGTGAGGTTGGGGTCGCAGGTCGGTGTGCGTAGGGTTGCCGCGACACTAGCGCGTCTTGGTGGCCCCGCGCTGCAGAATCCGTTCGCCTCCCTGTTGCTGGGGGCCGTGGAGATGACGCCGATTGAGGTGGCCAACGTGTATACGTCGCTGGCGTCGGACGGGTTGCGCGCACCGTTGCGCACAGTGCGTGAGGTGGTCTCGGCCGACGGTGATACGCTGCAACGATACCCGCTGACGGTGTCTACGGTCGCGGGCACGGATGCGCTGTTCCAGCTGCAGACAGCGCTGCGTGAGGTTATGCGTTCGGGTACCGGCCGTGGCGCAACGGCGACGCTCGCGCCGGGCATGGTTACAGCCGGCAAAACAGGTACGACCAACGATTTTCGGGATGCGTGGTTTGCCGGGTTCAGCAGAGACCGACTGGCTGTCGTTTGGGTTGGTAATGACGACAATTCACCGACGTCGCTGACCGGGTCGCGAGGGGCTCTACCAGTGTGGTCCGCGCTGATGCGCGATGTTGCACTGCAAGGCCTGACGTTTAGCGTACCCGCAGATACCGAGCTCGTCTGGATCAACTTGCTCAACGGTAGAGCCAGTCGCGAAGAATGCGAGAATGCTGCGGCGCTGGGCTTGCCCGCGGGCACCAAGGTCGCGCAAGATGATGGATGTGCGGGTAACTCATTGGGTTCAAGGGCGTTGCAATGGCTGAGAGACACGTTTTGATGACACGTTCGGCATTCGTTGCGCTCGCGGCATTGCTGCTAAGCGGCTGTAGCCTGGTCGCACCGCCGCCTAGCAGCCCGACAGCATCCGAGCCGGTGGTCCAGGGCCCGTCTGGTGACGTCGCGCCGCCGGCTCCTGCCGAGCTTTTCTTAAACCCGGCTGCGCAGCAATTTCTGGCAGATGCGCGCAACTGGGTGAATACCGGCAATACAGCGCGTGCGGCGATATCGATGGAGCGCGCTATTCGTATCGCACCGGACCATCCGGAGCCATGGCTGGCGCTCGCGAGGCTGCGGTTTGATGAGGGCGATATCGGTCAGGCAGAGAATCTTGCGCTGAAAGCACGCAATCTGTCACCGCGCGACTCGCGCTTTTTCACTACGGCCGAGGCCATGCTTGTCGAGATCCAGAAGACGCCACTCTAGGCTTGCTTTTGGCGCGGCCAAAACTGACAATCGCCGGCCGTTGATTGACACTGCCAGATTGCCATGTGGTTCAAAAACCTGCGTGCTTACCGCCTCACCTATTCGATTGAGCTGACCGCTGAGAAGCTGGAGAAGGCGCTTGCCGAGCACGCATTTTCGCCTTGTACGTCAATCGATCTCGCTCGCGCCGGCTGGGTTGCCCCGCTGGGGCAGCACGGGCAAATGCTGACGCATACGGTGGGTGAGTACACCATGATCTGTCTGCGCCGACAGGAGAAGGTGCTACCTCCCGCTGCGATCAACGAGCAACTGTTGGAGAAGGTTGCCACACTCGAGCAGCGAGAAGGCCGCCCGGCAATGCGACGCGAGAAAACCTCACTCAAGGATGAGGTGATCCACGAGTTGTTGCCCCGCGCGCTGACCAAGTCAGACCACCAGTTCGCCTACTTTGATCTTAGTCGCCAGTACCTGCTGGTGGATGCTGCCAGCGACAGTAAGGCGGAGTTCCTGGTTGAACAGTTGCGCGCAGCACTGGGCGTGTTGCCGGTTGTACCGCTTGACTGCCACGGCGATGCCGCCGATGTCATGACACGCTGGATCAAGAACCGCGTGCCAACGGGTTTCGAGCTTGGCGAGGAAATAGAGCTGCAAAATACGCGCGAAGCACGCAATGTCGTGCGCTGTCGTTATCAGGATATCGATAGCCGCGAGGTCCTGACGCACCTGGATGCAGGCAAGCGCGTTACCCAGCTCGCGATCTGCTGGCGTGAAGCGATTCGGTTCGTGCTGTCCGCAGACTTTGCAATGCGGCGGCTGCGCTTTGAGGCGAAAATTACTGATCATGGCGACGGTGAGGCAGACGATGTCGTGGGCTCGTTTGACCAGGACTTCGCGGTGATGGCCGTGCAGCTGGGGCGTTTGTTAGACGAATTACTGGAGGCTTTCGGTGGCGTCGAGAAAATCTGATCCTAAGCGCATCGTCTTTCTGTCTCAGGACTCAATGGATGGATATGTCTGCGACGACGATTTGGCGTTGCCTGCGTTTGCTGACGCCAGCCTGGTCGTGGATACACTGAGTTGGCGTCGCACAGATGTTGACTGGGCAGCCTATGCGGCGGTCATCGTGCGCTCGACCTGGGACTATCAGCGTGCGCCAGAAGCCTTTTTTGCTGCACTCCAGTCGATCGATCAACAAACACGACTGGCCAACCCATTGCCTATGATGCGTTGGAACATGGACAAGCACTACCTGGCCGGACTGGCTGAGCAAGGGGTGGCCACCGTGCCAACAACGTTCGGTCGTAACCTTGACGCCGCTATGCTCGACCGGTTGTTGTCAGCGCATGCAGGCGAGTGTGTGATCAAGCCGGTCATTAGCGCCGGCGCGGAACGCACCTATCGCCTTTCGAGCGACGCGGATGCAGCGACTCGCGAAGAGATTGTCCAGGCACATGCGAGCGGTGCCTGGATGTGGCAGCCGTTTATCGCCGATATTATTGCTGAGGGCGAGTACTCGCTATTCTACTTCGATGGTGAGTTCTCCCACGCTATCGTCAAGAAACCACAGCAAGGCGATTTTCGCGTTCAGGAAGAATTCGGCGGTTTGATTAGCGCGATTGCGGCGCCCTCAGATATGCGTAGCATGGCTGATCGCGTGATGTCCGTGTTGGAAGCTACGCCGCTGTATGCGCGTGTTGATCTGGTGCGCGGTGACGCAGATCAGTGGTGGCTGATCGAGCTGGAGCTAATCGAACCATCGTTGTATTTGCGCACGGATCGCCAAGCGCCGCATCGTTTCGCGAAGGCTGTCAGGGAATGGATTGATCGAGGTCAGAGGTGAGATGAGTATTGACGCTGTAAGAACGCCAGAGTCGCGGTTCGCCGACTTGCCGGACTTCGCTTATGCACCACATTACACCGAGAGCTTGCCTGGTTACGAAGGGCTTCGAATGCACTGGCTGGATGAGGGGCCGCGCGAGGCAGCGACCTTCTTGTGCCTGCACGGTGAGCCGAGCTGGTCTTATCTTTATCGCAAGATGGCGCCAGTCTTCCTTGAAGCCGGCTACCGAGTCGTAGCGCCGGATCTTTTTGGTTTTGGCCGCTCCGACAAGCCAGTCGACGACGGCGTTTACACGTACCACTTTCACCGCAATGCGCTGCTTGCGCTGGTCGAGCATCTTGCGCTAACGGATGTTTGCCTTGTGGTCCAGGATTGGGGCGGTATTCTCGGCTTGACCTTACCAATGGCAGCGCCTGAGCGGTATACGCGGCTGCTGGTCATGAACACAGCATTGCCTGCCGGCGAGCCGGCGGGTAAGGGCTTTGCCGAATGGCGTGCGTACAATCGCGCGAATCCGGACTTGGACGTAGGCGGCCTAATGAAACGCGCAACGCCGATTCTGAAGCCTGCTGAAGTTGCAGCCTACGATGCGCCGTTTCCGGACAGCAGCTATAAGGCAGGCGTGCGGCGGTTTCCGGAACTGGTGATGCTGCAGGAGCCTGGCAGCGAGCGCTTGAGCGCAAGTGCATCCGAAGGCGTCGACACCTCGCTTGCCGCACGCAGGTTCTGGGCGGGAGACTGGCGAGGGGACGCGTTCATGGCAGTTGGCATGCAAGACCCTGTTTTGGGGCCGTCCGTGATGCAGGCACTACGGGAAGGCATTCGCGGGTGCTCAGAGCCGCTGGAAGTGCCCGATGCCGGACACTTTGTTCAGGAGTGGGGCCAACCGATCGCCGCTGCAGCGCTTCAGTATTTTCGACTCATATAGTCTCTGGCGTGGCGGCGTGACGAATCACCGCTGCGAACGGTCGACCTTACGTGTCTTGCATACAAGGTCGGTACGCAGGCCTGCGCAGCCTGTTTCGGGTCACTCGTGAAGTAAAGCGCGGCACTCGGGCTTGCTCCCAGAGGGCTACCGAAGATTGCAGACGATTGACTGCTTTCGACCGTGATCGGTCGCTGAAATCAACTTGCCGCTTTCGTTGGCTTGCCCGCCGGCAACGTGAACCATGCTACTGCCGCGGCAGCACCGGCGAGGACCGCGCACACTGCCATTATGCTGCGGAACACGCAGACGTATGCCAGGCTCAGCTTATCTCTCAGGTCCGCCGTAGGTGCGCGTTCGATGAGGCCGCCGAGGTCGCCGGCGTGGCTGATGAGAAGATCTGCTGTGGCGGCGTTGAGCGGCACGTTTTCGATCGTTTGAACCAGTTGCTGCTCAAAGAGGATGCCGGCCAGTGAGGTAAGCGCGGCGATGGCGATGAGCCCGGCTAGACGCGCGGCGGTGTTATTGATGCCTGAGGCAGTACCTGAATGCGACTCGCCGATGGACGCCATAACTGTTGTGGTGAGTGGTGCCACGCACATGGTCATACCAAATCCGATCAGCGCAATCCCGGGCAGCCAATCAATGATGTAGCTCGAGGTAATGGTAGGTCGCATGAGCAGCGCAAAGCCAACGCCGGTGAGCGTCGCGCCCAGTGTCAACAGCCCGCGCGGCGAATAACGCTTGAGTTGATTGCTGGCAAGCACAGATCCCAGACCCAGCATGAGTGTGAGCGGCAAGAAGGCCGCGCCGGCCTGCATCGCGCTGTAGCCCTGAACCTGCATGAGATTGAACGGTATGAAATACAGCGCGCCGCCCAACGCAAAATAGAGCAATAGGGTCATCACATTGGCACCAGAAAACGAGGTTGACCTGAACAGTGTCAACGGCAGCATCGGGACTTTTGTGCGCGCCTCGTAAACCACAAACACAATCAACGAGAGCGTGCCTGAAACTGCCACCGTCGCTGTCATGGCTGAGCTGCCGCTCCCGGCCAGTGCATAGGTAAGCAGTCCAAGGCTTACCATCAGGAGCACCGCGCCGACGACGTCCAGCGATTCGGATGCCCCAGCGGGTCTATTGGGGATCCGGGCAAGCGCTAGCGCCAGTGTTATGAATGAGAGTGGAGCGATTAGCAGGAACACCGAGCGCCAGCCGAACCAGTCGACGAACGCGCCACCAAACAAGGGGCCAGCTGCTGTCGTCAATGCCGATGCGCCGGCCCAGATGCCAATCGCCCGCGCCCGGTCTGACGGTTCGAAGTAGACGTTCAATAGTGCGAGGCTGGTTGGCACCAGAAACGCCGAGCCGACACCTTGCAATGCGCGAAACACAATCAGCATGTCGGCATTTATGGCCAACCCGCAGGCAGCGGATGCTCCACCGAACAGTGCGAGGCCACCGGCGTACACGCGACGCAACCCAAGCCGATCGCCTGCGGCGCCGCCGACCAGTAACAGTGACGAGAGCGTCAGCAGGTATGCATTGACGATCCATTGCACTGCCTTGGCATCAAGATCAAACGCGGTCTGTAACGATGGCAGCGCCAGATTGACAATCGAGCCTTCGATAAACGCCAAGCTCGATCCCATAACCGACAACACCAGAACCCAACGTTGTGCGGCAGGGGAGCACGGCGTGGCGCCGCGAGCCTGACTGGCATAGTGATCGCACGGTTGGCGGGTACTGTAGGCGAGCGACATGTTGAGCGCCGGTTAGAGCAGTTGACGGATTGCCAGCTTAGCGCACCAAGTGTAATCGCGTTTGCCTGCCCGCGAGATAAATCACCTCATCGCCGTCGAACAGTGCGCTTTGCTCAAGCTTCATTTGTACCAGTTGGTCGTCGAATTCCGGCACCGCGACTTTGACGTTACCTTCTATCGCATAGCCGGTCATTGCGTGTAGCGGCCAGTCGCCGCGGCCCGGCGTGGGCCCCTGGTTGTCCCACATGCCAATCGTCGGGCCAGGCGCGTGCCCATACAGACCTAGCGGATGCGTGTAGATCGACGACACGATGTCGGTGCGTGCCAGTTGACGCTGGGCTTCGGCCAGGATCTCGTTGCCGGTGCGCCCTGTCTTGAATGCTCCGGTCAGTATGTCCTGCCAACGATTGCCCACTGCCAGCGCGTCTCGTAGTCCGGCGGGCGCGTCGTTCTCATCGACGCGCAGCACATACCCCATTTCCTGGGTGTCGGTGCACAGCCCGAGATAGCAAAGGCCGACGTCGGTGTGCAACACATCGCCACGCTGGATGATCAGACCGGCTTCGTACTCACCAAAGAAGTCGGCGTCTGCCGGATAGGGTTTGCCGGGTCGTTGCAGGTTAACGTCGGGGTGGAACCATGGCGCCAGGCCATGGCGCTCGAATTCGCTGCGAATAAACCAGGCCACATCGCCTAACGTTGTAACGCCTGGCGTGATGACTTCGGCGCTGAATGCGGTGGCAATCGTCTGCCGTGCCAGCCCGACGGCGCGCTGCCAGACAGCGACCTCGTCATCGATGCGCGTTTCCATCCAGCGCACGACTAGTGCTTCCGACGAGGTGAGTCTGGCGCTCAGCGACGCATCCAGCACAGCGGTCAGCTTCTGATGCAGGTGATGACTCAGCCCATCGGCGACCGGCCAGGTGTCGCTGACGTTGATCGCTATATTCTTTGGGTCGCGCTCGGCAACGAGTGCTCCCAACCGTTGCCATTGTTCGTCGAGTTCACCGCCTTCCCAGGCCGCCTCGTACATTGTGCCGAGCGGATAGCGACTGATGGTCAGGCGTTCCACGCCGGCGCCTTCGCCACGATCGTAGAACATCAGCATCGTTGTGCGCCGTGCGGTGAACCGTGGCTTCGGCACTAGCGACAGGAACACCGGATCGTTATTGTATTCGCGCGCGATCACCAGCCACATGTCGATACCGGTCTCACGCATCATTCTCGGTAGCACGGTTTCGAGGCGTTTCTCAACAATCATATTCATGACTTTCGGCCTCGCCGAATAGTCGGCGACGGACAGCGGCGCGTCGCCGGCATGGGCACAAAGTGCCGTTGCAACCGTGAGCGCGGCAACGAGAATACGATGTTTCATGGCGGTTTCCTTTGTGGTGTCATGCGATTCTACACGGCCGTCTTTAGGCGGGCAGCCACTTTGGGCTGCACGCGCTATACTGCCGGCAGATTTTTTTGGGGCGATGTCATGCGTGTGTTGATCATAGTTATTGTGGCCTTGATAACGGGTTGCGGCCCGAAAGGTGTTTCGGCGCCGCAAAACGCTGTGATATCGCTGGATGAACTGGCGACACATTATGTCGTCCTGGAGTTGGCGATGGGCGTACACGATGCCAGCCATGTCGATGCCTACTCCGGCCCGGAAGCCCTGAGGACACAAGCCGAGGCGACCGGATGGAGCCTTGAGGATATTGATGCCCAGGCGCAATTGCTGCAAACACAGGTTAGCGCGACAAGTGATTCGCGCCGAGCGGTGGGTCTGCAGGAGCGCCTGACCGCTTTGCGGGCGAGGGTGGCGATTAACCAGCAGCAATATATGACGTTCGACGAAGAGTCGCTCGCGTTGTTCGGTGCGGTGGCGCCGGACTACGACGATGCGCATTTCGCAGCCATTTTGGCGGGCATCGATGCAGCATTGCCGGGTGAGGCGCCGTTGCCGGAACGCGTTGATGCTTTCACGTCCCGCTTTGAGATCCCCGCGGACAAGCTGGATGTGGTGTTTGCAGCGGCGATGGCGGAGTGTCGCAAACGCGCTCTTGCTTGGATCGACTTACCGGCCGATGAGTCATTCACCATTGAGTACGTCAACGACAAACCCTGGTCGGGTTACAACTGGTATCAAGGTGGTGCAATAAGCCTGATCCAAATCAACACCGACTTTCCGACGCAGATTAGCCGCGCGGTGGATTTGGGTTGTCACGAGGGGTATCCGGGTCATCACACATACAATGCGCTACTCGAGCGTGACTTGGCTCAAGCGCGTGGTTGGGTCGAGTACTCGCTGTACCCGTTGTTCAGTCCGCAATCCTTGATCGCAGAAGGCTCGGCCAATTATGGCATTGACCTCGCGTTCCCGGGCGATGAACGCATCGCATTCGAGCGCGATGTGCTGTTTCCACTCGCCGGGCTGGATGCAGACGAGGCGGATGGCTACTACGCATTGACTGCACTGCTCGCAGAGCTCTCGTATGCTGGCAACGAGGCAGCGCGTGACTATCTGAATGGTGATAAGTCGCGTGATGAGACGGTTGAGTGGCTCGTTACGTTTGCACTGAATACGCCCGAACGCGCGGCGCAGCGCGTGCGTTTTTTTGATACCTATCGCAGCTATGTCATCAACTACAACCTGGGCAAGGACCTTGTTGCCGACTACATTGAGCGTGACGGCGCCGATACTGCACAGCGCTGGCAACGCTTTGAGCGCATCTTGTCCGAGCCGGTCAGCGCGATGGATATTCGCTAATGGACGTTGCCACGGTGGGTGAGACATGAAGGTTGCGTTTCTGGGCCTGGGTGTCATGGGATATTGGATGGCCGGCCATCTGGCCAAGGCCGGGCACGCGGTTACCGTGTACAACAGAACGGCAAGCAAAGCCGCACGCTGGTTGTCCGAGTTTGATGGTGAGTCGGCAGCAAGCCCGGCCGCGGCTGCGGCCGGATGCGAGCTCGTGTTTGCCTGTGTGGGCAATGACCAGGATATCTGGGCGGTCGTTACGGGTCCGCATGGTGCACTGGCTGGCATGCATCCCGGCAGCGTGCTCGTGGATCATACGACTACCTCGGCCGACATGGCACGCAAGTTGTTCGCCACGACGCAAGAAGCTGGCATCGGGTTTGTGGATGCGCCGGTTTCTGGCGGAGAGGCAGGCGCGGTCAACGGTGTATTGACGGTGATGGCCGGCGGCGATGCAGCAGTTTGCCGTTCCGTCGAAGCAGTCTCGAGCTGTTATGCGAAGACGTTCCGCCGTATGGGCGACGCGGGCACGGGTCAGCTGACGAAAATGGTCAACCAGATCTGTATTGCGGGTTTGGTGCAAGGGCTTTCCGAAGGGTTGCACTTCGCCGAGCGCGCCCAATTGGATCCGGCCGCGGTGTTCGATGTGATCGGCGGCGGTGCCGCACAGTCCTGGCAAATGGACAATCGTGCGGCGACGATGGCAGCGCGCGAATTCGAGCACGGTTTCGCTGTCGAGTGGATGCGAAAAGATCTCGGTTTTGCGTTGAATGAAGCAGAGCGCAATGGCGCATCGCTGCCCGTGACTGAGCTCGTCGACAAATACTATGCAAAGGTTGTCGCTAACGGTGGCGCGCGATGGGACACCTCGAGCCTGGTTACGCTGCTGCCACCGCCGAAAGACAATGACTAAGGTCGGCAAGCACTGACCGATCGCAGCAACGCCGACGGCTCACAATCGATCCGCGGTAAGGCCGCTCTTGAATGGTCGCTGATTGCGCAAGTCTTGCGCATGGCCGCATCAAGCTGGTGATTGCCATCGCGCCAGGCGTTCATTGCCACCCGAGCGGCTCGCCGAGGTAATCAAACCACAATACATGCTAACTATTGACCAAAATATAGTATTAATGCTATATTTCGATCTATGGCTAGGATTAACAAAGGCGCAGAGCCCCCGGTTTACAACCGGCTCGCTGCACTTCGGACCGACCGTGGAATGACCCGGCGGGAGCTTGCGGACGCGGTGGGCGTTCACTACCAAACCATTGGCTATCTCGAGCGCGGTGAGTACAAGCCAAGCCTGGTGATGGCGCTGCGAATCGCGGCGCTTTTTGAGTTGCCCGTCGAGGCGGTGTTCTCGCTGCACGCATTCAAACCGATGAGCGAGTTACTGGTCGCGGCTGCAAAATCGAGAGGAAATAAATGATGAAAGAACCGTTCAAGTCAGAGGATGTTCTGGCGAAAGAGGCCGAGCACGCTTTATACGGCGAACATGCGCCTTGGTTGCGCAGCCACAGCACACGCAGGCTGTTGTGTGTGTTTTGCGTCGTATCGTTGGTCGCGTACGCCGCGGCTGGGTTTTCCGACGCGCCGGTCATCTCGTTGATCGCGCTGCTGGTTTTCATTGCGACCTACATCGGGCTTCGAGTGGCCGTGCGAAAAATCGTCGACCTGCCTGATCGCTATGTCGATGAGCGCATGAAAATGTTGCGCGGCGATATCTACCGTTGGACCCACGTTGGGGTCGCTGCAATGATTTCGGCCATCATGATCCTGCATATCGTGCTTAGCCTGATGGCAAAGTCTGGTATTGCGCAGACGCTAAGCTCCGAGCAGTGGTTTGACTTGATGTTTGTATTGCTGTTCGCCTCGCTCGCGCTCCCCAATATCCTGCTCGCGTGGAGAGAGCGCGAAATCTAGGCTTCGCGTTGCTCACATTTTCGCTATCATTGGAGGCATCACAGGGGTGGCCAGACTGGCCTGAGATTCTAACGTTGCATGGTGCAGCGGGCGAGAACCCTTAGAACCTGACCCGGGTCATGCCGGCGTAGGGAGCGATGTCATGACATCTTATCGTTTGGCCGCATTCGCGGCGTATTTTGCTTTTGGCCTTTCAGTGACCGTGCAGGCGGAGCCGCTCGACGAAATCGTCGTCACGGGTGATTTGCGTGAGCGTACTTTGGCAGATGTGCCGGCAAGCGTCGTCATCATCGACACAGCGACGATCGAAGACGCGGCGGTCACGCACTTCGAGGAACTGAGTACGTTGGTACCCAACTTGAATTGGTCAGGGGGTACAAACAGAGCGCGCTATTTCCAGCTGCGCGGCATTGGTGAGCGTAGTCAATATGAAGGCGCACCCAATCCGTCGGTTGGGGTCATCATTGATGATATTGATTTCTCTGGAATCGGCGGCATCGCCAGCACTTGGGACTTGGCCGGTGTCGAGGTGTTGTTGGGCCCGCAGCCAACCCGTTACGGTGCTAATGCACTGGCTGGCCTGATCGTCATGCGCAGCGCTGCGCCGACTGAGACGTTTGATGCGCGTGCGCGTGTGTCCGTCGGCGGCGATGGCCTGCGCTCTGTCGCGCTCGCTTTAGGTGGGCCAATCAGTGAGACGTTGGGCTATCGACTCAGCGCTCAGCAATTTGAGTCCAATGGTTTTCGTGACAATGGGTTCAGCGGGCTTGACGATACGAATGGACGTGATGAGGACTTCGCACGGTTACGCCTGGCTTGGCAGCCGACGGACGCGACGCGTATTGATGTGACGACGTTGCTGGTCGATCAGGACAATGGTTACGATGCGTTCGCATTGGACAACGGTTTCACGACATTTTCCGACCGGCCTGGTCGTGACGCGCAACGTTCCGTTGCATTCAGCGCGCGTGCAAGTCACGAGCGCGATGCGCTGTGGACGCTGACTAGCGTGACCGGCGTTGCAAGCTCGGACATCGATTTCGGATTCGATGCGGATTGGGGCAACCAGTCGTACTGGTTTGATTTCTTCGCGCCGCCTGCCGACGCACCATTCGCACCCGACTACGACTTCACCTCCCGTCGTCTTCGAGAGCGCGATACGGTCAATCAGGAATTCCGTCTGCAGTCCGGCGAAGGCAGCCGGCTTTTCAGTGACACGACCGATTGGCTTTTGGGGATCTACGCCCTCAGGCTTGATGAAAACCTGTTGTCTACTGATGAGGGCGTATTCACAGACGGTACGTTTGCGCCGTCCGCGTCGGAATCTCTGTTGACCAGCGATTATCGTGCCACCAACGCTGCCGCGTTCGCACAACTGGATACGCAATTCGCTAACGGCCGTGCACTATCGGTTGGCTTGCGTGCGGAGCGGCGCAGCACCGACTATCAGGATGACTCACCGTTGAATACATCGACGAGCGAGTCTGCGTTGGGTGGTCATATTAGTCTGACGCAACCAATCGGCGGAAATGCCTCCGCGTATCTTTCAGCATCACGTGGCTACAAACTGGGTGGGTTTAATCTCGGTGCGGTACCCGATGGGCGCCGCGAGTTCGCCGCTGAGTATCTCTGGAACCTTGAAGCCGGCATGCGCTGGCAGCATGCGAACGGCTCTACGCGCTTGACCGTATTTTACGCGGAGCGTCGCGATCAACAGGTTGATACCTCGTTTCAGCTCGTACCGAATGACCCATCAACGTTTGTGTTCTTCCAGGATAACGCTGCCAGCGGCCAGAACCTGGGGCTTGAGTTCGTGGGGCAGTATGCGCTGGGCGAGCGTTGGACACTGAGCACGACGTTCGGACTGCTGGATGCGACCTTTGACGACTTTGTGACGCCGGATACAGATTTGTCCGGACGCGAACAGGCGCATGCGCCGGGCTATACCTTCGCGGTCGGTCTCGAGTGGCAACATCCGGAGGGTTGGTTCTCGCGGCTCGATGTCAACGGTAAAGATGCGTTCTATTTTTCCAATAGCCATGATCAGCGTTCGCAGGCCTACGAATTACTGAACGGCAAGCTCGGTTACCGCGGCGATCGTTGGCAGCTGAGTGTTTGGGGTCGTAACCTGCTCGATGAGCAATACGCCGTTCGCGGATTCTTCTTTGGTAACGAGCCACCGGCGTTTGAAGATACACTGTATCTGCGCCTCGGCGACCCGCGCCAGTTTGGTGTCAGCATCGACTGGCAGTACTAGGAGACAGGTAATGCTCGCACGCGCCGATATTAGTTTGTACCCGCTCGCGGATGACTTTATTCCACCCATCGACGATGTCATCGAGCGTCTCAATGCGCACGCCGCGATTGATGTCGTGACCAATCCGATGAGCACCCAGGTCACCGGCGAGTACGACGTGCTGATGGCTGCTTTGACCGAAGAGATTCGCGTGTCGTTTGAACGTCACGGCAAGTGTGTCTTCGTGTTCAAGTTGCTGGCGTTGTAGCGTTTGTGTTCGAGCTGATCCTGGCACAATGGCAGGCTCAAGACAGTTTTGAGATCATCGCCGTTGTACTGGCCGTGGCCTATCTGGTCCTGGCAATCCGGCAATCCATCTGGTGTTGGCCGTGCGCTTTTGTGAGCACTGGCATTTATGTTTGGTTGTTTTTCGATGTAGCCCTGTTTATGGAAAGCGCGCTAAACGTGTTTTACCTGCTGATGGCCATCTACGGATTCTATTATTGGCTGAAGGGTCGCGAGCATGCCATGCCAAGCCGCCCTGTCGGCGTCCTGGCACTTCGCTGGCATGCGACTGCGATCCTGGTCATTGCGGTCCTGATCGGCATCAGCGGCCTCTTGCTCGCTCGCTACACGCCGCAGGCCTACCCCTATGCGGACAGTTTCACCAGCTGGACCGCGGTTTGGGCTACCTGGCTGACGGCGCGAAAAGTGCTGGAGAACTGGTGGTATTGGCTGGTCATCAATGTCGTGTCCGTGTGGTTGTTTCTGCAAAAGGAGCTCGTGCTCACGGCACTGCTGTTTGTCATCTATATTGCGATGATCCCATTCGGTTACCTGGCCTGGCGTCGCAGCTTCCTGCGAACGGATGAGCAGGCGCTACCCGAATGACCTCGCAGGCGCTCACTGACGTGCTCGCACGTATTGAACGGGCAACGGGCGTGTACCCTGAAGTGCTGCGCGAGTTCGACACAATAAGTAACTCGGCATTTTTGCTCGATCTCGCCGGCAGTCGCGTCGTGTGCCGATTGCACAGCGTGGGGTTCGGTGCGCCCGTGACCGATCATGCAAGAGAGCTTCGTATCCATCAGCTCGCCGCCGACGCGGGGCTATCGCCTGCCATAGTCCATGCAGACTCCGACGCTGGCATCTTGCTGACTGATTTCGTCGCCGTTGGCAGCTTTGATGCACAACAACTCGTCGAGAAGCCGGCGCTCGAGGCGCTTGCGGCCTGCTTGCAACGGTTGCATGCGCTGCCGTTACCCGAAAGTCTTGGCGGCTATTCGCTGACTGAAGCTGCCGCGTGTTACTTGCGTCGTGCAGGCAACAACGCTACCGCGACGCTGGCTGGTCTGGCCAGTCTTGTCGGTCAGCACGAATCGCTGGCCGAGCAGCAACACGTGCTCTGCCATCGAGATCTCTTGTACAGCAATATTCTGAATACGCGGCCTGTGCAGCTGATCGATTGGGAGTTCGCGAGCCCTGGTGAACGATGGTTTGACCTCGCCGCTGTCATCGCCTGGCACGAGCTGTCAGCATCGGCGACACGCTGGTTGCTGGACGCCTATCTCGGGCGGCCGATGGCACGCGAAGAACGCAGTGCCCTGGCACGCGCCGTTGAGTCGTTTCAGGCGCTTTGTACGCTATGGTCGGTCGAGCCAGGCTAGCCTCTACCAGCTGTTTCGCAGCTCACGAAGCTTCAGGAATACGGCCTCCGGATCCGGGTTCGTCGGCAAGTCGGGAAACCGCTCGCGCAAGCGCTCAATGATCTCGCTGTTGGTCAGCCTGAAGAATGTATTGATCTGTTGCTCCTGGCCCAGTGTCGTCACGACCGGGTCGTTTTCATCCATGCCTTCAATTTGCTGTTGCAATGCTCTTGCGGTCTCATTGCCAGGCTCACGATCCAAGGTGAAGCCGAGGTTGGCACCCAGATATTCATGGCCTGGAAACAGACGGGTGTCTTCCGATAGGCGGCTCAGTTGGGTCTCGAAGGTGTGATACAGCGCTTCAGGGTGGCCGCCGTTGTGGCAATTGCCCGCGCCCGCATTAAACAACGTATCGCCACTAAATAGCGCCGGATCATCGCCGTGTGCCAACAGGCAGATGTGGCACATGGTGTGCCCTGGTGTGTCCAGACACTCGAGCTCCACGCTCTTGCCCACCTTGATCACATCGCCAGCGCCAACGCCACGATCGATACCACGAATTTTGTCGCCGGCTTTCTCATGCGCAATGATTTTTGCTCCCGTCGCAGACACCATTGCCTTATTGCCACCAATATGGTCTGGGTGTTCATGCGTGTTCAGTATTTGCGTGATGTCCCAGTCTCTGCGACGGGCGACATCCAGACACTTGCGAAAATCCAGTGGATCAATGGCCAGCGCTTCGCCCGTCTCGCCGCAGGCAATCAAGTAGTTAAAGTTGCGATAGTCGTTGTCGACCCAGATTTGTTCAATGAGCATGTTGATTCCTTTGCCAGCGCGCTAGCGTGTGGCGCTTATCTGACGCCCAGCAACCCACGTCTGCTCAACCTGAATTTGCCAGATCTCGGCTTCGGGTACCTCAAAGTAGTCTCGATCGATCACGATGAAGTCAGCCCAGTAGCCATCGCTGAGCTCACCAATACGGTCGCCCTGGCCAACAGAATCGGCGGCCCATGTCGTGAATGCGGCAAGCGTTTCTTCGCGCGTGAGTACCTGGTCAGGATACCAGCCCTCAGGGGGTCTGCCATTCTTGTCCTTACGCGTGACCGCCGCATACAAGCCGTCAAACATCTCTGGCTTCTCAACGGGGAAGTCAGACCCGGCGGCCATTCGCACACCGGCGTCAAGCATGCGTCGCCAGGCATAGGCACCGAGGATGCGTTCGCTGCCGACGCGGTCTTCCGCCATATTCATGTCGCTGGTCGCGTGCGTAGGCTGGAATGAGGCAATGATGTCGAGCTCTGCGAAGCGCTTGATGTCTTCGAGCGTCACAATCTGTGCGTGCTCGATGCGGTCGTTGAACGCCGACGGCTTGCCATCATTCACCATTGCAAAGGCATTGAGTACCATCTCATTGGCACGATCACCGATAGCGTGAATATTGGCGGCCAGGCCTTTCTCATGCGCGGCCCGGATGGCGGCGGCCATCTCTTGCTCCTGGGCAAACAACAGCCCGACGTTGCCTGGGTCGTCCGAGTAAGGCTCAATCAACGCCGCGCCGCGACTACCCAGGGCACCGTCGCCATACAGCTTGACGCTAGTTACCTCGAACAGGTCGTCGGCGTAGCCTTGGATGGGTCCATCGAACGCCTCCAAGACCTCCAAACCGCCGAGCATGGCAGAAACGCGAATGGCCATCTCGCCACTGTCTGCGAGCTCCTGATACAGGCGTACCTCAGTCGCCGAGACACCAGCATCATGCACGCCGGTCACGCCCAACGCTGCGAGCTCATACATTGCAACACGTAGGTGATCCCGCTGCGCTGCGGTATCGTCGGGCGGAACGACAGCCTGGACGAGCGACATCGCGGCATCAATCAACACGCCGGTTGCCTTGCCGTTGTCATCGCGGATGATCTTACCGCCGTCCGGGTCAGGCGTGTTGTCATCGATGCCAGCCAATTGCAATGCAGCCGTATTTGCCCAGGCCGCGTGCCCATCGATTCGGTTCAGAAAAGCTGGTCGCTCGCCAACGATGCCGTCGAGGTCTTTTGCCGTAGGGAATCGCTTCTCGGTCCAAAGCACCTGGTTCCAGCCGCGCCCGATCAGCCACTGGGTATCGTCGCCGAGGCTCCGATCATAGGTCGCGATGACGCCTAGTGTACTGTCGAGGCTGCCGATGCCGGCAAGATCGACAGTCTGTCGGAGTTTGCCGAGGCTCGACACATGTCCATGCGCGTCAATGAGCCCGGGCAGCACTGTCCTGCCGCCGACATCAAGCGTCGTTGCCGGATTGTATTGATCGGCAAGGGAGGCGTCGCCGCGGGCAATTACCTTGCCATCGTCGATGACGAGTGTCTCGAACCTCGCCAGCGCATCACCGGCCATCGTGTAGCCGTTAGCATTGACGACGATCATGTCGGCCTTGTCTGCATCTATCGCGGCTAATTCGTCAGTGCCCGGCGAATTGCAGCCAGCCGCCAAACCGAGGAAGCATAGCGTCGCGAGTCGGATCGGTAGTTTCATGTGTGGGTCCTTAATCTTGGTGCCGCTTCGCTAGGCACAGTGATTTACAGTGGCAATCTTGAGAATATCTGATCGTGACTGCGTCAATTTAGTGGGACTCGCGTGGCTTGCCAGGCGACGGCGCGCCATTGGTCATCACGTTTCAGAAAGGTGCCTGTGTTCAAGTAATAGGTGACCGGTGCCGCGCGAGTGTTCTCGCCCGAGTCGGCCGGCGTTGCCACAAGTCGGAAGGCGACGATCGCCGTTGTGCCGAAAAGGCGCACGTCGATGTCGTCGGCACTGTAGATGATGGCGGGCGGTGTCGCTGGGTCTCCTGCGTTGCGCATGCCCTCAACGATGCGCGCCTTGTCGGTGCGCACACCCGATGATGAAGTGTAGATGAGATCATCTGCCCAGAAGCGCTCATGCGTTGCCACATCGCCGCGAGTGGCGCCAGCAAGAAACTCGTTGAGCAAGTCTGTCAGCTGTTGCTCATCGGATGCAGCGGCGCTCGTGCACAGCGTGAACAGTGCAATCGCAGTAGCAGCGCGTCGTCTGATCGCGTTCATGGGAACCCCCTCGTTGCCAGGCGCGCTCATTATGACACGATCCGCGCCGCGACTGGCATCTCGACTGCACGCTCCCGTGCGCGCGAGCAGAAGGTCGAAAACACCAGGGCCTTGCGGTAGCATTGCCGCCTTGAAATGCTGGCATGAACGCCTCGGAGCTACCGAATGAAGAACTGGATCATCGTTGTTTTCGCGCTATTTGTGGCGGCTTGTACGAAGCCCGCAAACCAAGCGCCAGCAGAACCGATTACAACAGGTGCT
The DNA here is from genome assembly GCA_039033695.1 of Pseudomonadota bacterium. Taxonomy (GTDB): domain Bacteria; phylum Pseudomonadota; class Gammaproteobacteria; order Steroidobacterales; family Woeseiaceae; genus CALBPI01. Next base: position 515 of record JBCCCC010000053.1, on the reverse strand, counting down.
GATTTGAGCAACGCCGACGAGCGGCGTATTTTTGACATGCCTTACTTGATGCGCGAGCTGGACAACGGCCTGCGTGTGATCATCGTCAAGACCGATTTTCCTGACATCGTTACGATTCAGATTCCGGTGCAGACGGGGTCGAGAAACGAAGTCGAGCCAGGTAAGTCCGGCTTCGCGCATTTCTTCGAGCACATGATGTTTCGGGGTACGGAGACGTACCCGTCCGATGTGTACGGCAGTATCCTGCAAAAGGCGGGTGCTGATCAAAACGCCTATACCACCGACGACTACACGAACTATCACATTACCTTCACCAAGGACGACCTTGAGAAGGTGATTGAGCTGGAAGCAGATCGGTTCATGAATCTCAAATACTCCGAGGAGGACTTCAGGACTGAGGCCTTGGCCGTCAAGGGCGAGTACCTGAAGAACTACTCGAACCCGATTCAGAAACTGATTGAGCGACTGCGTGATGTGGCGTTCGACGAGCATACGTACAAGCACACGACGATGGG